>NZ_JBUEFZ010000095.1:0-508 GCF_054963715.1 Streptomyces sp. STAM6 | reverse complement strand
GATCGTCCGGCAAATGATTTCTCGGGCAGGCGCAACCGCCATCAATCACGGTGCGTGACAGGCGCAGGGGTATTCAAACGGGGCACAAAACGGCGATGGTGCGATACGGGACACCAGCGGCAAGCGAAAAGCGAGGCCGTTGACCACAGCCGGTACAACAAGTCACCATGAGGTGATCTGCGTCACACACCACACCCAACTGCCTTGAATCCCAAGCCTGTTCGCGTGCGCCGTCGGCACAGCGACCGCTCCGGCGATCACCCTGGCCAGGGGGCGTGATGAGGCCAACGCGCGGCGAAAGTAGCCCAGTTGACGAGCCATGTGATGTGAATCACGCAAGGTGAACGACTGAAACCGGCTGTGGTCGATGACCTCACTTTTCACTCACACCCGGTGTCCCGTATCGCACCATCGCCGACTTGTGCCCCGTTTGAATACCCCTGCACCTGTCACGCTGCGTGATTAATGGAGATGATTGAGCTCCACCGAAATCGTTTGCCAAACAACT
>NZ_JBUEFZ010000094.1:0-513 GCF_054963715.1 Streptomyces sp. STAM6 | reverse complement strand
CAGCCGCCAGTCGACCGCAGCGGAGGCATGGTCGCCGGCCAGGTGCAGCGAGACCCCTGCCTGGCAGTTGGTGACCTTGCCTGCGGTGCCGGTGTACTGCCGCGTCACGCATGCCGAGGCATCGCCGTCTTTGAGGAACCCGGTGTCGTCGATGACCAGTGCGGTCGGCTTGATCGCCGCCTGCATCATCCACGCGAGCCGGGCCCGCACGTGGGCAGGGTCCCACGGGCTGGAGGTGATGAAGTGGGCCAGAGCCTGCCGGTTTCCTTCCTCCCCGAGCCGGGCGGCCATCGGCTCGACCGACTTGCGTCCGCCGTCCGTCAGCAGCCCACGCAGGTAGACCGACCCCCACCGACGCTGATCCGCCCGCGCGAACGGCTCGAACACCTCCGCCGCGAAATCCTCCAGATCACACCGGACCGCAACCAATTCCTCAGCCATCACACCCGATCAACGACCCTGCCAGCCATCCGGACACGCCACCAAAGACTGAACCTGACCAAGCCCTACTAG
>NZ_JBUEFZ010000093.1:0-527 GCF_054963715.1 Streptomyces sp. STAM6 | reverse complement strand
CTGCCCGTTCGTCGTCAGTGTGCTTGTGCGTGGGCGAAGGAGTTGGCCTGGCTGTTGGCCTGGGTGCACTGGACGCCGTGGGTCTGGGAGGCGGCGAGCAGGGCGACGGGGACGTTTGCGCCGATGAGGTTTTGCGGGCTGCATTCCTGGGAGGGTCGGAACAGGTTGGCCTGCTGGACGTCGGCGCCGTGTCCGGTGGGTGCGGCTTGTGGGGTCTGGGGGGTGAGCTGGGGGCTGATCTGCGGGTTCAGTTGGGGGTTGAGCTGGGGGTTGACCTGGGTGCCGGGCTGTGGGGCGGCCTGCTGTGTCTGGGGGCCGTAGGTCTGGGCGGAGGCTTGTGAGGAGGTCGCGGAGGTGGCCTGGGCGTCCGGCTGTGAGACGGGGGGCGGGGCGCCGTTGTAGGTGGCCGGTGCCGCGGCGCTGGGGCCGGCTCCGACGGCGGTCAGACCGCCGGCTGCTGCGACGACGAGCGCGATCTGCGGAAACTTGCGCATGAAAACGTGGCCCTTCATTGACCTGTGCACAAA
>NZ_JBUEFZ010000092.1:0-552 GCF_054963715.1 Streptomyces sp. STAM6 | reverse complement strand
CAGAAGGCGGACATCTGCCGGTCGATGGGCGCGGAGGCGATCATCGACCGCAGCGCCGAGGGCTACAAGTTCTGGAAGGACGAGCAGACCCAGGACCCCAAGGAGTGGAAGCGTTTCGGCAAGCGGATCCGTGAGCTGACCGGCGGCGAGGACATCGACATCGTCTTCGAGCACCCCGGCCGCGAGACCTTCGGCGCCAGCGTCTACGTCACCCGCAAGGGCGGCACCATCACCACCTGCGCCTCGACCTCGGGCTACATGCACGAGTACGACAACCGCTACCTGTGGATGTCGCTGAAGCGCATCATCGGCTCGCACTTCGCCAACTACCGCGAGGCGTGGGAGGCCAACCGCCTGATCGCCAAGGGCAAGATCCACCCCACCCTGTCGAAGGTGTACTCGCTGGAGGACACCGGCCAGGCCGCCTACGACGTCCACCGCAACCTCCACCAGGGCAAGGTCGGCGTCCTCGCCCTCGCGCCCGAAGAGGGCCTGGGCGTGCGCGACCACGAACTGCGCGCGAAGCACATCGACGCCATCAACCGCTTCCGG
>NZ_JBUEFZ010000091.1:0-659 GCF_054963715.1 Streptomyces sp. STAM6 | reverse complement strand
ACCGCCGGTGGCGAGACCGGCCGCGGAGACCGCGCCGTGCTGCTCGGCGATGCCGACGTCGTACACCCGGTCGGGGAAGACCTTGGCGAACTTGTCGAGGCCGACCGGCTGGAGCATGGCCGCGGTGATGGCGACGATGTCCTTGCGTTCCTTGCCGAGCTCGACCATCTCGTCGGCGAAGACGCCGGTCCAGTCGGCGCCGGAGGAGGAGATGGGCAGGCCGGTGTCGGGGTGGATCTTGCCGACGGCGTGGAAGCGGTCGGCCTCGTCCTGGAGGGCGGGCTGGTAGCCGCGGCCCTTCTCGGTGAGGCAGTGGACGATGACCGGGCCGCCGAACCGCTTGGCGCGGGTCAGCGCGGACTCCAGCGCCTCGATGTCGTGACCGTCGATCGGGCCGACGTACTTGAGGCCGAGGTCCTCGAACATGCCCTGCGGGGCGATGAAGTCCTTCAGGCCCTTCTTGGCGCCGTGCAGCGTCTCGTAGAGCGGTTTCCCGACGACCGGCGTGCGGTCGAGGATCTCCTTGGTGCGGGCCAGGAAGCGCTCGTAGCCGTCGGTGGTGCGCAGGGTGGCGAGGTGGTTGGCGAGGCCGCCGATGGTGGGGGCGTAGGAGCGCTCGTTGTCGTTGACGACGATGACGAGCGGACGGTCCTTGGCCT
>NZ_JBUEFZ010000090.1:0-662 GCF_054963715.1 Streptomyces sp. STAM6 | reverse complement strand
CCGCCAAGGACCGCCCACTGATCGTGGTCGTCAACGACAACGAGCGCTCCTACGCCCCCACCATCGGCGGCCTCGCCAACCACCTCGCCACCCTGCGCACCACCGACGGCTACGAACGTTTCCTGGCCTGGGGCAAGGACGTCCTCCAGCACACCCCCGTCATCGGACAGCCGCTGTACGGGTCGCTGCACGGCGCCAAGAAGGGCTTCAAGGACTTCATCGCCCCACAGGGCATGTTCGAGGACCTCGGGCTGAAGTACGTCGGCCCGATCGACGGCCATGACATCGCGGCCGTCGAGTCCGCGCTGCGCCGTGCGAAACGCTTCCACGGGCCGGTCCTGGTGCACTGCCTCACCGAGAAGGGCCGCGGCTACGAGCCGGCGCTCGCCGACGAGGCCGACCGCTTCCACGCCGTCGGAGCGATGGACCCGCTCACCGCGGCACCGCTCACCCCCGCCAACGGCCCCTCCTGGACCGCTGTCTTCGGGGACGAGATCGCCGAGATCGGCGCCGAGCGACCGGACGTCGTCGCCCTCACCGCCGCCATGCTGCACCCGGTGGGACTCACGAAGTTCGCCGAGCGGTTCCCCGACCGCGTCTGGGACGTCGGCATCGCCGAGCAGCACGCCGCCGTCTGTGCGGCCGGTCTCGCCACCGGTGGC
>NZ_JBUEFZ010000089.1:0-715 GCF_054963715.1 Streptomyces sp. STAM6 | reverse complement strand
AGCCCCACTGCCGAATACGAAGACCAGGATCAGCAAGGTGACGGGAAAGGAGATCGCCTCGGCCCGATCGAGATCCTCGGCAATCACGGCCTGCGTCTCGTGGCGGATCGCCGCGGCCCCGCCGAGGCGGACCTGAAGGACACCCTGGTTTCCCCGGTACCGCGGCGCGATCCGGGCGAAAGCGCGCGCGACGCCCGTCTCGTCCCCCTTGAGACGAGCGACGATCAGGGCCGAGCTCCCGTCGTCCGAACGCAGGGCGGTCAGGCCCGTGCCCCAGTAGGAGGTGACTCCCGCGACATCTCGCTCCTCGGCGAGCCGGGCCGCCAGTTCACGCCCCGGTCGTTCGGCGACGGCCTGATCGACCCCGCCGTCGACGCTCACCAGGAGCACCAGATTGGGTCGGCTACGAGGAAAGGAACGGTCCAGTAGTCGCGCGGCGTACGAGGACTCGGAGGCCGGGTCCTCATTGCCCCCGTTGCGCAGATGCGTGGCCACTCCCTCACCGAGCACGGCGGCGAACCCGAGCAGCACGAGGGCGGTACCCAGCAGGAGCCGGGGTCTTGTGTACGCAAGCCTGCCCACCCGGCCCAGGCCACGTTGTGCCGTCGAGAGTCGGCGGCGATGACGCGGCATGAACAGACCCCATTTTGTTGGTCGGCAAAAAGACACCATGTCCCTTGCCGTCGGCAATGGGTCTTACTGACCCGCTCTTGAT
>NZ_JBUEFZ010000088.1:0-1049 GCF_054963715.1 Streptomyces sp. STAM6 | reverse complement strand
TCTCGTGACTGCGTGCCTTTTGAAGAATGAGCCTGCGAGTTTGCGGTGTGTTGCGAGGTTAACCCGTGTGGGGAAGCCGTAGCGAAAGCGAGTCCGAACAGGGCGATTCAGTAGCGCGCTCAAGACCCGAAGCGGAGTGATCTAGCCATGGGCAGGTTGAAGCGGAGGTAAGACTTCGTGGAGGACCGAACCCACCAGGGTTGAAAACCTGGGGGATGACCTGTGGTTAGGGGTGAAAGGCCAATCAAACTCCGTGATAGCTGGTTCTCCCCGAAATGCATTTAGGTGCAGCGTCGTGTGTTTCTTGCCGGAGGTAGAGCACTGGATAGGCGATGGGCCCTACCGGGTTACTGACCTTAGCCAAACTCCGAATGCCGGTAAGTGAGAGCGCGGCAGTGAGACTGTGGGGGATAAGCTCCATGGTCGAGAGGGAAACAGCCCAGAGCATCGACTAAGGCCCCTAAGCGTACGCTAAGTGGGAAAGGATGTGGAGTCGCAGAGACAACCAGGAGGTTGGCTTAGAAGCAGCCACCCTTGAAAGAGTGCGTAATAGCTCACTGGTCAAGTGATTCCGCGCCGACAATGTAGCGGGGCTCAAGCGTACCGCCGAAGTCGTGTCATTGCAGTACATACCCCCAACGGGGACTGTGATGGGTAGGGGAGCGTCGTGTGCCGGGTGAAGCAGCCGCGGAAGCGAGTTGTGGACGGTTCACGAGTGAGAATGCAGGCATGAGTAGCGATACACACGTGAGAAACGTGTGCGCCGATTGACTAAGGGTTCCTGGGTCAAGCTGATCTGCCCAGGGTAAGTCGGGACCTAAGGCGAGGCCGACAGGCGTAGTCGATGGACAACCGGTTGATATTCCGGTACCCGCTTTGAAACGCCCAATATCGAATCAGACGATGCTAAGTCCGTGAAGCCGCCCCGGAGCCTTCGGGCAAAGGGGAGTGGTGGAGCCGATGACCCAGATCTGTAGTAGGTAAGCGATGGGGTGACGCAGGAAGGTAGTCCAGCCCGGGCGGTGGTTGTCCCGGGGTAAGGGTGTAGG
>NZ_JBUEFZ010000087.1:0-1297 GCF_054963715.1 Streptomyces sp. STAM6 | reverse complement strand
GTAATCTAACGAGGGAGAGCCGGTCGCCAACACTTGCGCGGACCGCGACCACGCCGCATCGTCCATGACCGCGGTGATGACTCGTCGACCGCCGCGTTACGAGCCGGGTGGAGGTTGCGCCGGGCGTGACCGGGTGCGGTGCCCGGTGGAGGGCTTCGCGGCTGGAGTGCCGCGCCCCCGCGTGGACAGGCTCGCGAGGTGGGTGTCCGTACAGATCGCCGCCGACGTGCCGCCGGCAGCTCGTGTCACTCGGCCTCGCACGGTGGTGCCGAGGGGCTGGAACAACACCTCCCGGTCTCGTCCGTGGTGCACGGGTCGGTGACGGCAGGCGCGTCGAGACGGGTGTGTTGCTGCTCGATGGCGAGGGCAGCGGCGGCACTGACCGTTGCGAGCGCCAGTGCGGTGACGGTGAGCGCGAACTTCAGTGTTGAGGCCTGGTGGGTGGACCGGCGGTGCTGACGGGCGTGGCGTGCCGGACCTGCGTTCCGTGCCGATCCCGCATCACGTGCGTGACGTGCGGATCGCTGTGAGGTCCTGCGCGCGGCCCGGCCGGTGGGCGCTGACCCGTGCGCGACGGGCGCGGGAGACAACGGCTCACGGCCGTGGTGTGTGTCGACGTAAATGGTGTGGCCCCAGGGGACTAGTGCTTCGGCGATCAGGATGCGGGGTTGGTTGTTCAGGCGAATGAGGATGTGGTGGGTGGTTGTGCAGGACGCGCAGTGGGCGAGGTGGTGGCTGAGGTAGCCGCTGTGGCGTTGTGAGTGGGGGCGTGTGGCGACGTCCAGGAGTTTGGTGAGGTGCCGGCACGGTGCCTCGGCTTGTGCGGTGTGTTGGGTGAGGTAGGCGTGACGGAGCCGTTGAAGGAGGTCGTATCGGCGATGGGGGGTCTGCGGGGGTGCGTGACCGAGGATGTGGGAGATGGTGCGGGGGTCTGAGGTGTCGACGATGGTGTGCCAGAGGAGCGTGCGGGTGCGGGGCGGGAGTATGTGGAGCGCCTCATGGAGGGGGTGGGTCGGCGGGTCGCCGGTGTGGTGTGCGAGGTGGTGGTCGAGCCATCGCAGGAATCGGGGGGTGAGGTCGGCGCGGCGGCCGGTGTGCGCCCAGGACACGGCGGTGTGGAGGACGGATCGCAGGAGGTGGGGGCGGAGGGCGTCCTGGGGGTGGAAGCCGCGGTGCAACGAGGGTTCGGTTCGGTGAAAGGCTTCGTAGGCCAGGGCTTCCGAGTACGTGACGTCGATGCACAAGGCGGCGTAGCGCCTCATCGCCGGCAGGTGCCTTCGCCGCAGTTCCCGCAGGG
>NZ_JBUEFZ010000086.1:0-1413 GCF_054963715.1 Streptomyces sp. STAM6 | reverse complement strand
ACACAGTGGACGCGAGCAACTGAGGACAAGCCCTCGGCCTATTAGTACCGGTCAACTCCACACCTCACGGTGCTTCCATATCCGGCCTATCAACCCAGTCGTCTACTGGGAGCCTTACCCTCTCAAGGAGGTGGGAATACTCATCTCGAAGCAGGCTTCCCGCTTAGATGCTTTCAGCGGTTATCCCTCCCGAACGTAGCCAACCAGCCATGCCCTTGGCAGAACAACTGGCACACCAGAGGTTCGTCCGTCCCGGTCCTCTCGTACTAGGGACAGCCCTTCTCAATATTCCTACGCGCACAGCGGATAGGGACCGAACTGTCTCACGACGTTCTAAACCCAGCTCGCGTACCGCTTTAATGGGCGAACAGCCCAACCCTTGGGACCGACTCCAGCCCCAGGATGCGACGAGCCGACATCGAGGTGCCAAACCATCCCGTCGATATGGACTCTTGGGGAAGATCAGCCTGTTATCCCCGGGGTACCTTTTATCCGTTGAGCGACGGCGCTTCCACAAGCCACCGCCGGATCACTAGTCCCGACTTTCGTCCCTGCTCGACCCGTCGGTCTCACAGTCAAGCTCCCTTGTGCACTTACACTCAACACCTGATTGCCAACCAGGCTGAGGGAACCTTTGGGCGCCTCCGTTACCCTTTAGGAGGCAACCGCCCCAGTTAAACTACCCATCAGACACTGTCCCTGATCCGGATCACGGACCCAGGTTAGACATCCAGCACGACCAGAGTGGTATTTCAACGACGACTCCACCTGAACTGGCGTCCAAGCTTCACAGTCTCCCACCTATCCTACACAAGCCGAACCGAACACCAATATCAAACTGTAGTAAAGGTCCCGGGGTCTTTCCGTCCTGCTGCGCGAAACGAGCATCTTTACTCGTAGTGCAATTTCACCGGGCCTATGGTTGAGACAGTCGAGAAGTCGTTACGCCATTCGTGCAGGTCGGAACTTACCCGACAAGGAATTTCGCTACCTTAGGATGGTTATAGTTACCACCGCCGTTTACTGGCGCTTAAGTTCTCAGCTTCGCCCCGTCGAAACAGAGCTAACCGGTCCCCTTAACGTTCCAGCACCGGGCAGGCGTCAGTCCGTATACATCGCCTTACGGCTTCGCACGGACCTGTGTTTTTAGTAAACAGTCGCTTCTCGCTGGTCTCTGCGGCCACCCCCAGCTCAGACAGCAAGTGTCATCACCAGGAATGGCCCCCCTTCTCCCGAAGTTACGGGGGCATTTTGCCGAGTTCCTTAACCATAGTTCACCCGAACGCCTCGGTATTCTCTACCTGACCACCTGAGTCGGTTTAGGGTACGGGCCGCCATGAAACTCGCTAGAGGCTTTTCTCGACAGCATAGGATCATCCACTTCACCACAATCGGCTCGGCATCAGGTCTCAG
>NZ_JBUEFZ010000085.1:0-1447 GCF_054963715.1 Streptomyces sp. STAM6 | reverse complement strand
GTCGGGCAGGCGGCCGTGTGCCTGGCGGAACGCTTCACGGAACGCGTCGACCCGGGCGGATCCCTCCGTGGTCATGCGTGCTTGGACTGGCCCCTGCACCCTCGTACGCAGCCACTGGGGTACACCGAACAGCTGGTGCTCCATCTGCTGAGTCGGCTCCTTGCCTTCCTGGTACCGCAGGGGACGGGACCCGTTGCCCCACGCCCAGGCGTCCTCCGCTGGGACGTGCCCCGCGCCGGTGATCTCGACTTGGTCGTCCGGCCGTTCTGTCATCGGCAGGAACAGTGCTGATGGCGATACGCCGAAGATGGCGGCAAGGGCCGCAAGGTCTCCCACGTCTACTCGCCTCTCCGCGCGCTCCACCTTGGCGATGGCGGACGGGGAAATGGGGCGCCCCGCCTCCTTTAGGAGTCGAGACAGGTCGTACGTGGACCATCCGCGGGATTCCCGGATCCGCCGTACGTTCCGTGCGACGTGACGACCGGTCGGGTCGGTGATCTGCGTTCGGGGGCGGGCCGGCTGCTCAGTCATGCCCGCGAGTGTATGACTCAGCGGAATCTTCAACCGCCTCGAACCGTCTGCTACTGTCACTGTCATGCGTCCAGTATCGACGCAAGCGAGTCGGAAAACAACTCATTCGGAGTGTGAAGTGACCGACGAACTCATGACGCCGAAGCAGGTGCAGGTCGCCTACGGCTTCAGCCCGCAGACGCTCGCGAACTGGCGGTGGAACGGTGTCGGACCCGAATACATCAAGACCAGCCCCGGGAAGGGCGGACGCATCCGGTACAAGCGGAGCGCCATCGAGCAGTGGCTGGACGAGCGCACCGTGCCGGCCGGGGGTGCAGCGGCTTGAACGGAAAAGAAGAAGCGCCCGTGTTCGCAGCACGGACGCCTCAAGAGAACTGTGTGGTGGACACTCAGTCGGCTTCCACTGTGCCACAGACCGGCATGGAGCGCATCGAGTGGGGCGACATTGTCCAGCTGTGGGCTGAGTCTAAGAGCGCGTACTTCGCTGACGACTTCCCGCCGTACGCCAGCCCTGAGTGGATCGCCCTGCACCCTGACGACCCCAAGAGGTTCGCCGCAGTGCTGGACGCCGCCGAGAAGTGGCGCAAGTACGGCGACGAGGAAGCGCTTCTCCAGTGGTTCCGGGACGCCGAC
The DNA here is from genome assembly GCF_054963715.1 of Streptomyces sp. STAM6. Taxonomy (NCBI): domain Bacteria; kingdom Bacillati; phylum Actinomycetota; class Actinomycetes; order Kitasatosporales; family Streptomycetaceae; genus Streptomyces; species Streptomyces sp. STAM6. Next base: position 283 of record NZ_JBUEFZ010000085.1, on the reverse strand, counting down.
CAGGCACGCACGCCGCTCTGGCTGCGCAGCACCCGGGCCGCCCTGGACCAGGCCGCCAGGCCGAAGCCCCCGCACAAGCTGCAGGCCACTCCCGGGTGGCCCCCGATCGCCATCCCGGGCAAGCCCGGCCGCTATCTGACTTACCAGGCCCGCACGGAGGCGGCGTGACCGACGAACAGTGCGCCGACCCCGGCGCCGAGGAGGCGGAGCCGTCCCCGACCGGACGCCCCTGGCCCCTCCTGGGAGAGAAGGCGATGCACGGCCTGGCTGGCCGGATCGTCGC
>NZ_JBUEFZ010000083.1:0-1772 GCF_054963715.1 Streptomyces sp. STAM6 | reverse complement strand
ACATCGCCCGCTGGCTGCGGCGTGAGCACCCCGTGAAGGGGGTTCATGTGGCGCGGTACGAACAGCGGGGTCCGCACATCGTCTTCACCACCCGCGGCCGTCTCGGGGACGAAGAGGTCACCGTGCGCGGCACCTGGGACAAGGGCCGCCTCACACTGACGAGCAGTGGCCGGGGCTGGAACAGCGGCGCTCAGCGATTCGTACGCCTGGCCGGGCCCGGGGGCGGCGCGACTTCACGGTGACGGCTACGGCGTCGTCCGGTGTCACGCGGCTCCGGGGGGCGATTCCGTTGATCATGGCGCGGCGTCGACCGTCACGCCGACCGAACGCTGCCGCAGGTGCAGGGCCAGAAGTTCCATTTCCACGCGGGTGCCGATGAGGCCGCCCTCCATGAACCGGTCCGCCATGACCCGAGCCTCCGCCCATGAGAGCGGTTGCGCCGCGCGAAGGGCCTTCAGCACCGGGACCATGCCGACCGGACGGCCGGATGGCCCCCTTCTCGTCGGACGTCTTCCAGGAGGCCCACACATGTGCCGTGCGGCCCGCGGGCACCGCGGAGGCGCTTGATGCAGACGGGCCGAAAGGTGTCGTTGACGGCGTCCGGAGCCGCCGGTAACTGTGGTAACGCGGGAGCTCGAGATGCTCCCGCTCCTCACAACACCGCGGGCCACGACTGCGTCGGGTGCCATGGGGAGCACCGCGACAGTGAGTCCCGCGTGTTGTCGTCCCGACAGGGGGGTACCAACTGATGCGCATGAAGCGGTTATGGTCCGGCGTCGTCGGCGTCCTCGCGTCGCTGCTGATGACAGCCTTCGCCGTCGCTCCCGCCCAGGCGGCCGTTTCCCCGGACCGCGGTGCCGGTGACCGGGTGGTCGTGCTGCCGTCGGCGCCCGAGAGTGCCCGCGGGACGTCGGCCCGGGCCGACGCGGCCGCGGTGTCACCGACGATCTCGCCATCGGTGCGCACCGAACACCGTGCGCCGGGCAGTCCCTATACCTGCCCAGGCGGGAACCTCTGCGCCGTCGCCTGGGATCCGACGACGTCGGACTACAAGGTGTTCTTCCTCTACACCTGCCGCACGTACGCGCTGGCGAACTGGAACGGGACCGGCAACTACTACAACGCCCAGACCGGCGGCGTCACCTCGTACTTCTACGGACGGACCGGCAACGTCCTGAAGTCCTTCACGCCGGACTTCACCAACCACGACCAGGACTGGACGCCCGTCTGGTACATCCGCAACTGTTGAGCGGGCCAAGGTGGGCAAACGGCTCGGGCCGGTCGTTCGACCTGCCCGAGCCGTTGTTCTATTTTGCCTGAAGCAGATCGACCGGACAGGCCGGACCGGTGGGGTCCGGCAGGAGAGGGAGTTCCCCGATGGACAGGCAGCACTTCGAGCGGATCACCGCGTTCGTCGAGGACCGGCTTCGCCCGCTGTTCGACGCCGAGACCGGGAGTGAGCACGGTTTCGGGATGGACGACACCTCGCGCGCGCTGCGCGCGCTGCTCAACACGGTCAGGGCCGCGGCCGCGGTCAAGGGTCTCGTCGAGAAGCGCGACACCGCGGACCCGGCGATGCGCAACATCATCGACCAGGCGCTGGAGCACAACTGGGACGTACTCCGTGGCGTTGCCCGGAACTGGGAGGACCACCCGGACTTCATGCGGGAGTTCAAGCGGCACGCGTGGGAGCTCGAAGAGGCCCCCGCCGCCCCGGTGACCGCCGAGGGCTGAGCCCCGGGCGGCGCCGACGACCGTCTCAGTCCCCGGTC
>NZ_JBUEFZ010000082.1:0-2089 GCF_054963715.1 Streptomyces sp. STAM6 | reverse complement strand
GGAGGTGATCAATTCTTCCGGTCGACCGATTCTCTTCCTCGATGTCGATGGACCACTTGTCCCATTCGGCGGGCCGGCGATTCACGGGAGTCCGCCGACGGGACCGAACCCGCTCCTCTCCAGGATCAACCCCGAACACGGACCGAGGCTTGCGGCCCTTCCCTGTGACCTCGTCTGGGCGACGACGTGGATGGCTGACGCGAACGAGTGCATCGCGCCACGCCTCGGACTGTCGGCGCTGCCGCTGGTGGAGTGGCCGGAGCCGTCCGCGGACGAGGACCGTGACATGCGGGCGGGGTTGCACTGGAAGACGCGTCCGCTCGTCGCCTGGGCGCACGGTCGTCCCTTCGCATGGGTGGACGACGAGATCACCGACAGGGATCGAAGCTGGGTCGCAGCCCATTACGAACAGCGTGCCCTTCTCCACCGCGTCGACCCCCGTATCGGCCTCACCGACGCTGACTTCGCTGTTCTCGATCATTGGCTGCGCGACCCGTGAAGAGACCCGTTGCCGGTGGGCGCCGCGGGCGGGCGGGCCAGGTCCTGTCATTGGCCGGCGAGGGGCCCACGTGATGCCCTCGGACAGTGTGGGCGTGCGTCAAAGCGGAGGTGCCCGGCAGCGGGCGTGCCGAGGCCGTACGGCGCGAGGCGGGCGGGGCGCGTGTGACGTCCGCCGTCACGCCTGAGAGTGACTTCCGGTGGCACGTGCATGAACGACCGTCGCAGGCACCAGTCTCTCTGCGGCGAGCGGTGAGGAAACCGGTCGCCAGTCCGGCCCGCATCGAATGCGTGCTCCAGAGAAGGGACTTGCCCATGCTCTCGCGTCTCCGCACCACAGCAGCGGCCGCCGTCGCCGTGGCGGGGCTTCTGCTGTCCGTGGCAGCCACCACCGCCCACGCCGCGACACCCACCACCGCCACGGCACCGGCCGTCGCGCGGGGTGCCGCGGCGTACTGCGGGTACTACAACGGCACCACCACGACGAGGCGTGGTGACACCGGTGAACGGGTCAGGGAGGTCCAGTGCCTCATCAACTACTGGTCCGGAGGTGAGGCCCTGGCTGTCGACGGGGCCTTCGGCGCACGCACCGAAAGCTGGGTCGTCCAATTCCAGGACGTCAACGGCCTCGCCGTGGACGGCATCGTCGGCCCGCAGACCTGGTCGGCGCTGCGCGCGCTCTGACGCGCGCGGTGCCGGATCGGGGCCGGCACACCCCGGACGGGTGAATCCGGGGACGGCACCGCTTCCCGGTCGGCGCACAGACGTTGGGGTGAACGGATATCCGCATGATCCGTTCACCCACTCCGGCCCGCCGAAGCGGGCCCGGCCCGCCCACCCGAGGAGCGTTTCCTTGTCCACCGACGACCTGCCCGGCCCCGACTCCCTGCTGCGCCGCACCCTGGGTGAGTGGAGCATCGCGCTGGTGGCGTGGAGGCTGCTGGTCCTGCAGAACGCCGACCCGGCGGTCGCCGCCGGAGTGGCACAGTACTCCACGTACCGCGCCCATCCGTGGCGGCGGATCGAGCACACCATGGACAGCGGCAGGCGGCTGTTCTTCTCCGACCGCGAGGGTCTGCGCCGCGAGATCGCCCGCCTGGAGCGCACCCACCGGCGCATCAACGGCACCGACGAGCGGGGCAGGCAGTTCACCGCCCTGGACCCCGAGGTGCGGGTATGGGTCCTGGTCACCCTGTACGAGTCCATGACGGCCATGCGGGAACTGTCCGGGAAGGCCCTCGGTCCGGCCGAACTGGACCAGCTCTACGCGGAGTTCCGCGCGACCTGCGCCGAGTTCGGCCTTCCCGACGGGCTGTTCCCCGCGACGGCCGCCGACGTACCGGCCTATGTGGAACGCATCATCCGTGAGCGCCTCGAGTACAGCGAAGCGGTGCACCACCTGCTGTTCGACATGCTCCGGGAAGCTCCTGCTCCGCGCCGCCTGGGGCGCCTGGCCCCCGCCTGGCCGCTGGTGCGCGCGGTGGCCGCTCGTGTGTTGCGGTCGCTGACGATCGCCGACCTGCCCCCGGCCTTCCGGGAGCGGTTCGGGCTCCGCCGCGGCCGTGGCGCCGCTGTGCTCTCCTTCGTGCTG
>NZ_JBUEFZ010000081.1:0-3261 GCF_054963715.1 Streptomyces sp. STAM6 | reverse complement strand
GCTTCGTCCGGTTGCCATGTGCCGTGCTGCGATGGCGTCGCGCCAGCGGTCCATGGCTTCGGCTCGCTGTGTGACTTCTCCTGGGTCGGCGAGCTGGAGGGTGACGCACTCGGCGCGTGCGAGGTGGAGCCAGCGGGTGACGGGCTGCTGCCTGAGGTCTCGCCACTCGCGCAGTACGGGGCCGACGACGTCTCGCAGGGTGTCGTTGAAGACGTCGTCGATGGTGGGCTGGGGCATGAGGGCGACGGCGTACAGGTCGCTGTCTCGGCCCTTGTCTCCGCCGACGGCCTTGGCCATGTCCTGCCGGTCGTGGACGAGCTGGTCGAGCTGGAGCGCGACACTCTCGGCCTTCTCCCACGCGGAGCTCACCTTGGGATCGTTCCAGTCCATGGTCTGCACCCGCAGTTCCGTGGGGAGCTTCTTAGCCTGGGCGGTGAGTGCCTTGGTGAGCGTGAGGAACTCGGGCTGCAGGGCGCGGATCCAGCCGGGGACTTGCTCCTGAACGAGCTGGTTGTAGCGGCTGACGATCGGCTCTCGGAAGTCGCCGGCCACGTCGCGGATGGAGTCGGCGTGCCGCTTGGCTTCGGCCCGTTCGGCAATCAGCTTGGCGAGCTGGCCGGGGGTGTCGGGGATGTTGCTGGCGGTGAGGCGTTCGGGGTGGGGGGTGTGTCCGGCGTCGACGATGACCTGCCACATGGCGGCTGCGTCGTCGATGGCGTGGGGGACGGTGAGCTTGCGCCGGCGGGCTGCGCGGACGGCGACGTCGGCAAGTCGGGTGTCGGTGCCGTACATCAGGCTGCGTCTCCGTCCATGGAGTCGTCGCGGGCGAGGGCGTCGATCTCGTGCTCTCGGAGGCCTTCGAGGATGTCGGGCTTGGGGGCCATGAACTGGCCTCCGGTGGAGGCCCGCCAGGCGAAGTCCCGGGTGTCGGGCATCTGGCTGAGTTCGACGAGATGGCGGATGGCGTCCTGGTTCTGCTCGCCCCAGATGTCGACGACCTGGTGCCAGCCGCGTTCGTAGGCGACGGCGGCCGCTGCTCGGGCCAGGTACGTGTCGCCGGTGAACATGGCGTCACGGATGAGCTGTTCGGCCTGGCGGGGGTCCTCGACATCGGCGGCCTGTGCGCGTGCGTGGCGGACGCTCATCGCGGTCTGCGGGTCCAGGGGCTTGTCGCTGCCGAAGGCCCGGTTGGCGAGCTTCTGCTTGTGGGCGTCGATACCGGCGATGTGCTGTTCGTACAGCTGCTGCTGGGTTGCCTGCTGGCGCCGGTAGGTGGCGGCTGCGGCGGCGCGCTTGGCGTGGTCGGTCAGGGAGCGGCGGTCGAGGGTGCGCTGGAGGGCGGCGGTTTCCTGGTCGCGCTGCTGGGCGGCCTGCTGGATGGTGCCGTCGATGACGCGCTGTGCTTCGGCGCTGAGCTGGCTGGCGGGCTTGAGGAATCGGCCCTGAAGGTCGGTGGCCTGCTGCTCGGGGGTGCGGCGCTGGGTCATGGGGTCACTCTCCTGAGATGACGTTGGGGATGCCTTGCTGGATGCCGAGCGCGATTTGGCCGGCCATGTCCTCGCCTCCGGGGAGGGAGCGGACGGCTTCGCCGAGGGCGAGGAGGGCGGCTGTGGCGACGGCGAGGCGTTCGGCCGGGGGCAGGTCGAGGAGGAACTGTATGGAGTCGCGGTGTCCTCGGAGGGCCGCGATGGTCACGCCGCATGCGGCCAGTCCCAGGTCGGCTGGCTGGGTACTCACTGCGCCCCCTGGGGGTTGTCGGTGTAGGCGGTTTCGCGGTTGGGGCAGTGCTGGTTGTGCTGCTTGGCGCACTGGTGGTGGCTGCGGCAGAGGAACGCTCCGCAGCCTTTGGAGCAGGGCAGGTGGCTGGCTTTGCGGGCCGGTCGGGCGCAGGTCGCGCAGTACCTGACCGGGCGGCGCTGGAGCTTGGCCTTAATGGCGGTCACTGTCACTCCGGGTAGTGGTCGGGGTGGTTGGGGGCTTCGGCTACGAACTAAGCCGAAGGAACGAAAGAACCTGGTCAGCGGCTTGGATGGTGGGGGCTTTCTTCGTAGCTACGAATAAAGCCCCGAAACATCTGCGCAGGTCAGCGGCTTAATTCGTTACTTCGGCTTTTTTCGTCGCACCCCCTTTGTGGGGCGCCCGCCGGTCGGCTTTGTGAACTCTTCGTAACCGCCGATCTTCAGCAGTTCCGTCAGGAGTCCGTCGATCTCGGATGCCTTCTTGTTGCGCCCGAAGCACTCGGCGGTGATGGCGGTCCGGGTGACGCCCGCCTCTCCGCCGGCGTCCACGAATGTCTTCAGCCGGTCAAGGTCGGGGTTGCCGGATCCGCCGCCGAAGACGTACCAGGCGGAGTCTTCGGCGTAGTCCCACATCGCTTCTGCGGCTTCGAGGTGCGGCAGGTCCACGTAGTCGGAGCCGTCCAGCAGCGCGGCCGTGACGGAGAGGCGGAGGACCTGGGGTGCGGCCCGGGCGACGACTTGGGCCACCGGGCCGTCGCCGGCGTGGTCGGCAGCGAGCCGCTTGTAGAGCGCGCGCCAGTGCTCGGCCGCTTGCAGGCTGCGCTTCATCTGGCCGATGCCCTTGGCCTTCTCGATGACGCTCAGCAGCTCGGCGCCGAGGGCCTTCACGTCCGCCTCCGGCAGGTTCCCGCCGTCCGGTAGGAGCTTGGAGCGTCGAGAGAGGACGGGCAGGAAGCGGTTCATGGTGCCGCCTGCCCGCTCGGCTTCGTTGAGGCGCATGCGCAGTTCGGTTGGGGTGATGTGGCCGACGATGCCGATGTGTGGGTCGGTGGCGATCTTCGGCTTCACAGTCATGGTGCGGAGGGTGCCGCCGTCCCATGCCTGCCGGATGAGGGGAAGGAGGGTGTTCCCCTCGCGCTTCCCCTGGGCGAGGACGGACGCGAACTCCGACTCGATGATGAGCAGCCTCTTGTCGTCCACGCCTTCGTCATAGCTGTCTGACTCCGGGTCACCACTCGGGTCCCTCACCTGGATGATGAGCCCCTCGGCGGAGGACAGGCCGCTCATGACCCGCGCGTGGTCGAAGTCCCCGTCCGCGCAGCGCAGTACGCGGCGGGTCTCGGCCCACGACGTTCCCTTCATGCCGCCCGCGGTCCGGCCGATGATGAGCGGCCAGACACGGGCGCCATGGTGAACGCCGCCGGTGAGGATGTGCGGACTCTTGCCGATCATCGCCCCGGCCGCCGCGTAGACGGTGAACAGCATGGCGGCCGGGTCGGCTTCGGTGTGCGGCTCGATCGCG
>NZ_JBUEFZ010000080.1:0-3428 GCF_054963715.1 Streptomyces sp. STAM6 | reverse complement strand
CACCGTGGCGCTCGCGTGCTGCTGAGCACGTTGCCCGAGCACCGGCGCTACCGGATTCCCCTGGCCGGTCTTCCCGCCGGGCAGCCGACCGCCCCGGCCGGCACCGGCCTGCCCGAGCCCGCTGCCCGTGGCGTCCGGCTGCCGGCACCGCGCCGGAGCAAGGGCGACAGCCGACCCGCGCGTCTGCGGACGTTCTTCCGGGAAGTCCTGGACCAGACCGGCGACGGACGTATCGGCGCCGCCGACCTGCAGGCCATGGCACACAACGTGTGCTGGCCGCTGGAGCTCACGGAGGAGCGCGAAGCGGAGGTGTACGCGGCCTTCGACACCTGGTGGCAGCATCTGCGCGCCGCCACGGACACCGACGAGGACGGTCAGGTGACCTGTGAGGAGTTCACCGCCGCCATGCTCGCCGGGGTCGACTCCGACTCCGAATACCTGGCGCAGGGGCTGCACGTCGCCGTGCGTGCCATGTTCCGGGCGGCGGACACCGACGGCAGCGGGCATCTCGGCCCGGACGAGTACCGCGCCCTCTTCGGCGGCTCCCGTGTGCACCCGGCCGAACTCAACCACGGCTTCCGTCAGCTCGACCTCGACGGAGACGGCCGCCTCACCGAGGACGAGCTGGTCCACGCCTTCACCGAATACTTCACCGCCCGCTCCGACAGCATCGCGGGCAGCCAGCTCATCGGACGGCCCTGAGCGACTGCCTCACCCTCCGGTGGCCCTCCGTGCTCGGCGGCGTTCCAGGCAGCCCCTGATGAAGGCCGCCTGCCCGGCGTGCTGCAGGTCGTCGGCGATGACGCTGACGAGCCGGACGCCCAGGGTCACCGGCGGAGTCCAGGAGTCGTCCACGATCCGGTTGAGCGCCGTGCCGCGCAGTCCGCGGACGAAGGCCGCGGTCTTCTCGTGGACGGCGTCGTAGTAGCCGAGCAGCAAGGCCGGCGAATCGACCCGGACCGCGGCGACCTGCTTGCTCGTGTGGCCGTAACCGGTCGCCTCGGGAGGGAAGGGAAGACCGAAGCGGTCCGCCCATCCCTCCGACGACCACACCTGTTCCCTGCCTGCGACATCGGCCAGGTGGTCGTCCTGGATCCGTGTCAGGTGCCAGACCAGCCAGGCGACGGTGTTCGCGCCGGGATCGATCCGGGCGTGGAGGTGTTCCGTCTCGATCCCCTCGACCGCCTCGTGGACCACCTCTTCGACACGTCCGAAGGCGTCTGCGAGCACTTCTGCGGCATTCATGTGCCGAGTCAACCGCGCCGCCCGGCCGCGATCGCCGGCCGACACGCAGGCGTCGGCGGATTACCGCCACCTACACCATCGGGTCGATGTCCCCCGAGGCGATACTGCTCTCCTGGTCGCTCTGCTCCCGGAGGCGGCGGGCCTTGTCCTGCAGACGCCGGCGCTGGTCCGGGTCGGAGGCCCGCTCGGCGGCCTGATCCAGTTCCCTCGCCTTCTCGCGCATCTGCCGGACACGGCCGCGTGATTCATCCGCAACGCTCATGATCCACTCCTCGGGTGAGGGAAGCCTGACGACTCCATCAGCGAAGCAGCGTCCCCGCACGATCGCATCCCGAGCAGCTCGCCACGAGTGGACCGTCCGGACCCGGCGGCGGCCTGGAGCGGGGGCCGTCCGGCGGCCGACCTGCCGGTCGTCCGGCCACCCCCGCAGGGGTCGTACCGAACGTACGAGCGGCCGGAATCCTGACTCACTCACTCTTCACCTTCCGCCCAAAAGGGTGTTTCCTGGAGGAGTTCGGAGGAGGCGGCCATGGGCACTGAGACCCACTCGTCATCTGCAGGCTTCCGCTGGGTCCGACCCACGGCACTCGCCACCGCGCTCGTGCTCCCGCTCGCGCTGACCGCGTGCGGAAGCGGAGGCGGGAGCAGGGACGCGAAAGGAAGTGTGAGACCGGCCGGGACCGGCACACCGACGACGACCACGCACACACCCCCGGCGGCCACTTCGCCCCCCGCCACGGAACCCGGCCGGGGCGCCGGGGAGACGCGGCCCGCACCCACTCCCCCACCGGCTTCCCCGAAGCAAGCGGTCCCCGGCGGCGGCAAGAAGCAGGTCCGCACCTCCGTCTACTTCCTCCACGGCGAGCAGGTCTCCCCCGCTCCCCGCTCCGTGTCCGGGCCGGCCACCGCCGCGCAGTCCCTGCGGGCCCTGCTCGCGGGGCCCAACGGCTTCGAGCGCGGGCACGGCCGGACGACGGCCATCCCCGCCGGCACGACCCTGCACTCGATCGTGGTGCGTGATCGCGTCGCGACCGTGGACCTCTCGGGACGTTACGACGACGGCGGTGGCACCCTGTCCATGCGCGCCAGGCTCGCCCAAGTGGTGTTCACCGCCACCCGCTTCCCGACCATCGACAAGGTGCGCTTCGCGCTCGACGGCAAGCCGGTGTCCTCGTTCAGCGGCCAGGGCATCGCTCTCAACAAGCCCGTCGGACGCGCGGACTTCGAGGACCTGACACCGGACGTACTGGTCGAGTCGCCGCTGATCGGTGACAGCATCCGGACGCCGCTGCGTGTGTGGGGCAGTGCCAACACCTTCGAGGCCACGCTCCGTCTGAAGATCACCGACGCGGCGGGCAAGACCGCGGCCAACCCCTATGCCACGGCCACCTCGGGTTCCGGCACGCGCGGTACGTTCGATGTCACCTTCCCGTACGACGCCACGCGCTCGGGTGCCGGTGTACTGACCGCCTACTGGGACTCACCGGAGGACGGCCGCCCTGTGGTCTCCGACACGGTGCCGGTGACCGTGCACCGCTGACGCCGTGATCGGTGCGGAGCCAGGGAGGATCGAGTCGGTGATCGGGCGCCGGGGCCGGGTGACAGAATCGCCGCATGGTGATGTGCGACTACTTCTCCGCCCCGGACGACGCCACCGCTGTCCGCGTCCTCGACCTGCCCGGTGGGCCGGACGCCGCGGTGTTCGACGTAGTACCGCTGAGGGGCATCGACCCGGTCGTGGCCCTGGCCAGGCTCGAAGCGATCCTGACCGGCTGCTCCTTCGAGGAGGCGAGCGAGCGTCCGCGCTCCGGGCAGCTGCTCTCCTCCCCGGAGGCCGAGGGTGCGTTCGTCATCAGCGTGTCCGACACTCTGCAGGAGGCACTGGCCGCGGCGCCCTGGGGTTCGCCGGCCGATGCGGCCGGGCCGTGGGCCGAGACCGATGAGCTTCGCCAGTACGGAGTCACGTCCGGGACCGCGACGCAGGTGGTGGCCCTGCTGTCGGGCCTGGCCGGGCGGTCGCGTGCGGCGGGACACCGGATGTACTGCTGGTGGGCCCTGTGACCGCGGATTCCCCGGTGCGAAGACATCGCTACAAGGTGCGCGGGTGTGGCGCCGGCGTGTTCGTGGGCGTGTTCGCCGAAATCCTCCGGCCGACGGCTCCGCCCACCACCGCCACACCCGTC
>NZ_JBUEFZ010000079.1:0-3467 GCF_054963715.1 Streptomyces sp. STAM6 | reverse complement strand
AGTGACCGGGTCCTCCTGGACGTCTCCGAGGTCGTCGACGCCTTCTACGGCACCCGGCTGACGCTCAACACCGGTGAGATCGCCGCACTGCGGGAGGGCCTCGGGGCGGTCTGCGGCGCCATCGAGTCCGCCGAGACCAGCCCTCTCCTCGTGATCGCGGTACGCGCACTGGAGATCATCGAGGTGGACTACGCGGAAACGGCCCTCGCTCCGGCCATCGCCGGGTGGGCCGAGGAGGAGTTCTCCCTGGCACCCCGCGCCTGGCGGGTCTCCCGCGACAGCGCCACGGGCGAGTTCCGGTTCGACCCGGACGACTGACGTGACGCCGTCCGGAGCCCCCTTGCGCCACTCCGCGGGCTGCATTCGGGGTATTGCGGCGGTTGCCGCGTTGCGGAGCGGGTGGATGCGGCGGGTGGCGTGACAATGTCGCCATGACCAACACCAAGGCATTCCTCGAAGGAGGCCCGGACGAGCTGCCCGAGCGGGTCGTCCCGATCACCCCGCCCGGGGACGAGCTGAAGATCCGGTTCAGGGCCGGCTACGAGCACTTCAAACTCACCTCGCGCCATCAGGACACCGCGGAGGGGCGCCTGCCCGTCTACGAATGGTGGGAGAGGACCGAGATCGCCGAGTGATCGGCCGGTGACCGCCCGGCGGTGTCAGCCGCTGTAGACACCCAGCTCATAGAGCGAGTACCCCCATCCCGTGCCGCGTTGGAGGCCCGTGACCCGTACGTAGCGGGCCGGCACGCCGGTGAACCGCGCGGTGTCCAGGCCGCCGTCGGCGGTGGTCGTGGACCAGACCGTCCGCCATTCGGCGCCGTCGGCGGACACCTCGATCCGGTAGGCCTTCGCGTGTGCCCGTTCCCAGTCGAGGGTGACGCGCTTGACCAGGCGGGAGGCACCCAGATCGACCTGGAGCCACTGGGGGTCGCGCCAGTGGCTCGCCCAGCGTGTGCGGGTGTTGCCGTCCACGGCGCGTCCGGGGGCGTAACTGATGAACGGGTTCCACTCGGACGAGCTGGCCGAGGCCGGGGACCCGGCGGCCAGGTTCACGCCGGCCTTGTGCTCCTCGGACTTCCGCCAGGTGGTGAGGTAGGACTCGGCACCCAGCATCAGGTCGGCGATCACGTCCGCGCCGCCGACGACGCGAATGTCCTCCAGCCAGTCCGGGACCAGGCCGTAGTGGGCGGCCCCGTCGGTGTTGATGTCCCAGGTGCGTTCGCCGGTGGTCTGGCGTTCGAAGACCGTGCCCCCGTCGGCGCTGCGGAAGGGGTAGCGGACCGGGTTCGGAGTGTCGGCCCCGCGCGGGCCGGGCCAGCCGCCGACGCCGTTCATGTCGGTGCCGTAGCCGTAGCCGACGCCGTATTTGTCGCGCAGGGCCTTGGTGCGCCTGGCCTCGGCGATGAAGCCGTCCGCGCCGTGCATGTACTGGGTGATGAAGCCGCCGAGGCGGTAGACGCGTTCGGTCCAGTCCTCGTCCATCCAGCTGTGCGAGGAGATGACCCCGGGGTACGACTCGGACTCCAGGATGTCGAGGACGCGGCCGGTGGCCTTCACGCTCATGTGGTCGATCTCGACCATCATCTTCCGTTGCATCATGCCGCGCAGCGCGTACTCGCCGAGCGACGTGAGGCCGCGGGTGTTGCAGCGGGCTTCGGAGGAGTACGAGGGGACGGTCACCCCCGGCGGGAGCTTCTTCGCCGCCTCGGGCGCCGCCGCGAGACCGATGGGGTTGTCGTGCTGCGGGCCGGTGCACTTCTCGGTCTTCCAGAAGGTGCCCGTCGACAGGAACTGGCCGATGTTGATGGCCGTGCCGAGAGTGCCCTGGTCGAACCTGACCCCGCACAGGGCGTTGTCGAACTTGTGGCACAGGAACATGCTGCGCACGCCCAGGGCGTGGAGCTCGTCCAGACCGCGGTCGATGTCGTCCTTGCCGCACTGGGGAATGTCGAGGATCTGCTTGCAGCCGAACGGCTCGGAGGTCTCCACCCCCAGGACGACGGCCAGTTTACCCTGCTCGATGACCTCGCGGGCCTGCTCCGAGCCGGTCACGATGCGGAACCAGCCCTTTCCGGGGCCGCCGTACATCCTGTCGACGTAGGCCTGCATCTCGTAGGTCTTGCGTGCCTGCAGCCGGATGGAGGTCATCTCGTCGCAGCCGCGGTCCTTGAAGAAGTAGACCGAGCAGATCACCCCGTTGGTGACGAGGTCGTTGACGAGGACGCGCTGGCCGCCGCGCCAGGCGCGCTCCACCCAGGCGTAGTAGTTCTGCTGGTGGGTCAGGGAGTCGTGGGCGGGCCAGTCCTTGAACGTGGGCCAGCCATGCGGGTCGTGCTTCCCGTCGCCCCCTTTGGTGATGAAGTCGAAGACGGCGAGGGAGCCGTCGGGATAGTGCTCAGGGCAGTCCTTGAGCGCGTCCGCGACACCCTGGTCCGAGAAGGCGCGGCCGCAGATCAGCCTGCCGCCGAAGGCCTCGTTGGACATGATGTGGTCATGGGCGTCGACGAAGCCCCGTACGCGGCCCCGGGCGTCGGTCCCCTTGAACGGCTCGCCGACGGCGTTGATGCCGGAGTCGGGCGCGGGCCGGTCGACCGGGTCCCACCAGCCGGGTCCGGCCGACGCCCTCGCCTCGTCCCCGGTCTCGACCTGCGCCTGGGCCGGACCCATGGCGACCACGGTGAGGAGGAGGGAAAGGACCGCGAGGAGCTTGATCCCACCGCGCGGGCGTCGAAGCAACGTCATCACCGTGATCACCCGTGTCCCGTAGACATTGTCATGTCCCCACAAATGCCTGACGAGGATGGTGGCTGCCGCCGAAGGAGTCAAGGGCTGTCACGTGGCCACTTCGCCCGCACGGGCGCCGGGACGCGGCCGCTGGGCGGGCCGGCGGAGCACTGCCCGGCGGACCTGGCGGGCGCCCGTGCGGGCCTGGCGACAAACTGCCGTGGCGACCGGGGGTGTTCGGGTACGCACAACGCTGCGGCGACGAGGGGCGCGCCGATATGATTTGTCCGCTCGGCAACGTGTTTCTGCAGGTTGTCATGGAGGGGGCCCCTTGGAACCGCTGTCGCCCGATGATCCACGTAAGGTCGGTCCCTATCAGATTGTCGCGCGTCTGGGCAGTGGCGGGATGGGCCGGGTCTATCTCGCCCGTTCGCCGGGCAATCGGCAGGTCGCCGTCAAGGTGATCCGGCCCGACCTCGCGCAGGAGTACGACTTCCGCAGACGGTTCGCCAGGGAAGTGGCCGCCTCGCGGTCGGTGAGCGGGCTGTTCACCGCCGGGGTGGTCGACGCGGACCCCACGGGAACCCCGCCGTGGCTGGCGACCGCCTACATTCCGGGCCCGTCGCTCCACGACGCGGTGGTCGTCTCGGGGGCGTTGCCGGAGCGTTCGGTTCGCGCGCTGGGCGTGGGGCTCGTGGAGGCGCTCGCGGCGATCCACCGCGCCGATGTGGTGCACCGGGA
>NZ_JBUEFZ010000078.1:0-3845 GCF_054963715.1 Streptomyces sp. STAM6 | reverse complement strand
TCAGCACATCACCCTTAATAGCTGGCAGTTGATCGGATGCAAATATCCGGTCAACCATCACTGATGGCATGTCGGGACCGGATCAAGCCGCTGATGTCGGCTGATCCGGTCCGTGCGCGCACCCGGAGACGGGATTCTCACAGCACTCCTCGCAGCGGCCGACGACATCGACGACATCGGCCAACCAGGTCCGTGAATCGACTTCCGCGGGCGCAACCGTGTGCCGCCCGGGTAAATGAGGGCATCGGGATGCCCGGGCCCGCGATCACGCATGCGGGCACCGCCGCGGCGTGAGCCGGACCATGAATGCGGCACAGAGTTGCGCGGTCCGGCCGTGCAGCCGGGCCAACTCGGAAACAAGCCGCCATCGCCGACCGGGCCGTGCTCCACTTCCGGTCACCCCGATCGAGGGCGATGCTGACCCGCGCAGACGTGTACCTCAGCTCCAGGGCGCGACCACCCCTTCGAGCGGGCCGTACCCGCTGCCCTCGAAAACTCGACATCATGACGGACGCCCATGTGCTTCGGTGTCCGGATCGGCCACGTCGGCACCCCTCGCGCAACGGTCCCCTCCACAGGACCCGTTGGCCACCAGGCAGCACAAGAAGACCACAGCCGTTCCCTTTGACGTGGCAGCATCCGGAACTGATCCTCGGCGCGCTCGGAGCGCGATACCCCACGCGCGCGCCCCTCCAGAATGCAGAGCGAAAGGGCGCGTGCGTCCGCGCGGAACGGGTCGGTCCGGTCGGCGACCGCGGACGTTACCGCTTTCGGGTGGTCCTGGAGCTCGTTGACAACACCGGCGCGTTGATGCCCGTTTCACGACATTTCGTACTAATCTCCCGTCACGGTAAAAGTCGATCTTCCATGGATCGCACCCCCCATTCACTCCACTGGAGATGACATGCGTAAGCTTCGCAACGTTGCCGTGCTGGTCGCCGCACTCAGCAGCATCGGGCTGGTGGGCGGCACGGCCCAGGCCGACCAGGGCGGCAAGGGCCACGGCGACAAGTTCAACATTTCGCAGAGCTCTGAGTGCAAGTCGCACGACCTGAACCTGGACGTCCTCGGCGAGGTCGGCCTGATCAACGGCCTGCTGGGCAACGGGCTCAACGGCGAGGGCAACCCCGGCGCCCAGTCCACGCACATCGGTTCCACCATGGGCTGCAACAACAGCGCCTTCTGACATCCCGGGCCGGCGACACCACGTCGCCGGCCCAGCAAAGGTCCCGGCACCGCGCCCCAGGGCGCGGGCGCCGGGACCTTTGCGTGCCGCCCGGCCTCCTGCGGCAGCGACGGATCACCCGAGTCCGGCGGTGGCCGCCGGCTTCCGGGCCACGCACCAGCCGCGCGTGACGCCACTGCAACACAAGTGGATGGTTCACCCACCGTCTCCGCCATCTCGGCCAGGGCGGCGACGACAACGGCCTGTTGTCCCGCGGGTCGTGATCAGCCGGCCAACGCCCCCTCGCGCCAGAAGCCTTCTGCGGAAATCCACAGGTCCAGGCGCCCCCGGCCGGGGAGCGTGTCCTGAGGCCGCTGGATGGGACGAGGTGGGGCCGCGGGCCGGAGGGGTGCTTCTCCCGGAGCCTCGGCCGACTGCCCGCGGCACCGCGAAATGCCGGGCCGGGAAGGTTCCCGGTCCGGCATGGATGACGCGGTGCTCAGAAAACGGGGTTCGGCCGCTTGAAGCCTGCCGGCAGTTTCGCCGTGTTGGAGCAGTCGATGACCTGCCCGGTGCTGCCGGTCTGACTGTCGCCCAGCAGTTGGTGGTCGCGGAATGCCACGTTCGGCCGGTCGGCCGTGGAGCAGTTCTGCTGCTGCGTGACGATGTGCTTGCCCTCCTTGTCCACCTTGGTCTCGTCCTTGCGGATGCAGACGGCGCCGCCGGTGTCGCAGTCATCCGCACGTCCGTCTGCGTACGCGTGCCCGGCGCCGGCACAGATTGCGGCGAGACTTCCCAGGACTCCCGAAATGGCGGCGATCTTCTGCGGAGTGAACATATGGAATTCCTTTACAACGTCGGGCCCGATCGTTCTTTGCGCCTGGACGCGCCGTGGGCTGCGCCCTGCGCGGGAATAGCCGCAGCCCGGACGCACAGGCGTGATGAGCCGCCGTGCGTCCGGGCTGCCGTTGCCACGGGTACCACCTGGCACACCGCCGAAGAGGCCGCGCGATGACGCAACCAGTCCGTTCACAGTGGTGCGAGGTGCATCAGTGACCCGGAGAGGGTCGATGGGTCCGTGGCAGCGCCGAGCAGTTGAGCCCCGGGTTCAGGTCTTACTCGCCGTGGCCCTGCTCCGGCTCGCCGTGCTTCTCCTGCGGGTGACCGTAGTAGCCGTCACTGACGGCAACGGCGTTGGCAGAGGACTCGGCGACCGCGGTGACGGGCGCACCCGGCTCGCTCTCGCCGGCGAAGCTGACACCGGCGCCGAAGGCCGACAGGCCCGCGACCGCCGCGGCAACCACTGCTACGCGCTGAAACTTACGCATGTTCAAACCCTTCCTTACCCAGGCACGATGCCCGGCTTGGCTACTCCGTGTATTTATATACACAGTTTTCGCCATATGCCGGGATCTGCGGTGCATCGTGTCGGGCTTCGCCGTGTCGCGCGGCCGAGCCTCGCGGGCCGGAAGGGATGTGTGTGGTGAGTCGGGATTAGACCAGCGGAGCGAACGGCTGCGACTCCGTGTCGGCCGCGTCGGGCGCTCCAGTGGTAGCGGGGGAACAGGTCACCTCCGGCCCGAGCCGCATCATCCCACCGCCCAGAACGGCGGGAACGGTCAAGGGCTTGACCGGAGTGCAGGTCTCCCGGTGGGCCATCACACCGTCTTCGGATGCGTGGCCCTGGATCTTCTGATGACAGCTGACACCGCCCAGAAGGTCACGCGTACACCCTCCCTGTGCCTGCGCGGCAGAAGCGGGGGTGCCGCCGGGCAGGGTCATGGCGAGGCCACCGGCGAGCACCGTCAGGGCCGCGATCTTCTTCCTGCTGAACATGTGATGCGCGCTTTCCTTGCGTTGGGGTGCCCACTGCGCGCCCTGGAGTCGGGCGCGCGGGGTGTTGCATCGACTCGAGGCGACCGGCCGTGGCGCGGGACTGCTCAGGACCCTCCCTGAACAGCCCCGCGGCCGGTGCCGGGCACGGAGTGACGCGGGTGCGGCTCAGTAGCCGGCGTTGGTGGAACCGGTGTTGGTGAAGGCGTTGTTGTACTGGCCGCAGGCCGTGTCCAGGGTGCCGGCCAGGCCGAGCACGCCGATCGGGACGTCGTTCTCCGCCACCGTCTGCGGGCTGCACTCCTGGTAGGGGCGGTAGAGGTCGTACACCTTCGGCCCGCTGTCGGACGTGTCGGCGACAGCGGCGCCGGCACCGGCGGCGGACAGGCCGCCCGCCGCCGCCACTGCTGCGATCACGACCTGCTGAAGCTTGCGCATAAAACCCTCGGATTTTCACTCGTACATCGAGGCGGATTGCCTACCGTGACTGAACAGACGCTATCAGTAACCAGATATGGCGTTCCACGTCGAGCACTCCGTAGGGGACATCGACTCGCAACATCAGCCAAATGGACGCCAATTGGCCGTATAAACAGCCCAGTTGCCCATGCTTCGAGGCGGTTTCCGATCTCCCTCCTACGACGCGGCGCCACCGGCACGGGGCGCCACCTCATGCGACTGCCCACCGTGCGGTCCTGCGCGCGCAAGCCAACACGCAACGCGGCAGCGTGAGCCGGGCGTTGCACGCCGGAACGATGGAGACGTCATCACTCAGGGACGGATGACGCACGGCAGCGGAGAGGGCAGGGTCGCCGCGCCCCCTCAAACAGGGGACCTCGGGTCAGGA
>NZ_JBUEFZ010000077.1:0-3885 GCF_054963715.1 Streptomyces sp. STAM6 | reverse complement strand
AGGTCCCGGCCGCCGGATCCGGGTCCACCAGGGTGTAGGCGCGCTGGTGCGGTTTGCCGGCGTTGGCGAACCACAGCCGCACCCACATCGTGGGGTGCGTCCCCGTCGCTCCGAGCATGCCGCCGTCGCCGAGGCGGATCCTGCGAAGGCGGTCGCCGACCTTCTCGTTGGACTCCACGGTGAACGTGAAGTCCTGGCCACGCATCAGCTTGAGGACCATGCCTTCCCAGCCGTGCCCCACCCCGGGCTCCCCTCGTCGTACATCCCCTCGGTTAGGTCAGCCTAACCTAACCGAGGATCATGGTACAGGTGTGAGCGGCGGGAAAGGGCACGGAAAGGCAATTGACGACCGGGATCCGTTCGGGGCTACCGCGACGGCGGCAGCGGCCCCTCGTGCATATGGTTGAAGTGCACCCAAACCTCTCCGGAGGAGCCGCGACCCTGGAGGTGCTTCGTGACCGGCACGGGTGGTCCGGCGGTCGACACCGACGAGGTGGACGCCGCGCTCGCCGAGACGGTCCGCAGGACCGGCGCCACCATCGGCGCCCTCTACCTGCTCGCCGCGGACGAGCGGGTACTGTGCCTGGAGGTGCTGTACGGGGCGCCGGCCGAAGCCGCCGCACCCTGGTCGAGAGTCCCAGTGGCCTCCCCCGCACCCGTGGCCGAGGCGGTGCGCGAGGACCGGCTGGTCTGGGTCGGCAACCAGGAGAAGATGGCCCGGTCCTATCCCCGAACGGCGGTGGCGCTGCCCTATCCCGTCGCCCTGGCCGCCGCACCGGTCACCGGCATCCGCGCGTGGGGTGCGCTGCTGCTGATGTGGCCGGCCACCCGCCCACCGCATATGACCCGACGTGAGCAGGGCCACATCGCCGCCACCTGCCGGACGCTGGCCCTGCTGCTGGACGAGGCAGCGGCGGCCGGGAGGGCGCCGGCCCCGGGCGGAGCGCCACGGGTGCTCACCGCGCAGGCGGGCAGGCGCGCCGTGAGCCCCGAGCTGGCCGCCGCCGACTTCGCCGAGCGCCTGCCCGGCGGATCCTGCTCCCTCGACCTGGAAGGGCGCATCGCCTTCCTCAGCTCCGGAGCCGCGGCACTCCTGGGCCGGGACGCCGGGCAACTGCTCGGGACGATCCCTTGGCGGTCCCTCCCCTGGCTCGACGACCCCACCTACGAGGACCGCTACCGCGCCGCCGTGATCAGCCGCGAACCCGTTGCCTTCACCGCCTGCCGCCCGCCCGGCCAATGGCTGGACTTCCACCTCTACCCGGACGCCAGCGGCATCAGCATCCGCATCGTCCCCACCGGTGCCGAGCCACCGCCGTGGCCCGCGACCCGGCAGTCCACGGGCACTCCCGCGCCCGCCCGGGCGGGCCGGCTGTACCAGCTCCTGCATCTGGCGGCCGGCCTGACCGAGGTCGTCGGCGTCCAGGACGTCGTCGACCTCATCGCCGACCAGATCATGCCCGCGTTCGGCGCACAGAGCCTGGTCCTCTCGGCCGCCGACGCCGGCCGGCTGCGCATCACCGGACACCGCGGCTACCCCCAGGACGTCATCGAGCGCCTCGACGGCCTCCCGCTCGACACGACGTTCACCCCGGCCGGACGGGCGCTCACCACCGGCATCCCCTCGTTCTTCGCCGACCCGCAGGAGATGCGGCGCATCTACCCCGACGCGCTGACGGTGAGCGGCAAGGAGGCGTGGGCGTTCCTGCCGCTGATCATCTCCGGCCGGCCCGTCGGCTGCTGCGTCCTGTCCTACGACCACCCCCACAGCTTCTCGGCCGAGGAACGCGCCGTCCTGACCTCCCTCGCCGGGCTCATCGCCCAGGCCCTCGACCGCGCCCGTCTCTACGACACCAAGCACCAGCTGGCCCACGGCCTCCAGGAAGCGCTGCTGCCGCACACGCTCCCGGAGGTCACGGGCCTGGACGTGACCGCCCGCTACCTGCCCGCCACACGAGGCATGGACATCGGCGGTGACTTCTACGACCTGATCCGCCTCGGTGACACCGCCGTCGCGGCCGTCATCGGCGACGTCCAGGGGCACAACGTGGCCGCGGCCGCCCTGATGGGCCAGGTCCGTACCGGCGTGCACGCCCATTCCACCGTGGGCGTGCCACCCGACCAGGTCCTCGCCCGCACCAACCGGCTCCTGACCGATCTCGACCTCGGCCTGTTCACCAGCTGCCTCTACGCCCACCTGGATTTCGCCGAAGGCCGCGTACGTCTGGCGAGCGCCGGTCATCCGCCGCCCCTCCTGCGCCTGCCGGGCACCGGCACCGCCCCCGTCGACGTCCCGCCCGGCCCGCTGCTGGGCATCGACCCGACCGCCGACTACCCCCTCACGGAGATCCCGCTCACCCCCGGACTGATGCTCACGCTCTACACGGACGGGCTCGTCGAGACCCCGGGTACGGACCTGGACGTCTCCATCGCCGGTTTCGCGCGGCACCTCGACGCCGTCGACGACCGGGACCTCGACCACCTCGTCGACACCGTGTTGCGGAAGGTCCGGCCCGAGCGGCAGCGCACGGACGACATCGCCCTGCTCGTCCTGCGGGTGCGGCCGGACGGAGACTGACCGCCCGCCGCCGACCCGTGCCGGACGTCAGGCGTCCAGGCCGTGCAGCATCAGGGCGAGACCGCCCAGGAATTCCTGGTCGGCACCGACCTTCCGGGCGTCCCTCGCGGTTTCGGCCATGTACGGGAAGTCGGACGACGGCAGGCCGGCGATGGTGATCGTGCCGTCGCCGGACAGCGGCCCGAAATGCTCCAGCTGGATCGCCCCGATGACGTAGCTGAGCAGACCGCGCAGCGCGACGACCCGCCGCTCGCCCTCGACGCCCGCCTCTCCGAGGATCGCGAGTACGGCCTCCGACCAGCGCAGCACACCGACCGAGCGGTGCCGGTGGACGATGGTCAGCGGAACGATCGAGGGATGGGCGCCCACGGTGTCGCGCAGACGCCGCGCCATGACCTCGATCCGCTCGCGCCACGGAGTGCCGGACGGCGGTGGCTCGGCGTCGACACGGCCGAGGACGAGTTCGACGACCAGCCTTTCGAGTTCCTCGCGGTCCTCGACGTACCGGTAGACCGCCATGGTGCTCCTGCCGAGCTCCTGGGCGACCGCGCGCATGGACAGCCCGCCGAGGCCGTCGCGGTCGATCACGGCGAGGGCGGCGGCGGCCAGTTGATCCTGGGTCAGTGAACGGGGACGTGGCATGGCATTGACAGCGTACGGCATACGCCTACGCTTGTAGGTGTACGCCATACGCTTACGAAGGGATCATCCATGCCCGCACCGCGCAGGCCCGTCGAGTCGGGCTCCACCGTCGCCGGCCGCCGGCTCACCCCGGTCTCCGGCGCCCCCGTGGCCGTCCCGGACCCGGAACGACTGATCCACCTTCAGTTCCGGCGGTTCGCCGGCTGTCCGGTCTGCAATCTGCACCTGAGGTCGATCGTCCTGCGGCACGACGAGATCGAGGCCGCCGGCATCCGCGAGGTCGTGCTCTTCCACTCACCCGCCGAGGAGCTGCGGGAGCACACCGACGGCCTGCCGTTCGCCGTCGTCGCCGACCCCGACAGGCGGCTGTACACAGAGTTCGGCGTGGAATCCGCACCCCGTGCGCTGCTCAGTCCCCGTGCATGGGGACCGATCCTCCGGGCGGTACTGCGCAGCGGCCGGGAGATCGCCCGCGGACGGGAACGCGGACCGGCCACCACCCCGCACGGTGGCCGGCTCGGCCTTCCCGCCGACTTCCTGATCGCACCGGACGGCCGCGTCGTCGCCGCCACGTACGGCGAGCACGTCTACGACCAGTGGTCGGTGGACGAACTCCTGGAACTGGCGTCACGCGCCTCGCGCCCGGTTTCCGTGCCGGGTGCCGC
>NZ_JBUEFZ010000076.1:0-4133 GCF_054963715.1 Streptomyces sp. STAM6 | reverse complement strand
GCCGCTCTGCTCCCCGTATGCATCGGTGTCATAGCCGTCCTGGGCTCTCATGGGGTGCTGCGCCTTCTGGCCGATGTCACGGATGTCTCGGTCTTCGCGCTCAATCTGGCCACGGCACTGGGACTGGGTCTTTCCATCGACTACGCGCTCCTGATCGTGCGCCGTTACCGAGAGGAGCTCGCGCTCGGAAGGGACGTGTGTACCGCCGTCATTTCCACGCTGAACACCGCCGGGCGAACGGTGCTGTTCTCGGCCGTCACCGTCGCCGCGGCCCTTGCCACGATGCTGCTCTTTCCGCACTACTTCCTTCGCTCCATGGCCTACGCGGGCATCAGCGTGGTCCTGCTCTCCGCGGCCGCCGCCCTGACGGTGCTTCCCGCTCTGTTCCGAGTGCTCGGGCCGCGAATCGACGCCCTTGACATACGTGCGCTCGTCGGACGGCGGCAGGGGCGGCATGCCGCACACCGGCAGGGCGACGCCTGGGCACGGCTGACCCACCTGGTGATGCGTCGTGCGCCGTTCTTCGCCGTTGCCACCGCGGGCCTGCTGGTGCTGGTCGGTCTGCCTTTCCTCGGTGTCCGGTTCGGGGGTTCGGACGACCGGCAGTTGCCGGCCGGCTCCGAAGCACGCGTCGTCCAGCAGCACCTCCGACAGGGCTTCGGCGGGCACGCCTCCGGCGGCATCGAGATAGTGACCCGAGACGCGACAGTCGCCGAACTCCGCACATACACCCAGCGGTTGTCGACACTCCGCGGCGTGACACGGGTCGACGGGCCGGGCGCCCGGTACACGGCGGGCATCCGGTCAGGGCCCGGCGATGCCTCCCGTTCGGCTGCCGAGGTGGCCTGGCTCACCGTCGTCACCGGCGCGGACGACATCTCGAAGGAGAGCGAAGAGCTTGTGCACGCCGTTCGCCGTGTCCAGGCCCCCTTTCGCACGTACACCACGGGAGTCTCCGCGGCCACGGTGGACAGCCGTACCGCCATCGCCGGGCAACTGCCCGCGGCGGTGACCCTGATCGCGGCGGCGACCCTCGTTCTGGTGTTCCTGCTCACCGGAAGTGTCCTGGTGGCTTTGCAGGCCGTGGTGCTCAACGCGCTCAGCCTCACCGCCATGTTCGGTGCCGTCGTCTGGGTGTTCCAGGAAGGCCATGGGTCGGGGCTGCTCGGCTTCACTGCGATCGGGGCGGTCGACGCGACACTCCCGGTGCTCATGTTCTTCGTCGCGTTCGGGCTCTCGATGGACTACGGAGTCTTCCTGCTCGCGCGGATCAGGGAGGAGCTGTCGCTCAGCGGTGATCCCCAGGAGGCCGTGGTCGCGGGAATGCGGCGGACGGGAGGGATCATCACCGCGGCGGCCCTGATCCTGGCCGTCGTCCTGGTGAGCATCGGCACCTCGCGGACGGTCGGCACCAAGATGCTCGGACTGGGAGTGGCCCTGGCCGTCCTGGTGGATGCCCTGGTGGTACGTCCTCTGCTGGTACCGGCGGTTCTGGTGCTCACCGGGCGTGCCACATGGTGGTGCCCCGCATTGTTGCGGCGCTCTCACCGCCAAGGTCCGACCGGCGGACACAAAGTAAAGAAACGGTAAAGGGGCAGGCTTGCCTCATGTGAGCCCGCTCCTCACATATCGACGGCTCATCACACATGGAAGGAAACTCACCCGTGCACGCCAGAAGGGGTAGTACCGCTCCGGCAGGGGACACTCCGCGGCATCTCCTCGCCACCGAGTTGGTGTCGTTGATCCGGGCTGAGCTTCCCTCACTCGCGGGGGAGATGGTTCGCAGCACCTGCACGCAGATCCCAGCCTTCGAACACGTACTGGAGGAGCCCTACAGGCTTCGTATCCAGTCCGGGGTGGAGCGGGCCCTGCGCGAATTCACCGATCGGCTCTCCGGCCCGGGCCCCCTCCCCCCGCTCAGCCGGGAGACTGCCGAGGACTGCCGCATGCTCGGCAGCAGCGAGATGCGCAAGGGACGCAGTCTCGATGCCCTGCAGGCCGCGTTCCGACTCGGAGCCCGCCTGGCCTGGCGTCGGTGTGTCGACGTAGGCACCCGGCGGAAGACGGATCCGCACGTGTTGTACGGCCTGGCGGACGCGCTGATCGTCTACATCGATGAGCTGGCCACCTACTGCGCCGAAGGCTTCACACAGGCTCAGGCCCAGGCGGCCGGGGAAATGAGGCTCAGGCGGCAACGACTCCTGCACATGCTCACCGCCGACACGCCCGCGCCCCGGCACGCGGTGACCGAACTCGCCCATGCCGTCGGCTGGCGACTGCCGAAGAGCGTGCAGGTCGTCGTACTGTCCCCGGCCAAGCAGGCTGTCCGGGCCGGTGCCCCGGTGCCGACACCGGCGCTCCAGGGGATGGACGTGCTCGCCGATCTCGGCGGCACCGACCCGCTCCTGCTGGTGCCCGAGCCCAGCCCCAGGAACCGGCCCCTTCTCGAACGGTACTTGCAGGGGCGCGCCGCTGTCGTCGGCCCACCGGTCCCCCTGGAACACGCGGCGGTCTCCTTGCGGTGGGCGCGCAGACTGCTTGCGCTCGGCATCCACGGGGCGGGTACCACGGCACGTGTGACGTACTGCGTGGACAACCTCATGTCCCTCCTGCTGCTGCAGGACGAGGCCCTCATTCGGGCACTCACCGTCCGCCGGCTGGCACCCCTCGCGGATTTGACACCCAAACAGCAGGAACGGGTGACCCAGACCCTTCTCGCGTGGTTGCAGTGTTCCGGCAACACCATTGACGCCGCACGGATGATGAACGTGCACCCGCAGACCGTGCGCTACCGCTTGCGTCAGATCGAGGAGCTCTTCGGGCCGGCGCTCCGTGACCCGGACATCCGGTTCGAGCTGGAGGTCGTGCTGCGTGCCCGCGAGCTGCTCGCGGCGGACGACGGTCGGCGCGGCCCCTCGTCCACCGCCACGGGCAAGGGGTCTTCCTCCTCCGGGTCCGTCGGCACCGGCGGCACCCCGGGGTCCGCCGGCAAGGACAACAACGGTGACGCTCGATCGCGGGTCCCGGCGTGACATGCCGTCGCGGCCCGCCCGGGACGCTGGAGGGACACGGGCCGACTCGCGCCGTACGGCAGCGGCTCACGCGGGCGGGCGGGATCAGCCGGGCAGGGGGCCTGTGACCACCGGACGGTTCGGATCGGCGCTCCAGTCGCTCCACGAGCCGACGTACAGTCCCGACGGGATGCCGGCCCGCTCGAGGGCCAGGACCTGCTGGGTGGCGCGGACGCCGGAACCGCAGTACGTGGCGACCTCGGGCGCTGTGTCGGCACCGAGAGACGCGAAACGGTCCTGCAGGGCGGAGGGCGGCAGGAAATGACCGGTCTCGTCCACGTTGTACGCGGCGGGTGCGCTCACGGCGCCGGGGATGTGCCCGGCGACGGCATCGTACGGCTCGTACTCGCCCCGGTACCGTTCCGGGGCGCGGGCGTCCAGGAGGAGCCCGGAACGAGCCACCGCCGCGGCCCTCTCGGCGTCCAGCAGCGGCATTGCGCCGGCACGGACGGTGAAGTCACCCCAGTCGCCGACGGGGGCCGCCTCGGGGACGATCAGATGGCCCGCGGCGCTCCAGTCACGCATTCCGCTGTCGAGGACGCGTACCCTGTCGTGTCCCGCCCAGCGGAGCATCCACCAGGCGCGTGCCGCGGCCGCCGTCATGTCCGCGTCGGTGTCGTACACCACGACAGGTCGCCCGGCGGAAACGCCGGCTCTCCGCATGGCCGTCTCGAAGACCTCGCGCGGTGGCAGCGGGTTGCGGCCGTGCGCGCTCGGCAGACCGGAGAGTTCGGTGCCGAGGTCGACCACGTGGGCACCGGGGAGATGGCCTCTCTGGTAGTCCGCGGTTCCGGGTTCGCGTTGCCAGCGGACCTCCAGGAGTACCGGGGGGTCGGGCCCGGCCAGTTCGTCAGCGAGTTCGATCGTGTCGATAACTGGATCCATGAATCCCACGTTAGGTTCATCTCACTTTCGCTGCAATGTCCCCCATTCATACCTATACGGACCCGGTGTAAGGCATGTCCCCCTGGGAGCCGGTCAGAGTCCCTTCCGTTCGAGGGCCTCGCGAACCGCCTCGCGGGTGGTGACGCCCAGCTTGGTCAGGGTCCGTGCCACGTGGTG
>NZ_JBUEFZ010000075.1:0-4447 GCF_054963715.1 Streptomyces sp. STAM6 | reverse complement strand
ACGGCCGGCGAGTAGCGCAGCTTCTCCTTCGCGCGAGCGCCCAGCCTGTCGTAGAACCGGATCGCGTCCTCGTTCCACCGCGGCGTCCGCCACCGCACCTCGCGACCCCGAGCGCGCGGGCTTCCGCGAGGACGGCGTCCATCAGCATCGGTCCCACACCCGGGCCCCGGTGCCCGTCCCGCAGGAACAGGCAGTCCATGGGGAGGTACTCCACGCCGTCCCAGGTGGACACTCCGGGCGTGCATGACGCGTACCCGGTGCGCCGACCGTCACCGAGTTCCGCGACGAGGCAGCGCAGCCGCGGAGCCGCCGTGCCGAACAGCAGCCCCGCCAGCCGCCCGGCCAGGTCGGCAGGCGGGGGCGCCGCCCTTCTCGTACGCGGCCATGAGGCCCGTCCGCCCGGCGTGCGGGGCGGGCTTCGCGTGCCCCACCGCCCGCACCGAGCACCCATGGGACCGCGGGGGCGGTCGGCCGGGCCGGCGTCGGCCCCGGGTGCTCCCCGCCCCGTGTGGGCCGCCCACGCATCAGCCTGTCGGCCGTGCCGCATACCATGACCGTCCATGAGCACGAGTGAGGACCGAAGACCCCTGGTCGACGGGCGTTTCCGATTGATCTCCCGGCTGGGCAGCGGCGGCATGGGCACGGTCTGGCGAGCACGTGACATCGCCCTCGACCGCGATGTCGCCCTCAAGGAGGTCCGTCCCCCCGACCCCGCGGTCGAGGAGGCGAACCCCGGACTCACCGCGCAGCTGCGCGAACGGGCCGTCCGGGAAGCCAGGGCGCTGGCGCGCCTGTC
Organism: Streptomyces sp. STAM6; assembly: GCF_054963715.1. Classification (NCBI taxonomy): domain Bacteria; kingdom Bacillati; phylum Actinomycetota; class Actinomycetes; order Kitasatosporales; family Streptomycetaceae; genus Streptomyces; species Streptomyces sp. STAM6. Next base: position 3,651 of record NZ_JBUEFZ010000075.1, on the reverse strand, counting down.
GAACCCCCACGTCGTGACGATCCACCACATCGTCGAACCCCAGGACGGCTCGCACCCCTGGATCGTCATGGAGCTGGTCGAGGGCCGCTCGGTCTACGACCGCCTCACCGAGGGCCCTATGCCCGTGCCCGAGGTCCTCACACTCGGACGAGAAGTCCTGTCCGCCCTGCGCGCCGCCCACTCCGCCGGCATCCAGCACCGCGACGTCAAGCCCGCCAACGTCCTGCTGCGCCCCGACGGCAGCGCCGTCCTGACGGACTTCGGCATCGCCGTACTCAGCGAGGCGACGTCACGCCTCACCTCCACGGGAGATCTGATCGGCTCGCCCGAGTTCATCGCCCCCGAGCGCGTACGGGGCGAAGAGGGCAATCCGGCCTCGGACCTGTGGTCGCTCGGCATGCTGCTGTACGTGGCGGCCGAGGGCCACCACCCGCTGCGCCGGGCCACCAGCCTCGCGACCGTCGTCGCCGTGCTCGACGACCCGATCCCGCCGCCGGTGAGGTCGGGTGCGCTGGCCCCCGTGCTCACCCAGCTCCTGGTGCGCGATCCCGCTCAGCGCCCGGACGGGGCACGCCTGGAGCAGCTCCTGGCCGACGCCGCGGCACGGCAGTCGGCCCCCGGAGCACCGGCCGGAGCGGCCCCCGGCCCGTTCGGCCCGCCACACCCCCACCCCGCGTACGCCCCGACCCCGCCCCCGGGCGTGTCGCCGTCCTGGACGCCGCCGACCGTGCCGTCCCACGTCGGTTCGGGGCTCGCGTCCCCCGTCGGTTCGGGGCCCGGTGTGTTCGGCCCGCCCGCGCCGCCCGCCGTCACCCGGCCACGCCGCCGCGCCGTGACGCTCGCCGCCTCCGTCGTGCTGACGGTGGCCGTGATCGCCGTCGGCGCCGTGAACCTGTTCCCCGACGGCGGCTCGGGTTCCCGGGCCAAGGAGTCCGACTCCGCGGCGAGCGGCGGCGCCACCCCCGGGACCGGCGACCGCACCCCCGGCACGTCGGCCGGCACGGGGCCCGGCAACGGGACCGGGACGGGCACCACCGCGGGCACCGGTACGGACCCCGGCACCACCGAGCCCCAGGGATCCCTGCTCACCACGGCGAACGTCCGCACCGTCATCGAGTCGCTCCGCAAGGTCAGCGGCAGCACGCGGATGAAGGAACTGACGGTCTACGAGGACTATGCCCTGGCCGAAATCCCGACCAAGCCCGGTGCGAAGACCTACGACGAGTACGAGTTCCGCAACGGCGTCGCCCGGCGGACCGGCCCCGGCGGCACCATCAGCGCCAGTGAGGCGGACGATCAGCCCTTCGACGTCGCCACCATGGCCTGGGACGATTTGCCCGCGCTGATGAAGCGCGGCGAGAGTGAACTACAGGTCGACAACCCGACCATGCGCTATGTCGTCGTCAAGCGCTGGACCTTCAACTCCGACCGGCCGACGCTGATGTTCTACCTCATCAACGAGTACAGCGCGGTCGGCTACCTGGCGACGGACAGCGACGGAAAGGTCGTGGCGAAGCACCCGTCTTCCTGACCTCCACGGCGCCAATCCCCGGCCCGTCGATGGGTACCCGACGGGCCGGACGCCGTTCGGGCGTGCCCGGCCGCGCATCCAGGCGGTGGCGCCGGGTCCGGCACCGCGGGACCCGCTCGCCCCTCACCGCCCGATGGCGCTCGGCACGGGGCCGCCCGGCTTGGCCGGGCATGTGCCCGCCGGTGGCACGTCCTTGCCGTAGGAGGTGAGGGAGCACACCGTCGCGAACGACATCTTCCACCTCCCGTCCTGGTACACCGCGGCGCCCGGTCCGGCCGGGCCGACGATCCGGCCGCCGGCGAAGAGCGTGTAGCGGACCGTGGCCCGGAGGCCGGACGCGAAGACCACCGAGTCGACACGAGTCCGCAGGAGGCGGGCCTTCCGGTCAGTCGCCAGCGCCTCGATCATGAGCCGGTACTGGTTGCCGTCCTCCACCACGTTCACCCGGTCCTGGAGCGTCGAATCGGGGGTCAGGAAGCGCGCCCACGCCGCACGGATCTCCTGCTGGGCCGAGGCGGGATCCTCCGGCGCGGTCGCCGAGGGCGACGGGGACGGCAAGACCCCGGGGGAGTGCGTGCCGGGACGGCCGGGAAGGGGGGAGCCCGGCGGCGTCGGACTCGGCGACTGCTTCGGGGCGTCGGCGCCGCACCCCGTGATCAGCAGTGCTGCGGTGAGTACGACGGCCGCCCCGGCTGCGGCCGGACGGCTTCGGCGCGCCCGAACCATGATCACCCCCTTGTCGCCGCGTCAGTCAAGCAGCGCGTACCCCCCGTGCCGCCCGGGCACGCCCGGATGCGTCAACGCGCGGGCGCGTGAAGCCCGTCGCCCACGAGGTCGTGGCTGTGCCGCCAGCCGCCCGGCACCGGGACGGCGTCCGCCACGTGCGGATGTCCGGCCGCCAGTCCCGTGTGCAGATGGGTGACCGGTCCCGGGTCCTCCGTGGGCCACATGCGCAGTGCCAGAAGTCCTGCCGCGCACGCGAGTGTTCCGAGCGCCACGACTGCCGACTGCAGGCCGGCCGCGGCACCGAGCAGGCCCGCCAGGGGATACGCGAGAAGCCAGCAGGCGTGCGACAGGGAGAACCGCGCGGCGAACAACTCGGTGCATCCCCCCGGTCCGCAGGAGCGGCGGAGCAGCCTGCCCGCTGGGGTGAGGATCATTGAGGACGCCGCCCCGCAGACGGCCCAGGCCGACAGCAGGGCCGGCCATCGCCAGTCCCCGGCGGAAGCCGCCGTGAGCACGCTGAGACCGGCGAAGAACGCCACGACGAGCAGAGCGCCGCGCAGCATGACCGCTCGGTCCGCGACCCGGTCCAGCACTCTGGGCAGCACGAGCGCGACGGCCATGGACCCGGCGCCGTAGGCGCCGAGCGCCACGGCGACGTCCCCGGCCGACCGGCCGAGGTGATCGCGCACGTACACAACGGTGTTGACGAGGACGAGCGCGCCGGCCGCGGCCACCACCAGGTCCAGTGCGAGAAGGGCCCGCAGCCGCGGAACGGCGAAGAAGAGCCGGACACCGGCCGTGGCCCCGGCACGCGGCCGGCTCCCGCGGTCACCGGCCGGCCCCGGCGGCGCGGTGGTCGACTTCGTCGGCGCGGCGGTGGGCTCCGGTGACCTGGCGGGCGGCTTCGGCAGCGCGGCGGAGACGACCAGCGCGGCGGAGCCCAGGAAACCGACCACAGTGCCGGTGAAGAGCCAGTTGTACGTCATCACCGTCAGCAGCGCGGCGGCGAGCGCGGGGCTGAACAGACTCTCCAAGTCGTAGGCGAGCCGGGACAGGGACAGCGCCCGCGTGTACTCGCGCTCGTCGGTCAGCACTTCGGGGATCGCGGCCTGGAAGGCGGGCATGAAGGCGGCGGACGCGGCCTGGAGAACGAGTATCAGGAGGTACACCTGCCACACCCGGTCGACGAAGGGCAGCGCCAGAGCGGCGCCCGCCCGGATCAGATCGGCGACCACGAGCAGGGCCCGCCGGGGCAGCCGGTCCGCCACCGCGCCGACCGCGGGGGCGATCAGCACATACGCCACCATCTTGATCGCCAGCGCGGTGCCGAGTACCGAACCGGCGTCCGCCCCCGCGATGTCGTGGGCCAGCAGTCCCAGGGCCACGGTCGCCAG
>NZ_JBUEFZ010000074.1:0-4916 GCF_054963715.1 Streptomyces sp. STAM6 | reverse complement strand
GCGTCTCAAGTAGACGTAGATATACGGTAGTTGTCGTAGGCATGCTGTGATGAAGTGTGTCCTTTGACACGCGCCCCCTCCGTGTTCATAACGTTTCGACAGAGAATTGCGGACCGCCGGACACGAGACGCATCCGTATGGTGCCACTGCGCGCACATGGGCCCCGTCTTTTGACGGGGCTCGCCTATTTATGCCCGTTTTATCTTAGGTCTGGACCACTGGATATGGCCGGATCGAGGGGTTTGGAACGCAGCCGCTTCACGTGCTGCAATTCGACGAACTCCCGAGTAGTACGGCCCTGAACAGAAAAACGGCACAACGTAGGTGCCGGCGCCGAGAGGTTGTTGGTCGAGTGAGGCGAAGCACGAATAACGCCGCAGAGCAGCAGGCGCGGGGCAACTTCACCCCGCCCGCGCGCACAGCGGTGTCGCCTGCCGATACGCCCGGAACACCACCGGCCGGCGCCGGCAGTTCCGGTGCCGGTAAGGGCAGCCCCAGCAAGCTGTCCCCGCGCAACTGGCGGGTGGCCACCCGTCTGAACGCGATCCTGCTCATACCCGTCCTCGTCGGGCTCGTCATGGGCGGCTTCCAGGTGAAGACCGCCATCGACACCTGGAACGAGGCTCAGGACGCCGAGAAGACGGCGCTCATCGTGCGCGCCGCCTCCGAGTACAGCCAGGCGCTGCTGAACGAGCGGGACCTCACCGCCCAGCCGCTGCTGACCGCCAAGAGCGGTGCGGACCGCCAGTCGGAGGACGTCACCAAGGCGTACGCCGCCACGGACGCGGCCAAGGAGAAGTTCGACACCGCCGTCCAGGACATGCCCACCGACGAGGGCCTCGAGCGCCGCCTCGGCCTCCTGCGCAAGGAGGAGCCGCTGCTGGAGGAGCTCCGCAAGGGCGCGTACACCCGGACCATGGACCCGGTGAACACCGAGCTCGGGTACGTCAAGGTCCAGCACTTCCTGATGGAGTTCTCCAACGAGCTCGGCCTGGGCACCGGAAACATCACCAGCTACGGCCGTACGGTCTACGCCATCCAGCTCGCCAAGGCCGCCGCGTCGCTGCAGCGCTCCATCGGTATGCACCTGCTGGTGCGGCCGAGCAAGGAGGAGGCGGACTTCGCCGAGCAGTCCAAGGCCTTCAACTCGTACAACTACCTGGAGCAGATCGCCATCGGCGAGTACGTCTCCGGTGGCACCGACGAGGACACCGAGAAGCTCAAGCAGGTCATGGCCCGCAAGGCGGCCGAGGGTGCGGAGAAGGCCGCTGCCCTGGGCATCACCAACCTGCCGAAGGGCACGGGCCAGGACAAGTCGGTCTTCGCCGGTATGGCCGCGGCCATCGGCACCGCCAAGGACGCCGACGCGATCAAGGAACTGAAGGCCCAGTCCATCGGCCCCGACACCTGGATGGGTGCCGCGACGGGCAAGTTCGACGGCTACACCGAGATCGAGACCGACCTGGTCAACAAGGCCGTGAACGAGGCGGCCGAGATCTCCGGCGACGCCAAGACCGACGCCATCGTCAACGGCGCCATCGTCGTGGTCGCGCTGCTCGCCGGATTCATCCTGGCCGGCATGATGGCCCGCCAGATGAGCCGCTCGATGCGCCAGCTGCGCACCGCCGCCTTCGGTATCGCCGAGCAGCGTCTGCCGATGCTGGTCGACCAGCTCTCCCGCACCGAGCCCGGCCGGGTCGACACCCGCGTCGAGCCGATCCCGATCGACTCCCAGGACGAGATCGGCGAGGTCGCCCGCGCCTTCGACCAGGTCCACCGTGAGGCCATCCGGCTCGCCGCCGAGCAGGCCCTGCTGCGTGGCAACGTCAACGCGATCTTCACCAACCTCTCCCAGCGCAACCAGTCGCTGATCGAGGGCCAGCTGACCCTGATCACCGACCTGGAGAACAACGAGGCCGACCCGGACCAGCTGGAGAACCTCTTCAAGCTGGACCACCTGGCGACCCGTATGCGCCGCAACGGCGAGAACCTCCTCATCCTCGCGGGCGAGGAGCCCGGCCGCCGCTGGAACCAGCCGGTGCCGCTGGTGGACGTGCTGCGTGCCGCCTCCTCCGAGGTGGAGCAGTACGAGCGCATCGAACTGACCGGTGTGCCGGAGTCCGAGATCCACGGCCAGGCCGTGACCGACCTCGTGCACCTGCTCTCCGAGCTGCTGGAGAACGCCACCACCTTCTCCTCCCCGCAGACGAAGGTCCGCGTCACCGCGACCCGGCTGCCCGACGGTCGTGTGATGATCGAGATCCACGACAAGGGCATCGGCCTCACCGCCGAGGACTTCGCCGACATCAACCACAAGCTGGCCAACCCGCCGACCGTCGACGCCGCGATCTCGCAGCGGATGGGTCTGTTCGTGGTCGGGCGGCTGGCCGACCGGCACGGCATCCGCGTCCAGCTGCGCCCCTCGGGCGAGGCGGCCGGTACGACGTCGCTGGTCATGCTCCCGGACGCGATCACCCACGGTGGTGGTGGCGACCCGAGCCTCGACGACGACTTCACGGTCTCGCAGATCATCCCGGAGCAGCAGGCCTTCGAGGCCGCGCCGCTGCGGACGGCCGCCGAGCTCGGCTTCGACGACTCCCGCTACGAACAGCTGCCGCCCGGTGAGGGCAAGGCCCTGGACCCGGTGGGCCGCTCCCTGATGCGTGAGGAGCGCCGTGCGGCGCTGGGCGCTCAGCTCTTCCGTGACGAGACGGACGAGGCCCAGGGGTCCTACGACCAGCAGCAGGAGCAGTACGACCCGCAGGCGGCCGCGTACGGCCGCGACGGCGGGTACGAGCAGCAGCAGCCGGCGTACGGCGACTACCAGGCCGAGCAGCAGTACCAGGGCGAGCAGCAGTACCAGAGCGACCCGTACGCCGGCCAGGACCAGTACGGAGCCCAGGACCAGTACGCGGCGCGCGACGAGTACGCGACCGGCGAGTACCCTGAGCCGAGCTATGCGGAATCCGCCTTTCCGTCTCAGGAGCCCGCTCAGCCGCAGTACGACAACCAGTTCGACCCCCAGGCTCACCAGGGCGAGTGGTCGGATCAGGGTGCGTACGCCGGCGGCTACGAGTCCGGGTACGGAACGGAATCGGAATCTGCGCCGGGCGCTCCCACGAACGCTCGGGAACGCGTAGGCTTCGACCGTCCGGGTCCCACCCCGAGCACCGGCCACCAGCTGACCGACGCGGGTCTGCCGCGCCGTGGCAGCAGCCAGCAGCAGGTTCCGCAGCAGGGGCAGCCCCCGCAGCGGACCCCGCAGACGCAGCAGCAGCCGCAGCAGGCGCAGCCGACCCGGTCGGCCCCTCCGGTCCGACCGGCTCAGCAGAGCGAGGCGGACGGCTCCGACGGATGGCGCTCGACCAATGACGAGCGCTGGCAGCGGGCCGAGAAGCTCAAGGAGCCGAAGGCCGGCGGGGTCACCCCGTCCGGACTGCCGCGCCGGGTTCCCAAGGCCAACCTGATCGAGGGAACCGCGGAGCAGACTCCGCAGGGCGGCCCACAGGTCTCCCGCGCCCCCGAGGACGTGCGGGGCAGGTTGAGCAACCTGCGCCGCGGCGTCCAGAAGGGTCGCAACGCGGGAACGGACACGAACGGATCGGGCCTCGGCCCGGGTAGTACCTACAACCAGGAGCGTTAGTGTGAGCCCGATGAGCCAGGCGGCGCAGAATCTGAACTGGTTGATCACCAACTTCGTGGACAACACCCCCGGGGTGTCCCACACCGTGGTGGTCTCCGCCGACGGACTCCTGCTGGCGATGTCCGAGGGGTTTCCCCGTGACCGTGCCGACCAGCTTGCGGCCGTCGCCTCCGGACTGACTTCGCTGACCGCGGGGGCGTCCCGGATCTTCGAAGGCGGCGCGGTCAACCAGACCGTGGTGGAGATGGAGCGCGGCTTCCTCTTCATCATGTCCATCTCGGACGGCTCCTCGCTGGCCGTCCTTGCCCACCCCGACGCCGACATCGGTCTCGTCGGCTACGAGATGGCTCTCCTGGTGGACCGGGCGGGCACGGTGCTCACCCCGGATCTGCGTGCGGAACTCCAGGGATCTCTTCTCAACTAGCAAACGGACCGTGCGTTTCTCGCCACCGCACCATAGGGTGCGGTGGCGCGGCTCCACAGGGACATGGACCGGCGAACGGCAGTCGGAGGAGGAAACGACGTGGCTACACCACCAGGCGGACACCACCCATACGACGGTGCCCACCAGTCGCAGGGTGACCCAGCCCAGAACCGCTTCAACTTCCCCTCCACACCGAGCGGACAGGGCGGCCAGTCGCCCTACCAGCAGCCGCAGGTCCCGTCCTACGAGCGCCCGTACGAGCCGCAGGCACCGCGCATCCAGCCGGTGCAGCAGCGGCGGCGGGCGCCGGAGCCGTCGCCCACGTCGGGCAACAGCAACCACAATCCACTGGTCCGTCCGTACGCCATGACCGGCGGACGGACGCGGCCCCGGTACCAGCTCGCCATCGAGGCGCTGGTGTCCACCACGGCCGATCCGTCCCGGCTGCAAGGGCAGTTGCCCGAGCACCAGCGGATCTGCCGGCTGTGCTTCGAGATCAAGTCGGTCGCCGAGATCTCGGCACTCCTCTCCATCCCCCTCGGCGTCGCCCGGATCCTCGTAGCCGACCTGGCGGAGGCCGGACTCGTCGCCATCCACCAGCCCGGCGGCGACGAGTCCGCCGGCGGCCAGCCAGACGTGACACTGCTCGAAAGGGTGCTCAGTGGACTTCGCAAGCTCTAGCGGCGGTGCGGCCCGTTCAACCACCAGCGCGAAGATCGTGGTGGCGGGCGGATTCGGCGTGGGCAAGACCACGTTCGTCGGCGCCGTCTCGGAGATCAACCCGCTGCGTACCGAGGCCGTGATGACTTCCGCGTCCGCGGGGATCGACGACCTCACCCACACCGGCGA
>NZ_JBUEFZ010000073.1:0-4947 GCF_054963715.1 Streptomyces sp. STAM6 | reverse complement strand
CGGTGCTTGCCGCTCTGGTCCTGCGCTCGCCCGACTTTGTGACCTACGAGCAGCCTGCCCGCCGCAGGAGCCCCATTGCTTCAACGGGACTTCATCAGAAAAGCAGCGTGCCACGACAGAGTCTGTCAGGCCCCGTGAGAGCCGTGCAGCCAGGAGCCGCACCTTGATCGCCCGGCGCACACGAGCAGCGACCGACCCGACAGATCCGGCGTCCGGCGGTGGGCGGGAGGAACATCGGGTGGCCCTCGGCAGGAGGGGCCGGAGCGCGGCTGGACCGCGCCCCCGGGCCCTGATCGGTTCTGCCGTCGGTGTCGTCGCCGCGGTCGGCGTCGTGGCGTGGGAGCTGCGCCGCCGGCGCCGCCTTGCTGGATGTGCGCCTTGTCCGGGGAGCGAGGCCCGTCAGCCGCCCAGGATCTCGTCGTTCGGATCGAAGGTGTGGTCGTCGACCGGCAGGTTGTCGAGGATGTCGGAGTGGACATCACCGGTGAGCACGGAGAGGATGAACCGGGCACTCGGCACCGGGTGGTGCTCCCACTCCGGTCCACGGCCCGCGTTCGCCAGGACTGTCCAGTCCTCGGGGCGCACGTTCTCGCCGGTGAGCCAGTAGAGGTAGGCGCCGGTCCCCTCGATGTACGCGAAGGGGAGCAGCCCCGCACCGTCGGCCTCCAGCTGCTCGGGACGGGGCTCGGGACCGATCTCCCACAGCCGGGCCAGTACCTCGGCGCGCTCCGCCTTCATGGCCAGGAGGTCGTAGTCGGAGTCGGCGCAGTCGGGCTCCAGGATCCAGATCGTCTCGTCGAAGACGCCCCCGCCGTAGGTGTCGACGAGATCCTTGAAGTCCTCCGGCAGGGCGCTGCCCAGGCGGGCCTCGACCTCGGGCCAGGCCCGCGGCTGACGCTCCGCCGGTGGCGGGACGATGTGGGTGAGCTGTTCCACGTCAGGGTGCATCAGGGTGTCTCCGGGAGAGGGCTCAGGGCTTGGGGACGTTCAGGATAGTGATGTGGTTGGTCGGGGACGCGCCTTCGTAGGGGGTGAACTGGAACCCCTTGTTTCCGGTGGCGTGGATCGTCAGGCCGATCGGGACCAGGTCGGTCGGGTCGTTGGTCCGGTAGATCGGGGTCACCGTGTAATCGATCGTCTCGTTGTTCTTGTCCACGGTGTGCCGGATCTGGTCCTCGATCGCCTTCATGACCGGGCTGTTGGCATTGCGATGCATGGCCACGAAGTTGCGGGTGTCCTTGTTGGAGCCGCCGATCTGGGCGCCGAGCAGGTGGGTCTTGTTCCAGCCCTTGTACTTCTGGTATCCGACGACGTTCGTCGGCGGCTTGGTCTTGCCGCCGGTCATGCCCGGTTCGATCCTCGCCCGCATGGTGCCGGACCGGCCGCCCGGTCCGGTGCTGAACCGGACGCGGCCGCCCCAGGTGGGGTCGGACTCGTCGCACGGTTTCAGGCCGAGCGGATCCTGGAGGGTGAAAGGGTTGTCGACGTAGGAGAACGGATTGGGGCCGGGGTCGAGCCCGAGTGGGTCGAGCGTGAGGTAGCGCGCTGTCTCGGGGTCGTAGTGGCGGAAGTAGTTGTGGTGGAGTCCGGTCTCAGGGTCGTAGTACTGGCCGGGGAAGCGCAGCGGTGTGTACGCGGAGGCGTCGCGGTTCCACACGGTGACGCCCCAGACGGTGCTGCGGCTGTGCCAGGCGACGTGCCCGGTCTCGTCGATCATCTCGGTCGGCGTGCCGACGAGATCTGTCACGATGGCGAAGAAGCGTTGGTCGACGGTGTGCTGCGGGGCGTCGGCGGCCGATTTGCTCTCGACCTGGAGCAGCGGCCGGTAGCCGTCGTGCTCCCAGGTCAGATGGATCGCCTCGGTGGTGTCCGGCCCCCGCGTGGTCTGCTCCACCAGGGTGCTGCCGTCCCACGAGAACAGCGTCTCCTCGGCAACGGACGCGCCGTCGGCTGCCAGCCGCTCCTTGGCCACGCGGCGGCCGAGCGGGTCGTACCGGTAGCGCCAGCGGGTCCCGTCGGGGGTGGTGACGGCCGTGAGGCGGTCCTCCGCGTCCCAGGTGTAGCGCCAGGTGTCCGGCTTGCGAGACAGCCGGGTCTTCTGACGCAGCACCACGCGGCCCTGGGCGTCGTACTCGTAGCGCACGGCCCCGGCGCCGACGAGGCGGCTGCCCTCGTAATGCCGCCCGCCGGTGGCCTCCGCCCCGGGCATGCCGGCGGGCCAGGAGGCATGGCGCTGGTTGCCCGCCTCGTCGTACGCGTAGTTCTCCTGCCATCCGGGCCCCTCGGCGGCGGTGACGCGCCCGGCGCTGTCGAGGGAGAAGGTGCGCCGTGTGGCCCTGGAGCCGGTGATGGCCAGCAGTCGCCCATCCTGGTCCCACTTGTAGTGCCGTTCCCTGTGGCGGTCGGCTGCGGCGGTGCTGTCCTCGGGCTCGGGGGCGGACGGGGTGAGGACCTGGGCCTCCAGCCGGCCGGCAGGGTTCCAGGTGTGGGCGAGCCGGAAGACGTCCTCGAGGGTCCGGGTGGTCTCGCGGCCGACGGCGTTGTAGGTGAACCGCAGGGTCCGTCCGGCGACGGTGAGCGCGTCGCGGTGGCCGGCCTCGCCGTAGGACTGCCGGGTCACGGTCCCGGACGGCGTGGTGCGGGTGAGCCGGCGGCCGGCGGCGTCGCAGGTGGTGGCCACGGTCCGGCCGTCGACGGTCTCGGCGACGACGCGGCCGACCGCGTCGTAGGCGTACTCCAGGACGGACTCGGGTGACTCGGCCCGCAGGAGGCGTCCGTCGGCGTCGTGCGAGTAGTGGACGAGGTGACCGGCGATGTCCTTCTCGACGAGGTTGCCGACGCTGTCGTAGCGGTAGCCGGTGGTCTGCCCCAGCGCGTTGGTCCGGCCGGTCAGCATGCCCGCCGCGTCGTAGGCATAGGAGGTGGTGCTGCCGTTGTAGTCGGTCTCGGCGATCAGCCGGCCGGTCGCGTCGTAGGTATAGCCCCAGGTCAGCCCTCGGGCGTCGGTGGTCGCGACGAGTCGCCGCTCGGAGTCGTGGCGGAAGCCGATGCGCGCGCCGTCCGGGTTCCTGATCTCGGTCGGCAGGTCGAAGTGGGTGTACGCGTACGCGGTGGTCCGTCCCGACGGGTCCGTGTACCGGACGCAGTTGCCCTCACCGTCGTACGCCCACTGCTCGGCGGTGCCTGCGGAGGACGTGCGCGAGGTCAGAGCGCCTTCGACGGACCAGGTCAGCCGCGTGCCTCCGCCGAGCGGGTCAGTGACCTCGACGGGCCGGCCGAACGCGTCGTAGGCGCACCGGGTGACTGCCCCGGTGGGGTCCGTCAGAGCGGTGGCCAGTCCGGCCCGATCGCGTTCGATGGTCACCGTGTTGCCGACAGGATCGGTGACGGCGGTGGTGGCGCCCCGTCCGTTGGAGCTGTAGGTGGTGCGGGCGCCCGCGGGGTCGGTGAGCACGGTGCGGTTCCCGTGCTCGTCGTACTGGTGGTGCCAGGTCGCGCCGTTCGGCTCGGTCACGGTGGCGGGCAGGCCGAGTTCGTTGTACGAGACGCTGGTGATCGTCCCGTCGGGCCGCAGGACGCTCGTGGGGCGTCCCTCGTCGTTGTATGTGATGCGCACGGTCGCCCCGAGCGGGTCGCTGGCGGAGACGACGCGGTCGTGTTCGTCGTACACGGTGGTGCTGGTGTGGCCGAGGGCGTCCGTCCACGCGACCAGCCGGTAACGGGCGTCGAACCGGAATGCGGTGGTCGCCCCGGTGGAGTCGGTGTAACGGGTGATCCTGTCGGACTCGTCGGCGTGGTCGTAGGACAGTGTGGCGGACATGATGCCGTCGGGGCCGACCGTCTCGGCCACGCGGCCCGCGGAGTCGTACACGTAGCGGAACGTGCTGTCGTTGCGGTCCGTCCACGAGGTGATCCGGGCGTCTCCGTCATACGCGAACCGGGACGGCAGCCCCGAGGAGTTGGTGACCCGGGCGAGGTTGCCGTGCTCGTCGTAGCCGTAGGACAGCACGGTGACGGGACCCGTCGGGGTGCGGAGGGAGAGCTCCGTGATCCGGCTGCCGTCGGTGGCCAACTGGACCTGGTAGCCGCCGTCGTGGGTGATGACGCTCGGCGAGCCGTCCGGGCGGCGGGCGAAGGTGACGCCGTTGCCGTAGCGGTCCTCCACCTCCGACAGCCAGTACGCGGTGGAGACCGCGTAGGGATCGCCGGTGAAGTACCGGGAGAGCCCGGTGTCGGGATCGGTGACGCGGTACGTCGTCCGGGCGTCCGCTCCCTCGCTGTGCGACAGCGCCAGACGCGGGCCCTCGACGGGCAGGACCGGATCGTCGCCGGCGGCGGGAACCCGGGGGTAGACCAGGACGCTGCCGTCCTCCCGGGCCCAGATGAGCCCGCCCCCCGTCGGATCGACCTCCAGCCGCTCGTCCAGGGTGGAGGCCCAACTGCGGCCGAACCACTGGCCGTAGCGGTACTGCGAGAGGTGGACCCGGCGCAGGGTCAGGGGAAGGACACCCGGCAGGTCGAGGTCGGTCTGCGCCAGGATCATCTCCCCCGTCGCCACGTCGATGGGGTCACCCTCGCAGTGCGTCTTGTCCAGCGGGATGCTGTTGCGCTGTGCGTCCCCGCGGGCGTTGCGCAGGGCGTTGGGCCGGGTTCGGACGTCGTCGTCGCGACGGCGGTCGCCGGAGCCGTCCTTGGCTTCGTTGTGGTCGCCCTTGCGCTGGCGCGCGAGACGGTCACGAATCGCGTCGTCGTTGTTCTTGTGGTCCTTCGATATCTGTTTGACGGCCTTGGGCAGGGTCTCGCCGACGTGGTCGCCCATGGTCTTGGCGGACTTCACCAGGGCGCCCATGGCCTTCTCGATGGCCGGATCCAGCGCGTCGGCGATGCTGTCCCGGCCCTTGTTACGGCCCTGAGCCGTCTTGGCCTTGGTGAGCTTGCCCGTGGTCT
>NZ_JBUEFZ010000072.1:0-5784 GCF_054963715.1 Streptomyces sp. STAM6 | reverse complement strand
CTGTGACACAACACCCCTCACACTCCGGCATGTTCGATGTTCGGACACTCGTAACGGGTGCCTGTGTCCGAGCGTCCGGGATCTGAGCGTCGGTGGAACGCAGCACCTTCTCCCTCGATGCCGAGGGTCATGCCGCGGCCTAATCGGGCTGGTTATAGGGCCAATTGGCGTCCATCCGGCTGATGTTGTGTGCCAGTGCCCCCGACCAGGGGTAGTGCGACGCAATGCCCCATCCCGCTACTGATAGTGTCTGCGCAGTCACGTTGGGCAATCCGCCTCGATGTACGAGTGAAAATCCGAGGGTTTTATGCGCAAGCTTCAGCAGGTCGTGATCGCAGCAGTGGCGGCGGCGGGCGGCCTGTCCGCCGCTGGTGCCGGCGCCGCTGTCGCCGACACGTCCGACAGCGGGCCGAAGGTGTACGACCTCTACCGCCCCTACCAGGAGTGCAGCCCGCAGACAGTGGCGGAGAACGACGTCCCGATCGGCGTGCTCGGCCTGGCCGGCACCCTGGACACGGCCTGCGGCCAGTACAACAACGCCTTCACCAACACCGGCTACTGAGCCGCACCCGCGTCACGCCGTGCCCGGCACCGGCCGCGGGACGCTTCGGGGACAACCTCCGAGAGGTCCCCTTCCGTGGGCCGGTCGCTCTGATGTGTCGAAGACGAAACCTGTGCGCGCCCCGCCTCAGGGGGCGCGCTGGGCATCCCAACACAAGGAAAGTGCGCATCACATGTTCACCAGGAAGAAGATCGCGGCCCTCGCGGTGCTCGCGGGCAGCCTCGCCATGACCCTGCCCGGCATCGCCCACTCCCACGTCGGGCAGGCCCCCGGCGAGTGCAAGGGGGACCTCATCAGCGGTGTCACTTGTCACCAGCGTATCCAGGGCCAGATCCCCGAAGACGGTGTCATCCCCCACCAGGAGACCTGCACGCCGGTCAAGCCCACGGCCGTGCCGGCGGCTCTGGGCGGCGGCACCATGCGGATCGGACCCCAGGTGACCTGTTCCCCCGCCACCACGGGAGCGGCCGACGAGACCGGCGCAGACGCCGAACCGCAGATGTTCGGCTCGCTGGCCTGAGCCACCGCGCGCCCCCTCCTTTCCCGTCTCCGCGTATTCGACTGCGACACGGCGAATCCCGACACGATGCACTGTAGATCCCGGAATATGGCGAAAACTGTGTATATAAATACGCGGAGTAGTCAAGCCGGGCGTCGTGCCTGGGTAAGGAAGGGTTTGGACATGCGTAAGTTTCAGCGCGTTGCAGTCGTAGCCGCGGCGGTCGCCGGGCTGTCGGCCTTCGGTGCCGGTGTCAGCTTCGCCGGCGACGGCGGGTCGGCCGCTCCGGTCACCGCCGTGGCCGAGTCGTCGGCCAGCGCCGTAGCCGTCAGCGGCGGCTCCTACGTCCAGCCGCATGCCGCGCCGGCGATGCAGCCGCAGGCGGCGCCGGTCGCTCAGCCGCAGGCCGCGCCCGTGGTGCAGCCGCAGGCCGCGCCGGTCGCTCAGCCGCAGGCGGCGCCGGTCGCTCAGCCGCAGGTTGCGCCCGAGCAGCAGATGCAGGCCGCGCCCGAGGCTCAGCCGCAGGTTGCGCCCGAGCAGCAGATGCAGGCCGCGCCGGAGCAGGGGATGCAGGCCGCGCCCGAGGAGAAGCACGCCGCGCCGGAGCAGGGCTACGGCGAGTACGCGGCCGAGTAACGACCCATCCCCCTGGGGGCCTCATCTCTCGGCGTCGCCACGGACACATCGGCCCTCCGAGAGCGCCTGACGCACCCCGTCCTACCGTGATCGGCACACCACCGGGCCTCCGCTGTCGCGAGGCACCTTCAGCGGTGTGCCCCGTGGTAGCGGCAGCCCGGACGCGCAGCGGCTCATCACGTTGTGCGGCCGGGCTGCGGCGATTTCCGCGCCCGTAGAAGGCGCCGCCGTCAGCGCGTCAAGGCGCTCAATTGATCGGTTCCGACACCGTCTCGGGCCCGGACGCGCACCAGTCACTGACACAGGGCTTTCGGGGACCCAGGGCTCCCGGGCCCGACGTTGTAAAGGAAACCAGCACATGTTCCCTCCGCAGAAGAAGGTCGCCGTGATCTCGGCGATCGTCGGGAGCCTCGCCGCAATCTGTGTCGGCGCCGGGCACGCGTACGCAGACGGACGCGCGGACGACTGCGACACCGGCGGCGCCGTCTGCATCCGCAAGAACGCGACCTACTTCGACAAGGAAGGCAGGCGGATCGTCAAGCAGCAACAGAACTGCACGACGGCCGACCGGCCGAACGTGGTGTGGCGGGACTACCGACTGCTGCGCGACGTCCAGACGGCCGCCGCAAACACCGGACAGGTCATCGACTGCTCCAACACGGCGAAACTTCCGGCCGGCTTCAAGCGGCCGAACCCCGACTTCTGAGGACTGCTTCGTACATGCCGGGCCGGGATCTCTCCCGGCCCGGCATGTCGTGTATTCCCGGCCGGTCCGCACCGTAACAACACACGCGGCGCCTCGGCCAATGCTCCGCTTCGCGTCCTTGGCGTCCTCGCCGACCCCCTGACGGGGCCGACGCGACCCCGTCCTGCAAACGCCCTCCGCCCGAGCGCGTCGTCTGAGCGGCGCCGACGCCTCGTCACATGCGCGGGTTCATCGGCATGGAGCAGCTGTGAAACCGCACCGGACGGTGGAGTGCGGTGTCTTCGGAGAACCTTCCGTACGCCTTCGTCTGCCCCCCGTGCGGCGAGCGCTCACCTGACGGACCGACCGCGCATCTCACGGCGGCGGGCGGTCCTTCTGACTCGCGGGGTCCGCGCAGCGGTCGCGCATAGTGCTGGACAGGCAGATGCCGTGCACAACGGATGTGCGGGGCCCGCACGTTGGAAGCGCATGCTCAGGCACGCGGGAGCGGCACGAGGACGGCGATGTCACCGCCCAGTCCCACGATCAGCCGTCCGTCGGACGCCATGGCCACGGCGGTCACCTCCGAGGGGAACACCAGGTCCGATCCCATCTGATGGCGGGCAGCCACGTCCCACACCCGTACGGTCCGGTCATCACCCGCGGTGACAACGAGGGGACGGCCGTCGACCACGGCCGAGGCGAGGCTCCACACCGGGCCCGTGTGGCCCGTCATCGGCGCACGTTCCGCTGCTTCCGTGCGCGCTGCAACGTCCCACACCTGCACCCGACCGTCCCAGTCGCCGGTGACGGCGACCAGGCGACCGCCCACGACGGCGGTGGTCAGGGACACCCGTTGCCGGCTGCCTCCGGTCACGGATGTGACCCGCCCCAGGCCTTTCCGTGCGTTCAGGTCCCATGCGTGGACAGTGCTGTCGTCGTGCAGGGTGACGGCCACGGGGCGGCCTTCCACGACGGACGTCGCCACCTCGACCACGGCGCCGATGCGTCCCAGCGACGGGTCGCCCACCAGCTCGGCCGCAGTCTCGCCCGTGATCGGATCCCACATGAGCAGTCTGGGAACACTCTGCCTGCCCACGACGACCAGGGGACGGCCGTTCACCGTGCTCGTCGCCGCCGTCCACGCCCCGCCCGTGAGACTCGCCAGCAGGTGGCCCTCGGCCAGGTCCCACGACTGCACCAGGGCATTCGGGTCGGCGGTTACGGCGACGGGGCGGCCGTCCACCTGCTGCGTCGCCGTGGCCCACACCGAGCCACGGGCGGGCAGGGGATCACCGATCCGCTCACCTGTCGCCAGATCCCACACCAGCACCGTTTCGTCGTCCGCTCCCGTGACGGCGACCTCGCGCCCGTCGACTACCGCTGTCGACGCCGACCGCACCCAGTCCGCATGTCCGGACGCGCCCCGGACGGCCCCGGCGATCAGACCGCCGGTGGCCCATTGAACCCGCCAGCCCGCCCCCTGGTCCGCTGCCTGTGCCGCCGTCGGATCGTGGCGGGTACCGCCCTCATGAAACAGGTCTGACATGGCCAGGAGGCTAACCGTTCCCCTTCCGAAGGAGAACCGGAAAATGTCTCCTATGGGGCTGCTGGGGAACACGGAAGCGCTGTCCGGGCAGGCAGCCGGCATGAGGTAGGCCGGGGGCCTCAGCTGCGGGCGGGGCTTCCGTCGGATTACCTTTGGCGGGTGAATCCAAAAGCCAGACCGTTCCCTCCCCGACCCATCAGGGGCGTCCGTGCTGTCTATGCCCGTCAGAGGAGCTGTCCCTCCGATTTCGCGGAGGTCACCGTGGACTTCGAGCCATGGGAGGAGGGAATCGTGTTCGAGGTGGCCGCTGACCTGACCACTCACGGATCCATCAGCCAAACAGAACTGTCCGCGTACCAGACCGCCTTCTGTACGGGCATCCGCGAGGAACTGGCTGAGCTGGGTGCGGGAACCACGGTGGCGGTAGCGGTCGTGCTGCGCAACATACGGGTGCACGAAGTGGATTCACACCCGGGAGCCTTCAAAGCGGCTGGACGCGTCGCCGTACGCAACGCTTTCACCTCGGCCCACGAACCACAGCCGGGGCTGAAGGGCCGCGACGCATGAAAACTCGCTGGGGCAACTGACCTGAGGCGGGGCGGGCCGTTCGCCGAGTCGATGCCGTGTGCGGTGGCCGCTCATGGATGCCTCCGCCGGGGAGCGACTCGGCCTTGTCCCGCGATCAGGGGTTTGGGATCGGCCTCAGTCACCATCAGCCCCGGCCATGGGCCCCGACCACGGGCGCCCAGGGCCGGCCCGCGGCCGTCGGCCGCGTCCTGGCATGGGTCGGGCCTGGTACCGGCATCGGCACCAGGCCCGTCATTGCCACTGTGCAGGACGCGGAGACGGTCCCTTGAGCAGGTCGTCAGTCGCGGCGAGCACTGTCCTCTGTCAGCCGCCGACTTCGTTGTTGCAGCCCATGGTGGAGCCGAGGTGCGTGCTCTGCGCCCCGGGGCTGCCTTCGCCGTTGAGCAGGTTGGCGCCCAGGCCGTTGGCGATGCCGACCTGGCCGAGGACGTCGGCGTTCAGGTCGTGCGAACCGCACTTGCTGGTCTGGCTGATGTTGTAGCTTCCGTCGCCGCCCTGGCCGGCGTGGGCGGTGCCGGTGCCCAGGAGTCCTACGCTCCCGAGTGCGGCGAGGAGGACGGTGGCCGTGCGGAGCTTGTGCATGTCTTCTCCGGTGAAGTGAGGTAGAGAGCGATCGACATGTGGTGCAGTGGCGAAGGCTGAAAGGGGAGCCACCCGCCTTGGGTGTTTCCGGTTGCGTCGGGGGCCCTGTCGGCACGCGCATGGTCCCGGCGCCCGGCCCTGGGGCCCGGTGCCGGGACCTTTGCCGGGCCGGCGACGTGGTGTCGCCGGCCCGGGGGACGTCAGAAGGCGCTGTTGTTGCAGCCCATGGTGGAACCGATGTGGGTCGACTGGGCGCCGGGGTTGCCCTCGCCGTTGAGGCCGTTGCCCAGCAGGCCGTTGAGCAGGCCGACCTCGCCGAGGACGTCCAGGTTCAGGTCGTGCGACTTGCACTGCGAGCTCTGCGTGATGTTGAACTTGTCGCCGCCGTGCTTGCCACCCTGGTCGGCGTGGGCCGTGCCGCCCACCAGCCCGATGGTGCCGAGAGCGGCGGCCAGGACGGCAACGTTGCGAAGCTTGCGCATGTCATCTCCAGTGGAGTGAAAGGGGTGCGATCCGTGAAAGATCGACTTTTTCCGTTACGGGAGATTAATAAGAAATGCCGCAAAACGGGCAACGACGCGCCGATCTTGTGGCCGCGCAGCAGAAGCACCCGAACGCCGTAAGGCGCTTGAACGTGCCCTTTCACCGCACATCGTCGAACGGCCGGTAGCGGGTGCCGAAAC
>NZ_JBUEFZ010000071.1:0-6214 GCF_054963715.1 Streptomyces sp. STAM6 | reverse complement strand
ATGTCTGGAGCGCGGCCCGGACCTGATCCCGGCCCTGCTCGGCGTCCTCAAGTCCGGCGCCGCCTACGTCCCCCTCGACACCGCGCACCCCGCCGAACGGCTCGGCTACGTGCTGGGCGACGCGGGCGTCCGCATCGTCGTCACCACCACCGGCCAGGTGGAACTCCTGGAGCCCGTCTTCGACGGCGACCTCGTCGTCCTGGACCGGGAGGCCGACCGCTGTGCCCTGGCCGCCCACTCCGACGACGACCCCGAGCACCTGTCGGGACCGGACAACGCGATCTACGTCATCTACACCTCGGGCTCCACCGGCCGCCCCAAGGGCGTCACGCTCACCCACGCCAACGTGGTGCGGCTGATGTCGACGGCGCAGGAGCACTACGCCTTCGACGAGGCCGACGTCTGGTCGCTGTTCCACTCCTACGCCTTCGACGTCTCCGTGTTCGAGATGTGGGGGGCACTGCTGCACGGCGGCACCCTCGTCGTCGTCCCCGGCGAAGTGACCCGCTCGCCCGACGACTTCCTCGACCTGCTCGCCGAGCGGGGCGTGACCGTCCTCAGCCAGACCCCGACCGCCTTCCGCGCTCTCGTCGCGGCGGCCGCCGGAGGCGACGAACGGATCGGCCGGCTGGCCCTGCGGCACGTCGTGTTCGCGGGCGAGAAGCTCGAGTTCGCCGAACTGCGGCCCTGGGCCGACCGGCTCGGCCTCGACGCCCCCGCGCTGATCAACATGTACGGGATCACCGAGACCACCGTCCACACCACGTTCTACCGGGTCGTCGCCGACGACCTCGCACGCGCGGCCGGCAACCCCGTCGGCGTCCCCCTCGGCGACCTCACGGTCCACCTCCTCGACGTGTACGGCAACCCCGTACCCGTCGGAGTGCCCGGCGAGATCCACGTCGGCGGGCCCGGTGTCGCCCGTGGCTATCTGAACCGCCCGGAGCTCACCGCCGAGCGGTTCGTGCCCGACCCGTTCGGCCCGCCCGGATCCCGCCTCTACAAGTCGGGCGACCTCGCGCGCCGGCGGCCCGACGGCAGCCTGGACTTCCTCGGCCGCATCGACCACCAGGTCAAGATCCGCGGCTACCGCATCGAACTCGGCGAGATCGAGGCCGCGCTCACCGCCCACCCCGGCGTCCGCGACGCCGTCGTCGTCGCCCGCGAGGACACCCCCGGCGACAAGCGGCTCGTCGGCTACCTCGTCCCCACCGGCGACACCCCGCCGCAGACCGCCGAACTGCGCGAACTCCTCGCCCGCGACCTGCCCGACTACATGGTCCCGGCGGCGTTCGTCCCGCTCACCGCCGTGCCGCTCACCGCCAACGGCAAGCTCGACCGGCGCGCCCTGCCCGCCCCCGACCAGGACGCCTTCGCCCGCACCGCGTACGTCGCCCCCCGCACTCCCGTCGAGGCGAAGGTCGCCGAGATCTGGGCCACCGCGCTGGAGACCGACCACGTCGGCGTCCACGACAGCTTCTTCGACCTCGGCGGCGACTCCATCCGCGCCGTCGCCCTCGTCGGCGCCCTGCGCACCGAGGGCTTCGACCTGTCCGTGCGCGATGTCTTCGACCGCCGCACCGTGGCCGACCTCTGCGAGCTGCTGACCGGCCGCTCCGCGCTCCCCGCCGGGCAACTGCGGCTCGTCGAACCGTTCGAGCTGATCTCCGCCGAGGACCGGGCCGCGCTCCCGGAAGGCATCGTCGACGCCTATCCGCTGTCGCAGATCCAGACCGGCATGGTCATCGAGATGCTCGCCGACGACGAGAAGAACCACTACCACAACTGCAGCTGCTTCCGGATCCTCGACGACCGGCCCTTCGACCGCACCGCCTTCGAGCGCGCCGTCGCCGAGGTCGTCGACCGTCACGACATGCTGCGCACCTCCGTCCACCTCACGGACTTCTCCGTGCCGCTGCAACTCGTCCACGCGCACGCCGAGGCGACCACCTCGGTGCGCGACCTCAGCCACCTCGACGACACGCAGCTCCAGGAGTCCCTCACCGCGTTCGTCCGCGACGAGCGGGCCGACGCCTTCGACCTGCGCACCCCCACCCTGATGCGCTTCCACGCGCACCTCACGGGCGACACCGTCTGGTGGATCTCGGTCACCGAATGCCACCCGATCATGGAGGGCTGGAGCTACCACTCCCTGCTCATGGAACTCCTCGGCTGCTACCGGCGCCTGCGCGACGGGCTGGAGCCCGAACCGTACGAACGGCCCGCCGTGCGCTTCGCCGACTCCATCGCCGGCGAGCTCGCCTCCCTCGCCTCCGAGGAGGACCGCGCCTACTGGCGCCGGATCACCGGTGACTACGAGAAGTTCACCCTGCCGACGGGCTGGGGCGACGACAGCGGTGAGCCGCCCGTCAAACACCACGTCCAGGTCCCCTGGGAGGACCTCGAACCCGCGCTGCGCGCACTCGCCACCAAGGCCAAGGCCTCACTCAAGAGCGTCATGCTCGCCTCGTTCGGCAAGGTGATGAGCCAGCTCACCGACGCCAAGGACTTCCACGCCGGGCTCGTCTTCGACGTACGCCCCGAGGTCACCGGCGCCGACCGCGTCTACGGCATGTACCTCAACACCCTGCCCCTGGCCTTCGACCGGATGCCGGCCACCTGGCTGGAGCTCGTGCGGAACACCTTCGCCCGCGAGGTCGAGACGTGGGAGCACCGCCGCCACCCGCTGCCCGCGGTGCAGCGCGAGATCGGCGGCACCCAGCGCCTCATCGACGTGTTCTTCAACTACCAGGACTTCCGCCAGGTCGACGCCTCCCTCGTCGACGACACCGTCGGCATCGACGACAGCCCCACCGAGTTCCCGCTGACCATCTCCTCCCGGGTCAAGCACATCTTCCTGACCGCCGACTCCCGGTCACTGACGAGGGAGAACACCGAACGCGTCGGCGCCATGTTCCGTGCCGTCCTGGAGGCCATGGCCGCCGACCCGGAGGGGGACGCGCGTACCCCGCTCATCCCCGCCGGCGAACACGCGCTGCTGACCGGCGCCTGGGCGGTCAACCCCACCGAGCCGGTCACCCGCACCGTGTTCGAACTCTTCGAGGAGCAGGCCGCCCGCACCCCCGACGCCCCGGCCGTCGTCTCCGGCGACCAGCGGCTGACCTACGCCGAGCTGGACGCCCGCGCCAACCGCCTCGCCCACGAACTGCGCGCCCTGGGAGTGGGCTCGGAATCCGTCGTCGGCGTCCTGCTCGACCGGAGCGCCGACCTCGTCACCGGGCTCCTCGGCGTGTGGAAGGCCGGCGGCGCCTATGTGCCCATGGACCCGGTCTTCCCGGCCGACCGCGTCGCCCACATGCTCGCCGACGCCCGAGCCGACGTACTGCTCACCCAGGAGAGCCACCGTGCCCTGGCCGGCGACGGCTACACCGGGCACATCCTGCTCACCGACCGCGACCGCGCGTCCATCGACGGCCGGCCGGACCACGCCCCGGAGCGGATCGCCGACCCGGAACGGCTCGCCTACGTCATCTACACCTCCGGCTCCACCGGAGCGCCCAAGGGCGTACTCGTCCCGCACGGCGGGCTCGCGAACCACGTCCGCTGGGCCGTCGACGAACTGACCGGCGCCGGTGGCGGCGCCCCGCTCTTCTCCTCCATCGCCTTCGACCTCGTCGTGCCCAACGTCTGGGCGCCCCTGGTGGCCGGGCAGCCCGTCCACGTCGTGTCGCAGGACGTGGACCTCGGCGCACTGGGCGAGGCGCTCGTCGCCCACGCCCCGTACGCCTTCGTCAAACTGACCCCCGCCCACCTCGAAGTCCTCACCCACCAGCTCACCCCCGAGCAGGCCGGCCGGCTCGCGCCGCTCCTCGTCGTCGCCGGCGAGGCGTTCCGCCGCCAGGTCGTCGCGGCCTGGCGTGCCCTCGCCCCCGGCACCCGGCTGGTCAACGAGTACGGCCCCACCGAGACCTCCGTCGGCACCTGCACCTGGCCCGTCCCCGGCACCGAGGCCACCGGTGACCTGCCCGACGTGATGCCCATCGGCGGCCCCCTGCCGGGCGTGACGATGTACGTGCTCGACGACCGGCTGCGGCCGGTGCCGACCGGCGTGGCGGGAGAGCTGTACGTCGGCGGTGCCGGTGTGGCCCGCGGCTACCTCGCGCACCCGCGCCTGACCGCCGAACGATTCGTCCCCGACCCGTACGGCCCGGCCGGCGCCCGGCTGTACCGCACCGGAGACATCGTCCGTGTCCTGCCCGACGGCAACGTCGACTTCCTCGGTCGCGGCGACGGCCAGGTCAAGATCCGCGGCTACCGCGTCGAACTCGGCGAGATCGAGGCCGCGCTGGGCGACCACCCGGCCGTCTCCGACGCCCGCGTGGTGCTCCGCGAGGACACCCCGGGCGAGCAGCGCCTCGTCGCCTACCTCGTGCCCGGCGGCGACACCCCGCCCGACCCGGCCGACCTGCACACCGTGCTCGGCCGCACCCTGCCCGAGTACATGGTGCCGACCGCGTTCGTGCCCCTCGCCGCCCTGCCGCTCAACGCCAACGGCAAGCTGGACCGCCGGGCCCTGCCCGCGCCCGGCCGGGACGCCTGCGCGCGCGCCGCGCACACCGCGCCGCGCACCCCACTGGAGGAGCGCGTCACCGCCGTGTGGGCCCAGGTACTCGGCCGCGACCCCGTCGGCGTCCACGACGACTTCTTCGACCTCGGCGGCGACTCCATCCGCGCTGTGGCGCTGATCGGCGCCCTGCGCGGCGAGCACCTCGACGTCTCCGTCAAGGACGTCTTCGACCGCCGGACCGTGGCCGGACTGTGCGAACTGCTCTCCGGCCGCACCGCCCTGACCGCCGGCGCGCACACCGCCACCGCGCGGTACGCGCTGATCGGGGACGAGGACCGGACGAAGCTGCCCGACGGCGTCACCGACGCCTACCCGCTGTCCCTCGTGCAGACCGGCATGCTCGTCGAGACGCTCGCCGACAGCGAGCGCAACAACTACCACAACGTGAACGTCTACCGGGTCCACGACGACCGGCCGTTCGACGGCGCCGCCTTCGAGGAGGCCGTCAGGACCGTCGTCGCCCGCAACGAGGCCCTGCGCACCTCCGTCGCGCTCACCGGCTACTCGGTCCCGATGCAACTGGTGCACGCCGACGTGGACGTCCCCGTCGCCGTCCGCGACCTGCGCGAACTGACCGAGGACGGGCAGCGCCAGGACATCACCGGGTACGTCGCCGCCGAGCGGGTCCGCGTCTTCGACCTCACCGCCGGACAGCCCCTGCTGAGGGTGGCCGCGCACCTCCTCGGCGACGCATGGCTGTGCACCTTCACCCAGTCGCACGCCGTCATGGACGGCTGGAGCAACCAGCTGTTCCTGGTCGACCTCGTCGGGGTCTACCAGCGGCTGCGCGACGGCCTGGAACCGGAGCCGTACCGGGCCCCGTCCGTGCGGTTCGCCGACACCGTCGCCGCCGAACTCGCCGCACTCGACTCCGCGGAGGACCGGGCCTACTGGGACCGGGTGGTGGACGGCCACGCCAAGGCCGCCGTCCCGGCCGGCTGGCACGGCGATCTGTCCGCACCGGCCGAGACCGTCCGGGCCGGTGTCCGCTTCGGCGACCTGGAGGAGCCGCTGCGCGCCCTCGCCGGCGCCGCCCGCGTGCCCGTCAAGAGCGTCCTCGTCGCCGCGTTCCTGAAGGTCGTCGGCCAGCTCACCGACGAACCCGCCTACCACGCCGGCCTCGTCACCCACTCCCGGCCGGAGGCCCCCGGCGCCGACCGGCTCTACGGCACCTACCTCAACACCCTGCCGTTCCCCGCCGACCGGACCGCCCGCACCTGGCGGGAGCTGGTACGGCAGGTGTCCGACCGGGAGATCGAGGCCTGGCCGCACCGGCACTTCCCGATGCCCGCCATCGGCGGGCCCGGCAGCGGGCGTCCGGTCGACATCTTCTTCAGCTACCTCGACTTCCACCGCATGGACGCCGAGGAGGCCGAGGACGGCTGGGGCTTCAACGACGCCCCCAACGAGTTCGCGCTCACCGTCACCGCCCTGCAGGGCATCCTGAGCCTCCGCTCCACCACCCACGTCCTCGACCAGGCCAACGCCGACCGCATCGCCGGCATGTTCCGGGCCGTGCTGGAGGCCATGGCCACCGATCACGACGGCGACGCGCGCGCCGTGTACCTCCCCGAGGGCGAACGGGAACTCCTGCTGGACGCCGGCCGTGCCACCACGCCCGCCACG
>NZ_JBUEFZ010000070.1:0-7120 GCF_054963715.1 Streptomyces sp. STAM6 | reverse complement strand
AGGGGCGCCGGTTCGCTGGAGTACATCGTGGCGGCCGTACCCCCGTCGGCTGCGCTGATCGCGTTCGGTGCGCTGATGAGGCAGGTACACGACCGCCTCGCCACCGATCCCGAGGTCCCCGTACCCGAGCAGCCGAGTACACCGGAGTACACCCCGGTCGCGCACGGGTACACCCCGCCGCCTGTACCCGTGGAGGTGTACCCGCACCCCGCTGAGCAGAGCCCGGTGTACTCCGTACCCGAGGTGCCGCGGACCCCGGAGCCGGAGGCAGCTGCGGTTCCGGTCCTCGAGGAGACGCCTGTACCCCAGGCGCTGGTGGACGCCCCTGCGGAAGTCGCCGAGGTACAGGCTGCACCTGCTCCGGCCCTGCCGCTGGCGGACGTCCTGGACCGGTTCCGGGACCTGGAAGCGATGGTCCGCCACAACCCGGACGTCTCTGACCGGGTGTACTCCGCTCGAGCCGCCCGTACCCGGGCCGAGGTACACGCCGAGTACGTACCCGAGACGGAGCCTGCCGGTGTACCCGTCGACGAGCCCGCTGTACCCGCGGCGGACGCCCGCGCGGAGGGTACAGGGGTACACGCGGTTGCCGATACCGAGCCCGTACCCGACGAGGAGTACACCCAGGACGACCGAGACGATGACGTGGAGTACCCCGTACCCGACGTACTCCTGCCGCGGGTTGAGGTGGACTTCGCCGACGTCTTGAACGCGGGGGCAACCCCTTCGGTGCGCAAGCTGCGGCAGGCGTACTCCATCGGCCAGAAGCGGGCCCAGGCGATCCAGCAGCAGCTGACCGGCGCCCCAGCCTGACGACTTACTTCCTTCCCGCCGGCCGGGGAAATCCCGTGTCGACCCCCTCCCAGAGGGTCGAAACCGGGCCCTCCCGGCGGGAGGACGAAGGAGTAAGTCCCACTCCGACTGCGACTGACGCTCCTCCTGCGCCCTCCCGGTGCAGGTCAGAGAGGGGATCCCTCAAGTCGGAGTCGCAGTCGAAGTGGAACTTCGACTTACCGCCGGGCTCTTACCGGACCGGTCCAGTCGAGAGGAGGCGGTAAGTCCCGGGACACGTAAGAGGTATGTGAGCGACACCTCACCGGGAGTAGCTTGTGACGCACTATCAACCCCCCATCGGAGGAGAGCCGATGACGTCTCGGAAGGAAGCCGCCGACCTTGTCCGCGGCACCCTCGACCCATCCAGGGCCGGTCTGTGGCGAGCAACCAGCGAAGACACCCAGGTCGACCACATCAGCAGGCTGACGCGCCTGGAGAGCGCCGCCGACTCGATCCAGGCCTGGCACCCGACACTGATCCCCGGAATGCTGCAGACCTATCAGTACGCCGTGGAAGCCATCCAGACCGCGGCCCCATCGCTGCCCATCGAGCAGGTATCGGACCGGGCCGACGCGCGGGCACAGCGCATCGAGGCTCTCGGGTACGGGTCTGAACGCCGGGCATGGTTCATCATCGACGAGCAGGTTCTGCGGCGGCCGGTGGTCTCGAGGTCAGTTCTCGTCGAGCAGATGGAACACCTGCTGAACGTCGTCTCGCTGCGGTCGGCGGTCACGCTGCAGGTCCTGCCCCTGTCGTCAGGAGGGCATCCGGGGCTCACCGGAGCGTTCACCCGCTACCGTCTGGGCTCGGCCAACGCGGTCTTCATCGAGACGCTGACCGGTTCCGTCATCTCCACCAGGCCTGAGGACATCGCGGCCTACTCCCATGCATACGATCACCTGCAGGCGGCGGCCGCCAGCCCGGCGGAGTCGCTCAAAATGATCGACTCAGCGAGGAGAGCGCTGTGCATGCAATCGACGATGAGCTTGTCTGGGTGAAGTCGACGTACACCGACTCTGGCGCATGTGTGGAGTGGGCGCGTCCCGCCGGCGCGGTGCTGGTGCGGGACAGTAAACGCCCGGATGGTGCCCGGATAGCCCTCAGGCATTCGGCCTGGTCGGCACTCGTCGACTGGGCCAAGACCCATACGGTCTAGCCGCACGGAACCCCCGCCACAGGAGAGTTGTGGCGGGGGTTCTGTCGTGTCATGACGGGTCCATCATGCCGGAACATCCCGGACCCAGCGGCGACGCGGAACGGGCCGATTCTGCCGCTTCCTTGTCACGTAACTCTGTCATCCCCTCCGTCCGGTGATCGCCCGGGCGATCGGCCTCAGCGTGGCGTCGACCCGGTAGTCGGCCCGGTTGTCGACGAAGGCCGTGAACTCGTGGCCGTCGACGACCAGGCGCAACGGGTCACCGGGCTGCAGGCCGGACGGGACTGCCGCCTTGGAGACGAGGGCGTTGGCCTGCTGGGTGGTGAAGACCGGCTCGGGCCGGCCGGTGCCGTTGTAGGCCAGGTTCAGCCCGGGCTGGAGGTAGCCGCCGGAGTCGTACTTGCCCGGCTGGAAGCCGTACCAGGAGGTGAACAGCTTGTCGTTGTAGCCGCGGGCCCTCGCGCCGACGACCACGCCATCACCACCGCGCGATTCGACCTTGGTGCGGCCGATGGTGCCTGCGGTGTGGCCGACACCGGCGTGCGTGATGCCGACCCGGAAAGGTGAGTTGCCGTTGCGGACCCAGCCGGGCGGGGTGCCGCCGTTGAACGCGTGCGTCGACCAGCGGCGGTGTGGCTTCTGGCCGCGGATCACCGATTCGATCGCGGACATGAAACCGGAGCAGTCCCAGCTCGGGTTGCCGTTGCCGCCCCACTGGTAGGGCAGCCCGTGCTGGGTCTTGGCCCACTTCAGGGCGGCCTGGATGCGAGGCCCGCCGATACCGCCGGCGCCCTTGCTGTCTGCGGTCTTCGAGTAGCCGAAGATCGCGTCCAGGATCCTCGTCGGGATACGGCGGATCATGCGGCCGAAGTTCGTGTCCGCCCCGGGGAACTGGGCCAGCAGCGGATCCACCGCGTACTTCACACCAGCCCGGGCCGACGACTCGAGGCTGTCAGCCAGCCACGACGCGCCCTTCTTGACCCCGTTCCACACAGCCGACCCGGCGCCGGCGACCTTCTTGCCGATCCAGCCGAAGATGCCGCCGTCCGCGTAGCGCAGGGACTGGTCGACCGACGTAGCCGGGTTCCCTCCGAGGGCCGGCGCCAGGGCGGCCTTCACGCCGGACGCGCCGCGGCTGCGGGCGATGGCGTTCATCCCGTGAACGAAGCCGGAGCCGACAGCGCGGGTGAACTCGGGCCGCATGATGGCCTCGCCACCACTGAGCTCGAGGCCGCCGCCGGTCGGGGAGTAGAACTTGTGGACGTCCTTGCCCGGGGTGTAGCCGGGCAGGACACCGCCGCGGGCGAAGCCGGGCGGCAGGACCATCGCCTTGATCGGGTCGGCGCCGAACGCGGTCGCGACCTTGTTCCACGTCGGGACGATGCCCTTGTTGTAGACCGTGTTGATCAGGAACTTCACGGGCTTCTTGGCGATGTCCTGCACCTTGGACCAGGCGGTGCCGATGAAGTTCTTCGCGTCCTCAAAGGACTTCCCGACCTTGTCGATCCCGGACTTGATGTTGTCGAACGCGGGCTTGAGGGCGTTGTCCCACAGCCACTTGCCCTTGTCGCCGATCCACGTGAACACCGGGGAGAGGATCTTGTCCCAGACCCATTTGATGCCGGAGCCCAGGGCGTCGAACGTCTTCTTGGCTTCGGTGAACGCCGGCTTGAGCATGTTCTCCCAGAGCCATTTGGCCTTGTCTCCGACCCAGCCGAACACCGGGCTGAGGACCTTCTCCCACAGCCACTTGGCGACAGTCCCGATGCCCTGGAACGCCCACACCAGGCCGTCGAAGGCGGGCTTCAGGATGTTGTTCCAGACGAACGAGACGGTTTGCTTGATGCCCTCCCAGGCTGTCTGGACGATGTTCCGGAACGTCTCGCTGTGCTGGTAGGCGTAGATCAGCGCCACGACCAGTGCCATGACCGCGGTGACGATCAGGCCGATGATGTTCGCGCGCATCGCCGCATTCAGCGCGATCGTCTGCCCCGTCATCAGGGCCGTGACCACGCCGGCCGCGGCCATCGCGCCCCGCCAGATCGCCATCGCCAGCGCGGCGAGCTTGGCCCCGATCGCGATCGACGCCAGGGTCACGCCGATGAACGTCAGCACCTCGGTCGGAATGGCTGTCAGCCCTGCGGAGAGCACGTTGATGAACGACTGTGCGGTGCCTGCCAGCGGCGCCAGCGCCACGCCCAGTTTCAGGATCGCTCCCAGCAGGTTGCCGATCGTCTCAGCGAGGAACGGGGCCTGCTCCGAGCTGTACGACAGGAACCGCTCGAACTCCGGAGACCCCTTCAGGCTGGTCCCCCAGGTAGCGAACCGGGCCGTGATGGCGCTCATGCGGTCCGAGATGGACTGCATGTGCGGCAGGAAGGCCTGTACGACCCCGGCCATGCCCTTGAAGACGTTCCCGAACGACGTGCCCAGGCCGACGATCGCAGGCTCAACGGAGCCAGCGAGGTCAGCCTTGAAGTCTTTCCACCAGGGGCTCTTGAACCCGGCCGACACCTTGTCCTGCAGCTGCCCGATCGCCCGGGCCGCCGCAAGCACGAACGGTGTCAGCCCCGGCAGGGACCTGCGGATACCGTCCAAGGCCCGCGTGAAGAGAGGCATCACCGCCGGCTGCAGGCTGCGTGACCAGGCGCCGAACGCGCCCCTCAGAGCGACGAAGCTGTTGAACGTGCCCCTGGCCGCCGGCGTCATCTTCGCCAGGGCGGCCTGGTACTTCGCCTGAGCGGCGGCCGCCGTGTTCGCTCCGCCAGCTGCGGACATCTGCGCCGAAGCGATCTGCCGCTGAGCCGACGCGATCGAATCCGCCGCCGACTGCTGGGCCGCGGAAACTCCCTGCTGGGCGTCGACGATGCGCTGCTGGGCCGCCGTGATGTCCTGAGCGTTCTGCACCTGGACCCTGGCTTGCTCCTGCTGCGCGTCCTTCACTCCGCGCGCCTCGTCGGCCACCCGCTGCTGAGCCTGGGCAACCCTGTCCTGAGCGTCGACGACAGCCCTTGAGCCCTCGACCCCGGCCTGGTTCGCCTCCGCCGTCTCTGCTTTCAGCTGCGCGTGCTCACGCCGCTGGGCCTCGAGGGCGGCTACCGCCTGGTCGAGCGTCAGCTGGGCCTGGTCCCGCTCGAGCTCGGTGGCTGAGGTGTCCGCACGCGTACGGTTCAGGTCCTCCTGGGCCTGCCTGACGCGGAGGATCGCCGCACGCTCATCA
The DNA here is from genome assembly GCF_054963715.1 of Streptomyces sp. STAM6. NCBI lineage: Bacteria > Bacillati > Actinomycetota > Actinomycetes > Kitasatosporales > Streptomycetaceae > Streptomyces > Streptomyces sp. STAM6. The sequence continues at coordinate 1,910 of NZ_JBUEFZ010000070.1, read as the reverse complement.
AGGGCGGAGCCGGCGAGCCGCTCGTTGAGGTCCTGCAGCTGCTCGGCGGCCGTCTTCCTCGCCGCGGTGAGGTCTTCCTGGGCCCGCTGAGCGTCCTTCTGCGCGTCCCTCAGGGACCGTTCGGCGTCCTGCACCTGCCGGGCGGCCTGCTGGGCCCGCTGCGATGCCTGAGCGGCGACCTGGGCGGCGTTCTGCCGGGCCTTGGTCACCTGCTGCTGCGCGGCCGCTACCTGCCGGGCGCCGTTCCGTTCCGCCGCGGCGAGTGCCTGGCTGGCGGACGCCATCTGAATGGCCCGCTGCTGAGCGGCCACCGCTGCGGCCGCGCCGCCGTTCGTGGCCGATGTCGCCGCTTCCTGGGCGGCCTTCTGCGCCTGCAGCGCACCAGCCACGTCCCTCAGCCCGGGCGCGGCCGCGGCTGCGATGGCGCCGAGCCCGACACTGGCCGCTACACCTGCGGCCGCCACAGCTCCCAGGCCGGCCGCCACGATGGGCAGCGCGGGCAGGATCGCCGGGCCGAATGCGGCCGCGGCCGTCGTGAGCATCCCGAACGAGCGGACCGACGGATCGACCCGGACGTTGACCTCCTGGCCGTCGAGCCTCGATATCTCCGCCCGCAGCGCGTCCAGCTCGGCCCTGGCCTGCCCCGTGTCGACGCGGACGTTGACGTCCGGGTGGCTGGCGCCGAGCCGCTGCAGGTCCCGCTCGAGGCGCTCAATCTCGGCAAGGGCGGTAGCCGCGTCGACGTCGACGCCCACCTGCCTGTTCCCCAGCGTCTCCAGACGGGCTCGCAGACGGGCCAGGTCAGCGTTGAACCCGGCCTCCCCGATCCGCACGTCCGCCCGGGGAAGGTTCCGCATCGCAGCTTCGAGGCGGGTGCGGAACGTTCGGGCGAACGCGCCGCCCACATCCGAGCCCTGACGGCCGGCCGCTACAGTCGCCTGCCGGCCGCCGCGCTGAACGCCATCCCGGACAGCGGACGTCACCTGGACCATGACGTGCTGGCCGATGGTCCGGGCCATCTCCTCGCCGACGCGGTTCGCGCTCGGCAGCATCCCGGCCCGTAGCCGGGAGTAGATCCCTCTCGTGTTCGGGATGACGTCGACTTCGACGGACCCCACAGTGATCGCCATGAGTTGCTCCCTTCGAGCAGTCCTGGCGCGGGCCCTGAAGGAAGGTCAAGCAGGTCTGGTCAGAGCAGACCAGGGTGAGGCTCATCAGGTCGACGACGACCAGGACCACGAGCAGCAGCACGGAAAGCAGCAGCCTCCGAAGCTGTCTTCTGCCGGTGACACGGATCGCACGCACCCTGAAGCGCCTCGAGCCGATGGTCATCGGTCATCGGCAGGATGTGGTCAGCCACCACCGACGGCCGGATGCCACATATCCGGCAAACCGGATCCCTGGCGAGCACCTGCGCCCGTAGCGTCCGCCAGTTCTTCGGCAGACGCGACGTCCGCCGGCTCGTACCCCAGTTGTGGGCCATCTTCGGATCACTCCAATCGGGTCAAAAAGGGTGGGGACAGGGGCCCCGGGTTGCCCCTTCCGGATCGATACCGCCTAGATCAAGACCACCTTGCGTGCCCTGATCTGCTGTTTTCTCGAACCGTGGTCACTTGATTACGCAGAGTGTCGAAACCTGGAAACCCGTCCGCAATGTCAGCTGCTATACGTCTTCGATGGCTGAGGGGCCTGGGGAGGGGGGAACACCCCCTGGGCGGATCATCCTGGTTTGGGGTGCGGTCCGGCCGGCTGAAACTCGACCGGACCGCAGGGCCGGCGCTGGCGGCGCTGAAGATCAAAGCCCTTCCGCCATGGGTCCCGCTGCAGTCATTCCCAGCTGCTTGGGTGCCTTTGACGCCGACGTTCATGGGTCAGCCTGCCAGTGCTCGTCGCACTGCGGCGACTGCTGC
>NZ_JBUEFZ010000069.1:0-7635 GCF_054963715.1 Streptomyces sp. STAM6 | reverse complement strand
TCGACAAGGGGCGCCCCTGCGTCGTGAAGGCGTCCGCGCCGTCGGGCGTCCGGCGTCACGGAGGCGCTCCCGCTCGGCGGCCGCCCCTCTAAGGTAGGACGCATGAACGATCGCATGGTGTGGATCGACTGCGAGATGACCGGGCTCTCGCTGACGGACGACGCACTCATCGAGGTGGCCGCGCTGGTCACCGACTCGGAACTGAACGTACTCGGCCAGGGCGTGGACATCGTGATCCGCCCGCCGGACGCCGCGCTGGAGACCATGCCCGAGGTGGTGCGGCAGATGCACACCGCCTCCGGCCTGCTCGACGAGCTCGCGGCCGGCACCACGCTCGCCGACGCCGAGGAACAGGTCCTCGCGTACGTCCGCGAACACGTCAAGGAGCCCGGCAAGGCCCCGCTGTGCGGAAACTCGGTCGGCACCGACCGCGGCTTCCTGCTGCGCGACATGCCGAAGGTGGAGGAGTACCTGCATTACCGGATCGTCGATGTCTCCTCGGTGAAGGAACTGGCACGCCGCTGGTACCCGAGGGCGTACTTCAACAGTCCGGAGAAGACCGGCAACCACCGGGCGCTCGCCGACATCCGCGAGTCCATCGCCGAGCTGCGCTACTACCGCGAGGCGATCTTCGTGCCGCAGCCCGGCCCGGACTCCGACACCGCGAAGACGATCGCGGCCCGCCACGTCCTGCCCCCGGCGCCCTAGGCCCGGGGGCCCCACCGGGAGCCCCGGGCCGTCCCCGGCTCCCGGACCCTTCCGACCGCCCGCCCCGACCCCCGGGGAAAGGTGGGAGCGAGCACCCTCTCGGACCCTGTACACTTTTTCTCGGCCGGTCGGGGAAACCTTCGGGAAATCCGCCGGTCGTGGTGGGTGTAGCTCAGCTGGTAGAGCACCTGGTTGTGGTCCAGGATGTCGCGGGTTCGAGTCCCGTCACTCACCCTGATTGATCAGCCGGTGACCTGCGGAAACGCGGGCACCGGCTGATTTCGTTCCGCTCGGCCCGGACCACGTCCGCACGGCGGCCTCTCCCGCACGTGCGGTCCCGCCGTGGCGCGGTGACGGCCGTGGCGCGGCCACCTCCCTCCCCGGGGGCGCCGCCCCAACGGTTCTCGGCGCCCTCAGCCACATCCCCCTGCCCAAGAGGGACCACCTTCGCCGCAGAGTCAGCCCTCGTGCGCCATTGACGGCCGTGCAGCGCGAGCCGATCAGTATCGATCCCCTTCTCCGGCTCGCTCGTCGAGCGCCTCGGACTGTGGCGCGTCAGACGGTTTGCGGTGTCCAGGTCTTCGGCGACGGGCTGTCGGCCGCCGACTGGGGAACCTTCGCGCAGGAGGTGTAGCCCGACAGGAAGAGGGACGTGGTCGAGTCGTTCCACGCCAGGTCGAACTGGTCACCTGTCGCTGGGTCCTGGACTCGGAAGCCGAACTCGACGAAGTCCTTGCCCCGGCGGTTGCGGTCGTGGGTGAGGGTCCAGCCCGCCGAGGTGAACTTCCGGCGCAGGCGAGCCTCCGTGGCACCGGCCACAGCGGCAGGGATGTCTTCGACCGTCCAGCTGAGGTCGAAGGTGACGACGTCTGGCAGAGTCTTTTCGATGCTGAGGCCGCCCGCGTAGCAACTGTGGCCGGGTACCACCTGGACGGGGCTCACTGCCTCGTGGGGCGGCAGGGCCATGCCGTCGTACACCCACTGCGCGCGGGCCGTCAGGCGCTGGGAGAGCGTCGCAGGGTCGGCGGAGGGATACTCCCGCTCCAGCACGGAGCAGCCCGTGGTCGTCAGGGCGGCGAGCAGCAGGGCCAGGAGCGCGGCGGTCTTCCTCATGGATGCGACCGTACGAACGAGACGGCGCCGACCGCATGAGCACGGGTACTCAACCCGCGGGGAAGGCTCCAGGGGCAAGGTGACAGCCCGGCAGCGGCGACGGGCCTCCCCGGGTTACTGACGACATGTAACAGGCGAGCCCACCAGTACCGCGGCCGAGGTGGTTGCCTCGCTGCCGGTTCGGGGCTGACCCGGCAGGGCGACACGTGCCGCCCCAGTGGTCAGCCAGGGGCGCGTCGCCTCCAGGGGGCCCGGTCCCGACCGGCCCGGCCCCCGCGACGGCGTCGAACCGGTGACGGCTACACCTCGGCGTTCTCCTCTTCCTCTTCTTCCGCGGCGCCCTTGGTGTAGTCGTCCACCCACCGCCACTCATGCCGACAGTTGCCGGTGGCGTGGCCGCGGGGGTTGAGGCACTGGTAGCGCCAGTAGCCGCTTACATCACCGGTGTGGGGCGGCCGGGGTGGTGGGCTGGAGAGGCTGGACCCGTCGTCCTGTTCCGCAGCGGCTTGGTCGAGGATGCGGGCGACCTCAGCAAGGAGGCCGCCGGACTCCTCGGCCTCGGCCTCGCCATCGTCGTCGGTGGCGGCTGCGGTCGCGCGGGCGTGAGCGACGGCGATGACGCCTCCGACCACGGCAGCAGCCACGCCGATCAACCCCACCTTGCCGGCGGGCCCGAGCTTGTTCCATGCGTCAGTCACACGCCGCCGCAGCGGCTTTCGCTCGACGTCGTTCTCTGGCGGGGGGCCGGATGGCGGTTCGGGCGATCGTGGTCCATCGGTCATGCGTCCCCCTTGGCGAAGAGTTGCCGGGGCCATCATTCTGGCAGTCAGAAATTCCACCGGCACGGCACCGGAGGGTAGCCGCCCCCCACCCGTGATCGACGACCTTCCGTGGAAGTCCAGCGCGGCAACGGAGCACTGTGCTGGCTCACCTCGATCGTTGTCACTGGCAACTGCTGTACCGATGTTCAGTAGACCGCCGGTTCATACACTGCGAGGGTGGAAGACCATACGGCCACCAGGTTCTATGCACGTCCGGCGCCCGCCTTGCGGCGGTACGTCGGCTCGTATGTCGGTTTCGATCTTCGTGGGTTCCCGGCGGGGGTGCACTGCGGTCCGCCGGGCCGCGTGCTCACTGCGGTGATCAGTCTGTCCGGCCCTTTGGAGGTGGCGGCGGGCGTCGACGACGGGTCACCGGTCACCCGATTCAGCAGCGTGGCCGGCGGTCTGATGCGCCGGTCCGTCGCGATCCACCACGACGGACGCCAGAAAGGCGTGCAGGTGTCGCTGACACCGCTCGGGGCCCGCGCCGTCTACGGCATGCCCGCCGCTGATCTCGCCCACCGACTGGTCCCACTCGACGAACTTCTCGGAGCGCTCGGCGTCGAGCTGGTCGACCGGCTCCGCGCGGCGACGACATGGGCCGCGCGGTTCGCCGCGCTGGACGAGTTGCTCCTGCGAGCCGTCGGCCGCGGCGCCGGCGGCGACCCCGTGTACCGGGTGCGCCCCGAGGTGGCCGAGGCCTGGCGCCGGCTCTTGGCCGCGCGGGGCCGCGTCCAGATTGGGGAGGTCGCCGCAGAACTGGGCTGGAGCCGTCGGTACCTCACCGAGCGGTTTCGCTGTGAGGTGGGCCTGTCACCAAAGACCTTCGCCCGGGTTTTGCGCTTCGAGCACGCGCACGAACTGGCCACCACGCACGACGCGCTTCCGTGGGCCGAAGTGGCGACCGTCTCCGGCTACGCCGACCAGGCCCATCTCGTCCGGGACTGGAGCGAGTTCACGGGCCGAACGCCGACAGCATGGCGTCGCGGCGAAGTCCTGCTCGGGACTGGATAGTCGCCGACCGGCCGCCCATCACGTCGGCTTCCGTTCCCTTTCCTTCAAGACCACCCATTGCTGTCCTGTGACGATCGTCTGCATGAGACTCGTCAATCACGAACCCAACGCCATCGACCTGCGGACCACCCCCGTGCACCTCGGCCTGGGGTCGACAGCGAAACCCGTCGAGGGCTTCGCCTGGGACCCGGAGGTGCTCCATGCCTACAGCGCCGCGGTCGCGGCGGACGGCGCCGAGGGTCGGATGGTGACGATCTTCGACGGCGATGGCCTGGGCGACCATTGGGAGCGCCACCCCGCCGGAGACGAACTGGTCGTCTGCCTCAGCGGGTCGGTGACGGTCACCCGCGATGTGGACGGAGTGCCCGAACGGGTTGTGCTCGGGCCAGGCGAGGCCACTGTCAACCCGGCCGGGACATGGCACGCGGTCGACATGGCGGGACCGGCGTCCATCCTGACCGTCACCGCCGGCCTCGGCACCGACCACCGTCCCCGGACGGAAGCCCGCCCGACCGAGCACGCCGGCACGTCCGGCCCGCGAACACCGTGACGACCCGTGTCGCGTGCCTCGGCGATAGCCTCACCCGCGCGCAACTCAGCGTCGACTACCTGGACCTTCTCGAACGACGCCGACCTCCGGGCGACGTACGGCTCGCCCGCTTCGGCGTCAACGGCGACTTCGCCCACAACCTCTCACAGCGCCTCGATGCCGTCGTCGCGGACGCACCCGACGTGATCACCGTGCTGATCGGGACCAACGACGCCCGAGCAAGCCTCGCCGGCTACCCCGTCGAGCGGGCCATGAAGCGCAAACAACTCCCCCAGCGCCCGTCGGCCGACTGGTTCCAGCAGTGCCTGGGAGCCGTCGTCGAACGGCTGCGAACACAGACCGACGCGACGATCGCTCTGCTGTCCCTCCCGGTCCTCGGCCAACAACTCGACGGAGCCGCGGCGCGGGCATCACAGGCGTACAGCCGCATGATCGCCGAGGTCGCCACCACCAACAAGGCGACCTACCTCCCGCTCCACGAACGCCAGACCGAGGAACTACGCCAGGCGGACCCGCCGCCGATCCCCTACCGGGACCCGACGCCCGCAGCGAGCGTCAGCGTCCTCGTCCGGCGCGCCTTGCTGCGCCGCAGCCTCGACACGATCGCGCGGCGCCGGGGTCTCGTGCTCACGACCGACCACATCCATCAGAACAGCCGCGGCGCCGCCCTTGTCGCCGAGGTCATCGACACCTGGCTCCCGACCCGGAGCGCGTAGCCGGTTCCGGCGGCGGCCCCTTTCCTGCGTATTCGGTCCCACCCGTACCGGGGCAGGCAACGACGACCGGACCTCTCGGCTACCACGACACAACCACCACCCGCCGGCTCAACGAGGCCGGCGGGATGTGGAGCCGATACGCCGTTGCGGACCACACACGGTCACCGACAGGTTGTGTTCCACGAGGAACCGGCGACAGTTGATTACGAGAGTCCGCCAGTACGAGGCCGTTCTCGGCGCCCTCAGCCACGCACTCCCCTGCCCCATCCGCTCCGCGGCCCGCTCCCCGCACGCGGTCCGACGCCGCCGGCGGCCTTCACTCACTCGACCCGCCGGGCGGGGCCTTTCTTGTTTCTAGATCGTCGGTCTATGGTTCCGGTCCCGGCAGCGCGCCGACTCATGAGAGGGGCAGCCCATGTCTCGGACCATCCGCATGCTCGGCACCAACAGCAAGACCGGCGAATGCCCGACGCTCTACGAGGACGTCGAAACGGGCGAGATCCTCGTGCAGGGCTACACGGTCACCGACCCGGCCGTTCTCGCGCAGATGTCTAACGTCCTGCCTGGTGAGTCGCTCGTGGTCGTCGACCGCGCCCTCCTCGTCAACTTCGCCCCGAAGGAGTAGCAGTGCAGTTCGTCCCCGCGCGTGGGATCCTCGACTTTTTCCGGACCGGTTTCGAGCACACGGCGTGGAGGCTGGAGACTCGAAGGGCGTATGCGGCGGACCAACGTTCCGAGGAGTACCGGCGGTTTCTGACAGGGACCGCGCCTCCGCCGGATGACGGAGGACCATGGTTTGTCAACGCGCGCGAGCAGACCGCCGCTGGCAAGCGGATCGAGCGCGTGCGCTTGGTCGACGAGCCCGCCACCGACAACCAGCGGTACCTCCTCGCGACCACACCGGACAACCTGGCGGTAGGTGAGGACATCCGGTACATGCTCCGCTCCCGCGCGGTGAAGCTGGGCCTGCCGGACTTCGACTTCTGGCTGTTCGATTCCCGAGTCCTGGCACGCTTCAACTGGGATGATCCGGAACGCCGTATGGAGCTCACGACTGATCCGGAAGAGGTGGTGCTGGCCTGCCAGGTCCGTGATGCTGCCTGGCATCACGCGACCCAGTACGACGAGTTCAAAGCACAGGTACCGTCGGCCGTGTGACGACCGACTTCCAGCAGGGCCGGCGTTCTCTCGGTGTGCGGCTGCGCGAGCTGCGCGCCGAGGCCGGGCTGACCGTCCGGAGCATGGCTGCCGCTTGTGGATGGGCCCCTTCGAAGATCTCGAAACTGGAGAACGGGAAGCAGACGGCAACTCCCGCCGATCTGGAAGCCTGGGCGCGGGCGGTGGGCCAGCCACACACTGCGGCTGAGCTGAAAGGGCGCCTGGCCGGGCTGGAGTCGACCTACCGTTCTTGGCGTCGACAGCTCGCTGGTGGCCTCCGAGCGGTTCAGGACGCTCTCGGGGCCCAGCACGCGAGGACCAGAGTCTTCCGCGGCTTCACGGGTTCCGTCGTGCCCGGGGTGTTCCAGACGCCGGAGTACGCGCGCAGCGTGCTGACCCGGTACGCCGAGCTCCACGGCGGTACGAGCGACATAGAAGAGGGCGTGGCCTCTCGAATCCGCCGCCAGGAGGGACTCTACGATCGGTCGAAGCACTACCACGTGCTGCTGCACGAGTCGGCACTGCACACCCGCATCTGCACACCCGCCGTCTTGGCTGACCAACTGGACCGCCTGATGTCCGTCAACGGCCTGGCGTCCGTGGAGCTCGGCATCATCCCGATGACTGCGGAGGTACGGGTGGCTGCCGGTGACGACTTCTGGATCCATGACGACCGGCTCGTCATCGCCGAGTCCTGGCACGCGGAGATGTGGTTGGACTCGCCCGAGGACGTCGCGCTCTATCAAGCGGTGTGGGATGCCCTCGCCGCGGGGGCTGTGTATGGGCGTGGCGCACACCGACTCATCAGCCGCGCACGCGCGGTGCTCGAGCCTCGCTGAGCAACACGGAGCAACACCGGCCGCGTGAAGAGAAACATCAAGAAACTCGCCTGCTCCGGAGAAACACAACGGCCTACCGTCCTCGTCATGGAGACGGGAAACCAGCCCCCAGGGGCGACGTCCGGAAAGTGGTGTCACTGGCATCAAGGGCCGTCCGAAACGACCCGGGCAGTGGAGGTGGCCGGCGCGAATCCGTCGGTGCCCCCCGCAGTGCTCTACGCCTGCGCACCGTGTCGTGAACAACGCCATCTCACTCCCCTTCACGTGGGGACGCCATGACCCTTGCCGTCGGCCACTACGTCGTCCATGAGGGCAGGACTGGGCTCATCACAGTCGATCTCGGCCACGGGCTGTTCCGTGTCCGGTTCCACCACGGCCCCGCTCGCCACGACGGATCGGTCCGCGAGGCCACGATCCGCGGGCACCGGCTGTCGGCAGCCGGCGCGGAACAGAAAGCGGCTGCGGTCGCCGAGGGAGTGACCCTTGAGAACGAGCGCACCTACCTGCTTACACACCCCGCACGCAGGTAGCCCCATGACGTGCGGAGCACGGTGGTGTACGGCGAGCATGGCAGGAAGCCCGCTGAAACGACGGCGAACCGCGCGCCCGTACGCGCCCGACCGGAGCTGATCCGTGTCCGGCACTCCCTGAACTCCCGTGCCGGCCGCCGGCCACCGCCCGGCCGGAACGGGCCGCGAGACCCACCCCGCACCCCT
>NZ_JBUEFZ010000068.1:0-7676 GCF_054963715.1 Streptomyces sp. STAM6 | reverse complement strand
GCCCCTTCCTATTCCAGGGGCAGCCGCGGCAGCACGCCCGAGCGGGCCAGGCGCGCGTACCAGTGGGCGCTCGCCTTGGGGGTGCGGACCTGGGTGGCGTAGTCGACGTGGACGATGCCGAAGCGCTTGCCGTAGCCGTAGGACCATTCGAAGTTGTCCATCAGCGACCACAGGAAGTAGCCGCGGACGTCCGCGCCGTCCGCGAGCGCGCGGTGCACGGCCTCCAGATGGCCGTGCAGATAGCGGATGCGGTCCAGGTCGTGGATCGTGCCGTCGGCGGCGGGCTTGTCGGCGTACGCCGCGCCGTTCTCGGTGATCATCAGCGGCAGGTCCGGCACTTCGCGGGTCCAGCGCATCAGCAGGTCGTACAGCCCGGTCGGATCGACCGCCCACCCCATCTCCGTGAGTTCGCCCGGCTGCTGGTGGAAGGCGACCCCCTCGGCGGCCGGCCAGGGCGAATGTTCGCCGGCGCCGTGCCCGTCGGCCTCGGCGGATCCCGTGCTGTCGGGGGCGGCGGACACCACGGTGGGCGCGTAGTAGTTGATCCCCAGCCAGTCCAGCGGGTGACGGACGACGGCCGGGTCGTCGCCGTGGACGAAGGACCAGTCGGTGAGGCGCGCGGTGTCCGTGAGCAGATCGTCGGGGTACGCCCCGTGGAGCATCGCGCCGGTGAAGATCCGGTTGGCCAGCGCGTCGATCCGGCGCCGGGCGTCGAGGTCCGCGGGATCCTCGCTCCGGGCCCTGACGGCCGCGGTGTTGAGGCTGACCGAGACCCGGGCCGGTGCCGCGGCCGCGGAGCGCACGGCCCGGGCGGCCAGGCCGTGGGCCAGATTGAGGTGGTGGGCGGCGCGCAGGGCGGCGACCGGGTCGGTGCGTCCCGGGGCGTGGACGCCGGAGCCGTAGCCGAGGAAGGCGCTGCACCAGGGCTCGTTGAGGGTGATCCAGTGCCGGACGCGGTCACCGAGGGCGTCCGCGACGAGACGGGCGTAGTCGGCGAACCGCTCGGCGGTCGCGCGCTCCGGCCAGCCGCCCGCGTCCTCCAGCTCCTGCGGCAGGTCCCAGTGGTAGAGCGTGAGGACGGGGGTGATGCCGTGGGCGAGCAGGTCGTCGGTGAGCCGGCGGTAGAAGTCGAGGCCCCGCTGATCGGCCGGGCCCCGGCCACCGGGCTGCACGCGTGGCCAGGACACCGAGAAGCGGTAGGCGTTCACCCCGAGGTCCGCCATCATCCCGACGTCCTCCGCCCGGCGGTGGACGTGGTCGGCGGCCACGTCGCCGGTGTCGCCGCCCAGCGTCCGGCCGGGCGTGTGGCTGAAGGTGTCCCAGATGGACGGGGTCCGGCCGCCCTCCCGGGCGGCGCCCTCGATCTGGTACGCGGCGGTGGCGGTGCCCCACAGGAAGCCGGGCGGAAAGCTGACGGTCATGGCGGGCTCCCGATGCGAGGAGGGGAGGGGAGGGGAGGGAGACGGGCGAGTCGGCCGGGCGGGCCGGGACGGGAATGACGGGGTCGAGGGATGACGGGTGAGAGGACGACGGGTGAGGAGGTGAGGGGTGAGGGGACGACGGGTGAGGGGACGACGGGTGAGGAGGTGACGGGGTGCGGGGCTGCGGAGGTGTCAGCCCTTGACGGCGCCCTGCATGATGCCGCCGACGATGTGCTTGCCGAAGATCACGAAGACGAGCAGCAGCGGCAGGGTCCCGAGCAGTGCGCCCGCCATGATCACCGACTGGTCGGGGATATGGCCCCGGCCGAGACCGGTGAGCGCCACCTGCACCGTCGGGCTGCCGTTCTGGGTGAGGGCGATGATGGGCCAGAAGAAGTCGTTCCAGGCCATGACGAAGGTGAGCATGCCCAGCACCGCCATGGCCGGCCGGGCGGCGGGGAACACCACGTGCCACACGACGCGCAGGCTGCTCGCACCGTCCACGCGGGCCGCCTCGATCAGCTCGGTGGGCAGCGCCTGCAGCAGGTACTGCCGCATGAAGAACACCCCGAAGGCGCTCACCAGGGTCGGCAGGACGACGGACTGGAGCCGGTCGGTCCAGGAGAGCTCGGCGATCAGCATGTAGAGCGGTACGACGCTGAGCTGCGGCGGCACCATCATCGTGCCGATCACCAGCAGCAGGAGGAGGTTCTTCGGGCGGAAGCGGAGCTTGGCGAAGGCGAAGCCGGCGAGCGTGGACGTCAGTACCGTACCGGCCGCGACGGTCGTGGCGACGATCGTGGTGTTGAGGAGCGCGACGCCCATGTTGGCGTCGGTCCAGGCGATTTCGAGGTTCCTGAAGAGGTTCGAGCCGAACCAGAAGGGAGGAGGCGTCCGGGCCAGCCGGGTGTTGCTCCGGGACGCCGCGATCGCCGTCCACACCAGTGGAAACAGCGAGACCGCGGTGAAGACGATCAGCGCGGCACGGGCGACCCGTCCGCCGCGCGGGTGACGGCCCGCGCGCTCGGCTTTCCACACGTCGTCTCCTCGTCTCTTCCGTCTCGTCAGGCGCTCTTGCGCAGACGGCGCGCGAGCAGCCAGTTGACCGCCCCGACCAGCAGCAGGATCAGGAACATCGCCCAGGCGATCGCCGACGCCCGGCCGAGGTGCAGGTTCACCCAGCCCTGCTCGTAGAGATAGAGGCCGAGCGTCTGGAACTGGTGCTCCGACCCCCCGGTCGCGCCCGCGCTGCCGTTGAACAGCAGCGGTTCGCCGAACAGCTGGGTGGCGCCGATCGTCGAGACGACGCAGGTGAAGAGGATGGTGGGCCGCAGCGAAGGGACCGTGACATGGCGGAACTGCTGCCAGCGCGACGCGCCGTCCAGCTCCGCCGACTCGTACAGGTCGTGGGGGACGGACTGCATGGCCGCCAGGTAGATCAGCGCGTTGTAGCCGGTCCATCGCCAGATCACGATCGTGGACACCGCGATCTGCGAGGTCCAGCGGCCGTTCTGCCAGTCGACCGGGTCGATCCCGACCAGCCCCAGTCCCCAGTTGATCATCCCGTAGTCCCGCCCGAACAGCAGCACGAAGACCAGTGTCGCGGCGGCGACGGAGGTCGCGTACGGGGTGAGGGCGGCGACGCGGAAGAACGTGGACCCGCGCAGCCGCTGGTTGAGCAGATGAGCGATGCCGAGCGCCATGAGCAGTTGGGGCACGGTCGACAGCAGACCGATCGTGACGGTGTTCCTCAGGGCGTTCCAGAAGAACTCGTCCTCCAGCAGCCGCGTGAAGTTGCGCAGCCCCACCCACTCCATGTCGGTGGGGGCGGTCAGCTCCACGCGGTGGAGCGAGGCCCAGCCCGTGTAGAGGAGGGGGAAGAGCCCGAAGGCGGCGAAGAACAGGAAGAACGGCGCGACGAGGGCGTACGGGCTCCACCGGATGTCCCACCGGTACACCCTGCTCCGCCACGCGCCCCGCTCACGGCCCGCCGCGCGGACACCCGCGGCCGCGGCCCCCGAGGAGCCCGGGGCCCATGCCGAGGGCGGTTCGGCATCGGTGGCCTCGCCCGGCACGCCGCTCACTGGTCCAGGGCGTTGTCGATCGCCGCCACCGCCGCGTTCCAGCCCTCCTCCGGTGACGCACCCTTCTGATCGACCTGCAGCATGCCGACGTCCGCCAGGTTCTGCGCGATGATCAGGTCCTTCGGTCCGACGATGGTGACCGGGACGCCCTGCGCGGCCTGCGAGAAGATGCGGCCGATGGGCGCGTCGCCGAAGTACGGGTGCCGGGCGCCGGAGACCGCCGGCAGACCGTACGCCGCGGACGCGCTCGGGAAGCTGCCGCGCTTCTCGAAGAGTTTCGCCTGCTGCTCGGGCGCGGTCAGCCAGGCGGCGAGCTTGACGGCCTCCGCCTTGTTCCGCCCGGTGGAGGGGACCACGAGGAAGGAACCGCCCCAGTTGCTGGGCCGCGGCGCGGGTGCGACGTCCCACTTGTCCTTGCCCGCCGGGCCCGCCTTGTCCTGGATGTAGCCGAGCATCCAGGCGGGGCAGGAGACGGTGGCGAAGGTGCCGTTGGCGTATCCCTGGTCCCAGGCGGGCGTGAACTGCTGGTGCTTCCCGGTGAGTCCCTCCGTCGCGAAGGAGGCCGCGATGTTCCACGCCTCCTTCACGGCCGGGTTCGTCTTGTAGACGACCTTGCCCTCCTCGTCGTAGAAGCGCCTGGCGCTGCTGCCCGTGATGGCCGCCATCACCCCGGACGCGGAGTCCACGAAGGCCGTGCCCTTGGGCGCCTTCGCCTTGAACCGCTTGCCGGCGGCCAGGTACTTGCGCCAGTCGCCGGCCCACAGCCTGCCCACCGCCTCCCGCTCGGTGGGCAGGCCGGCCTTGGCGAAGAGGTCCTTGCGGTAACAGATGCCCTGCGGCCCGATGTCCGTCCCGAGCCCGACCGTCCTGCCGTCCGCGGTGGTGGCCTGGGCCCACTTCCAGGGCAGGAAGCCGTCCTTGCGCACTCCCGCGGCGCGACCCAGGTCCTCCAGCTTGTCCGCCTGGGTGGCGGTGATCTCCGCGATGTTGTTGACCTCGACGGCCTGGATGTCGGCGAGGCCGCTTCCGGTGCCGAGGTGGGTGAGCAGCTGCGGGTAGTAGTTCTCGTTCCGCTCGATGGACGTCTGCTTGATGACGACGTTCTTGTTCAGCCTCATGTACTCGTCGTAGAGGCCGGCCTCCTTGAGGCCGAACGCGCCGAAGACGCCCACCGTCAGCGTGATCCTGCCTTCGCCGACGCCGTTCGGTCTGCCCGCGGCCGCGGGCTCGTCGCCGTCCTGGGCGCAGCCGACCAGGAGCCCCGCACCGAGTGCGGCGACGACCGCGAGGGCCGCCCCCCGGCGGGACGTGCGGGTACCTGTGCGCATGCGTCCTCCTGGTACGGAACAGTGGGTTCTTCCCGGACAAGGTGCGTGGGCCGAACATATCGAAGCCCCGCCTCCGGCTGGGGCTCCGGAGCCGCGTGGGCGCGCCCGGGCGGTCTCCCGCCGCGTATGGGAGCGCTCCCACACTGCCTTGCCCCGGAAGAGTGCTCCCGGCGGACGCGCGTGTCAAGAACCTGGGCGCCCCCGTCTTGGGAGCGCTCCCACCCAGGTTCGGCGGGGGACCGGTACGCTCCCGCTGGAGGCGGTACCGGGGGGAGCCTCGAGTGAACTGGTCACACACGCGTGCGAGGGGAGACCGATGGCGGTGAGTGGACGGCGGACCGGCAGGCCCACGCTGGAGCAGGTCGCGGCCCGGGCAGGGGTCGGCCGCGGCACGGTGTCGCGGGTGATCAACGGCTCCCCCCGGGTCAGTGACCGGGCGAAGGAGGCGGTCGGCCGGGCCATCGCCGAGCTGGGGTACGTTCCCAACCGCGCCGCCCGGGCGCTGGCGGGCGCGCGTACCGATGCCGTCGCGCTCGTCATACCCGAGACGGAGGCCCGCCTCTTCGCCGAGCCGTACTTCCTGGACATCATCCGGGGGGTGAGCGCGGAACTCGCCGACGCGGACGTCCAGTTGCTGCTCACGCTGGTCCGCTCCAGCAAGGAGCGCCAGCGCTTCGAGCAGTACCTCGCCGCGCAGCGGGTCGACGGCGTACTGCTGGTCTCCGTCCACGGCGACGACCCGCTGCCCGACCTCGTCCGCGAACTGCGGTTGCCCGCCGTGCTCAACGGCCGCCGCTCGGCGGCCGAACCCGTGCCGTACGTCGACTCCGACAACGTCGGCGCCGGCCGCTCGGCGGTGGACCACCTGGCCGGCCGGGGCCGCCGGCGGATCGCCACCATCACCGGCCCCCTCGACATGTACGCGGCCCAGTGCCGACTCGACGGCTACCGCCAGGGAATCGAGGCGGCCGGCCTCCCGGCCGACGAACGACTCGTCGCCCCGGCCGACTTCACCGAGGAGGGCGGCCGCCGGGCCATGCGCGAACTGCTGGCCCGTTGCCCCGACCTGGACGGGGTCTTCGCCGCGTCGGACGTCATGGCGGCGGGCGCCCGGGGTGTCCTGCGCGAGGCGGGCCGCCGCGTCCCGGACGACGTGGCCCTCGTCGGCGTCGACGACTCCGCCGTCGCCCGCCACATGGATCCGGCGCTCACGAGCGTGCGCCAGCCGATCGAGGAGATGGGCCGGGTGACGGCCCGCGTCCTGCTCCAGGAGATCAAGGGCGAGACGGGCGGCCCGCGCCGGCTGGTGCTCCCCACGGAGCTGGTGGTCCGGGACTCCACCTGAGTCGCCGGGTCTCGCCGGTTGTCAGTGCCCTGTACGACACTGTGCCCATGGCGAGGCGTCCCCGGGTCCAGTGCCCCGTATGTGAAGGGATCTATGCCGGCGTGCCCACGAGTACCTTCGGCATGGTCTCCGTCCACGACCACAAGCGCACGCCGCGCGCCCTGGTCCTCTGCGAGGGCAGTATGCGCCGGGTCCCGGCGGTGGACGCGCTCGGCCACCAGGAGGAGCTGCCGGGCACGGCGGCCCCCGGACAGCGGGGCGACGACCCCACCCTCTTCTGACGCCCGAATCCCTGGGAAGCGGCTCTGTGTACGCCCGTACACAGCGATGCGTACACTCGTACACATGGGATACGGACTGCTGGCCGCGGCCATAGCGGCGGAGGTGGCCGGGACCACGGCCATGAAGTACAGCGACGGGTTCGGCAAGCTGTGGCCCTCGGTCGGCGCGGTCGCCGGGTATCTGCTCGCCTTCGCGCTGCTCGCGCAGACACTGAAGGTGATGCAGGTCGGCACCGCGTACGCGATCTGGGCCGGGGTGGGGACCGCGGCCGTCGCCGCGATCGGCATGCTCTTCCTCGGCGAGTCCGCCGGACCGGCCAGGCTCGCCGGGATCGCCCTCGTGATCGCCGGAGTCGTCCTGCTCAACCTCGGCGGGGCGCACTGATGGCGGCGGCGCGCCGGTACGACCCCGAGCGGCGCCGGCGGATCATCGACGCCGCGATCCGCGTGGTGGGCCGTTCGGGCATCGCCGGGCTCAGCCACCGCACCGCGGCTGCCGAGGCGGACGTGCCGCTCGGCTCCACCACCTATCACTTCAAGACCCTCGACGACCTCCTCGTGGCCGCCCTTCGCCAGGCCAGTGAGGGCTTCGCGAAAGTCGTACGCGAACACGGGGGCACCCTCGACGACCCGGACCGCGACCTCGCCGCCGAACTGGCCCGGCTGACCGGCCAGTGGCTGAACGGCGACCGCGCCGGTGCGGAGCTGGAGTACGAGCTCTACCTCGCCGCCCTGCGCCGCCCCGCCCTGCGCGCCGTCGCCGCCGAGTGGTGCGAGGAGGTCTCCGAGTTGCTGGCCCGGCGCACCGACCCGCGCACCGGCCGTGCCCTGGTGGCCCTGCTCGACGGCATCTGCCTGCAAGTGCTGCTGACGGGCGGGCAGTACGACGAGGAGTACACGAGGGACGCGCTCGCACGCGTGATCGGGGCGTCCCGGTAACGGTTTTCCGAGACCTTCACCGCGCGAGGCGCGCCCGTCGGCGGCGCGGGGCGTTGTGGGACGCGGCGGACCGGGTGGCCGGCGGTCCGGCTGACCAGCCGGATTTGCAGACCCCCGAAGTCGGCCGGGGTCTCACGTGGCGTTCGGGGTGAGTTGTCCCTTGGGTGTGGCTCCGCCGCAGTGCTCGCAGGAGATGACGACGGTGCCTTCGTAGATGAGTGCGACGGTGTGGGTGCTGCGGCATTCTCGGCAGGGGGCACCGCGGAGCTGTCCCTGTA
>NZ_JBUEFZ010000067.1:0-8264 GCF_054963715.1 Streptomyces sp. STAM6 | reverse complement strand
TGGTTGGGGCGGAGCCCTGGGGTCAGGGGGTCGCGGACTCCCTGAAGCGCGTCGTGCGGTGCACCGGGTCCGTGTCGATCTCCGGAATCACATGCTCCCCGATCAGCCGAATCGTGTTCATCGTGTCCTCGTACGAGATCCCGATCGGCAGCCCGAAGCTCAGCTGGTCGGCCCCCGCCTGCTCCCAGCGGCGGCACTGGGCGAGGACTTCGTCCGGGTCGCCACAGATCATCAGCTCCTCGGCGATGAGGAGTTCGATGATCTCCGGCGTGTACTCGGGCAGCAGCTCGGGCCATTCCGGGATGCCCTCGGGGCGCGGGAAGGTGTCGTGGTAGCGGAAGACCAGGGACTGGAGCCGGTTGAGGCCGCCGTTGACGGCGATCTCGACGGCCTTGTCGTGGGTCTCGGCGCAGATCGCGGTCGAGGTGACCATGACGTTGTCGTTGACGAAGGCGCCGACCGCCTCGGCCTCCTGGATAGCCGTCTTGTACTGCTCCAGGACCCAGGTCATGTCGGAGACCTTCTGGACGCTGAAGCCGAGGACGCCGAGGCCCTTCCTCGCGGCCATCGCGTAGGAGGACGGGGATCCCGCGGCGTACCACATGGCGGGGTGCGCCTTGCCGTACGGCTTGGGGAAGATCTTGCGCGGGGGCAGGGACCAGTGCTTGCCCTGGAAGCCCTCGTACTCGTCCTGCAGGAACATCTTGGGGAACTCGGCGATGGTCTCTTCCCAGAGCTCCTTGGTGTGGTTCATGTCGGTGATGCCGGGGAAGAAGCCGAGGATCTCGTGGCTGCCGGCGCCGCGGCCGGTGCCGAACTCGAACCGCCCCCGGGAGAGGTGGTCGAGCATGGTGACCTTCTCGGCGACCTTGACCGGGTGGTTGACGGGCGCGAGCGGGTTGAAGATGCCGGAGCCGAGGTGGATGCGCTCGGTGGCGTGCGCGAGGTAGCCGAGGAAGACCTCGTTGGCGGAGAGGTGGGAGTACTCCTCCAGGAAGTGGTGCTCGGAGGCCCAGGCGTATTTGAACCCGGATCTGTCCGCCTGGATGACGTACTCGGTCTCTTCGAGAAGTGCCTTGTGTTCGGCTTCGGGGTCGGCCTGTGCCCGCTTGGCCGGTACGTGTCCCTGTACAAAGAGCCCGAATTCCAAGGGGTTCACCGTCCCTCTGCTTCTGACGCACCGTCAGATCCGACTGTCGCAGGACGCCCGGTGGGCGTCAATAGCTGACGATGCGTCAGAGCGGGTTCACGCCCGCGAGCCAGCCGCCGTCCACGACGAAGGGCTGTCCGGTGATGTACGAGGAGTCGCCGGCGGTCAGGAAGAGCGCGAGCGCCGCCACCTCGCCGGGGGCGCCGATGCGCCCCAGCGGCACCAGCTTCCGGTAGAGCTCGCCGGTGGCCCGCGGGTCCGTGCCCTCGGGGTTGCTCATCGGGGTGTCGATGGCGCCGGGGCAGACGGCATTGACCCGGATTCCCTTGGCGGCGAGCTCGATGGCCGCGACCCTGGTCAGCCCGAGGATGGCGTGCTTGGTGGCGGCGTAGGCACCGACGTACGCCATGCCGGTCAGCGCGGTGTACGAGGCGGTGTTGACGATCGTGCCGCCGCCGGCCGCCTCGATCTCGGGCGCGACGGTGCGGATGCCGAGGAAGCAGCCGATCTGATTGACCTGGATGAGCTGCTGGAACTCGGCCAGCGGGGTGGAGACGAGCTCGTTGAAGCGGAGGATGCCCGCGTTGTTGACCAGGCCGTCGATGCGGCCGAAGGCGTCCTTGGCGGCGGTGACGGCGCCGTGCCAGTCCGCTTCGGCGCTCACGTCGAGACGGACGTAGCGGGCGGCGTCCTCGCCGATCTCCTCGGCGAGTGCCTGCCCCTGGTCGTCGAGCACGTCCGCGAGGACGACCCGTGCCCCTTCGGCGGCGAACAACCGCGCTTCCTGTTCGCCCTGCCCGCGTGCCGCGCCCGTGATGAGCACGACCCGCCCGTCCAGCTTGCCCATGTCGGTCTCCTCAGTCCAGGTGCGGTGCCACGTCGGCGGCGAAGGCCGCCATCTGGTCGGTGAGCTCGGCACGGCTCCGGGAGCGGAACCGCACCTGTATCTGGTGCACGCCCATCTCGCCGTACGCGCGCAGCGACTCGGCGAGCGCCTCGGGCGGGCCGCTGAGGGTACGGCGGCCGATGTTCCAGGTGGCGGCGCCCACATGGAGCGCCTCGGTGATGGCGCCGATGGTGAAGGGCCGCTCGATGCCCGCCTCCTCGCGCAGCCGCCGAATGGTGGCGATCTTCGCGGGGAGCCGGTCGCGGGGGTCGCCCTGGGGGAGCCAGCCGTCCCCCTTGAGAGCGGCGCGGCGCACGGCCGCCGGGGAGGATCCGCCGACCCACAGCGGTACACGGGGCTGGGCGGGGCGGGGTCGCTGGCCGAGGTCCTTGAAGGTGTACCGCTCGCCGGTGTGCACCGGGTACTCCTCGGGGCCGAGGGCCGCCGCGAGGGCGTCGAGGTTCTCGTCGAGGACGGCCCCCCGGTGGGCGAAGTCGGCGCCAACGGCCTCGAACTCCTCCTGCACGTGCCCCGCGCCGACCCCCAGGATCAGCCGCCCGCCGGAGAGGTGGTCGAGGGTGGCGTACTGCTTGGCGGTGACGAGGGGGTGGCGCAGGCCGACGACGGCGACATGGCTCAGCAGTCGTACCCGCGCGGTGGCGGCGGCGACGAAGGAGAGCGTGGCCACCGGGTCGTACCAGACCGTGCTCATGCCGGCCGCGAGCCGGCGGGGGATGGCGACGTGGTC
The DNA here is from genome assembly GCF_054963715.1 of Streptomyces sp. STAM6. Lineage (NCBI taxonomy): Bacteria > Bacillati > Actinomycetota > Actinomycetes > Kitasatosporales > Streptomycetaceae > Streptomyces > Streptomyces sp. STAM6. The sequence continues at coordinate 5,480 of NZ_JBUEFZ010000067.1, read as the reverse complement.
GCAGGAGGCGATGTACGCGAAGCCGCCCCGGTCGGCGGCCCGGGCCGTCTCCACCAGATCGCCGGGTCCGGCCTCGGCCTCCCAGGACTCGGCGTAGAGGGTGGACTGGGACTGGACCGGGAGCTGCATCCCGTACATCACCATGGCGACCTCATCCGGCGTCTCGTCACGTGAAGAGCGGCTCCATCGTGATACCTGACGCCCCATCAGACAAGGGTCAGCCCAGCAGCGCGTACACCGTCGAGGCCCGTGCGGCGGCCTCCGTCTCCCCCTCGGCCGTCATGGTGATCTCGGCGAAGGCCATGCGCTTGCCGAGCTTGGTGAGGCGCGCCTCGACGAGCACGTCCGCGCCTACGACGGCACGCTGGAAGGTCGTCGACTGCTGCACCGTGGTCATCGGCACGAAAGCCCCACGGGCCGAGGAGACGGCGATGACGGTGGCCGTGTCGGCGGCGGCCATCAGCGCCTGCCCGGAGAGCCCGCCGCCTTCCCTGGCCAGCTGGTCGGACCAGGGAAGCCGCAGCACGGCGTGCCGCTCCCCCGCCTCCTCGACGGTCAGCCCGAGGTCCAGGACCCAGGGCGCGAAGTTGTCGGAGAGGATCTTGTCGGCTTCGACGCGTGAGAGTGTCATGCGCCGATGGTGCCGCCGGGCGGCGCCCGGGGCCAGAAGGCGGGCACGTCCGGGTCCGCGGGGGCGGAGCTGGAATATAGGGCGGCCGAGAATGCTGAGAGGGACGGCGCCGCCAGGCAGCTGCCGAACTCCTCGGCCGCCTACGACATCGCTCCGGGCCAGAGGCCGTCCTCCGTCAGACCCAGCAGCTCGATCGCGTTGCCCCGCACGATCCGCTCCACCACGTCCGGGTCCAGATGGCCCATCTGGGCCTCGCCGACCTCGCGGGACTTGGGCCAGGTGGAGTCCGAGTGGGGGTAGTCCGTCTCGTACAGGACGTTGCCGACACCGATGGCGTCGAGGTTCCTCAGGCCGAAGGCGTCGTCGAAGAAGCAGCCGAAGACATGCTCGGCGAAGAGCTCCGAGGGCGGCCGGAGCACCTTGTCGGCGACTCCGCCCCAGCCGCGGTTCTCCTCCCACACCACGTCCGCCCGTTCGAGGATGTACGGGATCCAGCCGATCTGGCCCTCCGCGTACATGACCCGGAGGCGGGGGAAGCGCTCGAACTTGCCGCTCATCAGCCAGTCGGTCATGGAGAAGCAGCAGTTGGCGAAGGTGATCGTGGAGCCCACGGCCGGTGGGGCGTCCGCCGAGGTGGAGGGCATCCTCGAGGACGAGCCGATGTGCATCGCGACGACCGTCCCGGTCTCGTCGCAGGCCTCGAGGAAGGGGTCCCAGGCGTCGGTGTGGATCGACGGCAGCCCAAGGTGGGGCGGGATCTCGGAGAAGGCGACCGCGCGGACGCCGCGGGCGGCGTTGCGGCGGACCTCGGCCGCGGCGAGTTCCGCGTCCCACAGCGGGATCAGGGTGAGCGGGACGAGCCGGCCCCGCGCGAGGGGGCCGCACCACTCCTCGACCATCCAGTCGTTGTAGGCCCGCACGGCGAGCAGGCCGAGTTCGCGGTCCTTCGCCTCCGTGAAGGTCTGGCCGCAGAAGCGGGGGAACGTGGGGAAACAGAGGGCGGACTGGACGTGGTTGACGTCCATGTCGGCAAGGCGGTCGGGCACGCTGTGGGAGCCGGGCCTCATCTGCTCGTAGGTGATCACTTCCAGGCGTATCTCGTCGCGGTCGTGGCCGACGGCGGTGTCGAGGCGGGTGAGCGGGCGGTGCAGGTCCTCGTACACCCACCAGTCGCCGACCGGGCCGTCGTCGCCCGGGGCTCCCATCACCGGGGCGAACTTCCCACCGAGGAAGGTCATTTCCTTCAGGGGGGCCCGGACGATGCGCGGGGCGACGTCGCGGTACTTCGACGGGAGCCGGTCCCGCCAGACATTGGGGGGCTCCACCGTGTGATCGTCCACCGAGATGATCTTGGGGAAGGTCTCCATGCGCCCCACCGTAGCGCCGATCTGACGGGTAGTCAGCTATTTGAGTGGCGGATAGTGTCACGACCTTGTGCAGAGCGTCACCCACTGCTGACGCATCAGCGGTCGACAAGGCAGACTGTCGGGGGCGAAACCAGCGGTACGGGGCAGGGGGAGCTATGGACCGTGAACACGGGCCGCGAGTGCCGGAGCAACGGGCTCCGCAGCCAGGCCCGGGCACCGATCTGCGCTTCGGCGTGCTCGGACCTGTGCGCGCCTGGCTCGCCGGTGACATCCTGCCGTCGGGTTCCCCGCAGCAGCGCGCCCTGCTCGCGGCCCTGCTGCTGCGCGACGGGCGCACGGCGACCGCGGCCGAGCTGATCGACGCCATCTGGGGCGACGAGCCGCCCTCACAGGCGCTCGCCGCGGTCCGGACGTACGCCTCCCGACTGCGCAAGGTGCTGCCGCCCGGCGTACTGGTCAGCGAGTCGGGCGGATACGCGATCCGGGGCCGGGCCGACGCGCTCGACCTCAATGTGGCACAGGAACTGGCCGCCGAGGCCGAGAAGGCACGGGCGGGCGGCGACCGCTGCCAGGCCCGCTTGCTGATCAACAAGTCGCTGGGCCTGTGGGACGGCGAGCCGCTGGCGTCCCTGCCCGGCCCCTACGCCGAGACCCAGCGGGCCCGGCTGGAGGAGTGGCGGCTGCAGCTCCTGGAGACCCGTCTGGACCTGGACCTGGAAGTCGGCTGCCACGCCGAGGCGATCTCCGAGCTGACCGCGCTGACCGCGGCACACCCGCTGCGGGAGCGACTGCGGGAACTGCTGATGCTGGCGCTCTACCGCAGCGGCCGGCAGGCCGAGGCGCTGGCCGTCTACGCGGACACGCGGCGCCTGCTCGCCGACGAGCTGGGCGTCGACCCGCGCCCGGAACTGGCCCGGCTGCAGCAGCGCATCCTCCGGGCCGACGCCGAACTGGCCCGGCCCGTGGAGGAGCCGGCGCCCGCCCCCACCGTGTCCCGGCCCGCGCAGCTCCCGGCGACGGTCCCCGACTTCACCGGCCGGGTGTCCTTCGTACGGGAGCTCAGCGATCGGCTGGCCACGGCCGAGGGCTCCGTCATGGCCGTGTCGGCACTCGCCGGCATCGGTGGTGTCGGCAAGACCACGCTCGCGGTGCACGTCGCCCACGAGGCGCGCACACACTTCCCCGACGGGCAGCTGTACGTCGACCTCCAGGGCGCCGGGGCGCGGGTGGCCGAACCGGAGACGGTGCTCGGGGCGTTCCTGCGGGCACTGGGCACGGCCGACTCGGCGATCCCGGACACCCTGGACGAGCGGGCCGCCCTCTACCGCTCCACGCTGGCCGGACGCCGCGTCCTCGTCCTGCTGGACAACGCCCGGGACGCCGCGCAGGTCCGGCCGCTCCTGCCCGGCACGGCGGGCTGCGCGGCGCTGGTGACCAGCCGCATCCGCATGGTGGACCTCGCGGGCGCGCACCTGGTGGACCTGGACGTGATGTCGCCCGAGGAGGCGCTGCAACTCTTCACGAAGATCGTGGGCGCGGAGCGGGTGTCCGCCGAGCGGGAGGCGGCCCTGGACGTGGTCGCGGCCTGCGGGTTCCTGCCGCTGGCGATCCGCATCGCGGCCTCCCGCCTGGCCGCCCGCCGCACCTGGACGGTCTCCGTCCTCGCCGCCAAGCTCGCCGACGAGCGGCGCCGGCTGGACGAGCTCCAGGCGGGCGACCTCGCGGTGAAGGCCACCTTCGAGCTCGGCTACGGCCAGCTGGAGCCGGCCCAGGCCCGCGCCTTCCGCCTCCTCGGCCTCGCCGACGGCCCCGACATCTCCCTCGCCGCGGCCGCCGCGGTCCTCGACCTCCCGCGGCACGAGGCGGAGGACCTGCTGGAGTCCCTGGTCGACACCTCGCTCCTGGAGTCGGCGGCCCCGGGCCGATACCGGTACCACGACCTCGTGCGGCTCTACGCCCGCGCCTGCGCGGACCGCGACGAGCAGCCCCCGGCCGAGCGGGAGGCGGCACTGTCCCGGCTGCTGGACTTCTATCTGGCGACGGCGGCGCGGGTGTACGCCATCGAGCGCCCCGGCGACCGGCTCGTCGACCACCTGGAGCCCACGACGTACGACGGAATCACCTTCACGGACCGCCACGCAGCCCTGGACTGGCTCTACACCGAGGCGAACTGCCTGCTGGCCTGCGCACGGCAGTCGACCGACGGCAGCAGGCTGCGGCGGGCCGTGGACCTGCTGTGGGCGGCCAAGGACCTCGCGGAGTCCGGGGCGAACTCCAAGCAGTACGAGGCGGCGGCAGTGGCCGCCCGGGACGCCGCGCGCTCGGCGAACGACACTCGCACCGAGGCCCGCGCCCGCACCACGCTCACCAATGTGCACCTGGTGGCGGGACGTTACGAGGAGGCCGACGAGGAGGCCCGCAACGCGCGCGTGCTCGCGGTGGAGGCGGGTGACGCGGCGCCGGTGTACTGGGCCGACAACGACCGCGGGATCATCGCCTTCAACCAGGGCAGCCACGCGGAGGCGGAGACGCATCTGCTGAAAGCCATGGACGGTTCACGCGCGGACGCGAATCTGCCGGGTGAGGCGAGTGCCCTGTGCAACCTGTCCCGTCTCCACCTCATCACCGGCCGCGCCGCCAGCGCCATCGAGCTCGCTCGCGAAGGAATCGGCATATACGACCGCATCGGCAGCGACTTGCGCCTCGCGAACGGCCGTTACGCGCTCGGCGTGGCACTGTCGCACGCAGGGCGCCAGGCCGAGGCGCTGGACCAGTTCAACCAGGCTCTCCACAGCTTCGGCAAGAACCGACAGAGGCTGTGGGAGGGCACGACCCACTTCCGCATCGCGCAGGCGCATCTGTCGGCCCGGCGTTCCGGGATCGCCGCCCAGCACGCCGAGCAGGCACTGGCCATCGGCTGCATCGGGGGCGACCGTATGCGGGGCAACGTCCTCACGACGCTGGGAGAAGCGCTCGACTCACTCGGTCAGCAGGACCGCGCACGGGCCTGCTGGCGTGAGGCGCTCGCGCTCTACGAGCAGGCGGGGGCAGGCGACGTGGAGCGGGTGAAGGCCCTCCTGTCACCGCTCGCAGCCGCCTGAGCTGGGCGGACTGCGGCGTTCAGCATTCGTTTATGCCCGCGCGGCACTCTCATAACCACGGTCCGTCGCGTCGGGGGGCACACGGGTCGAACGGGGGCTCATCGCTAAGGTGAGCGGTCCGAAGGGCGCCTGTTCGGCGGCCCACGGGGGAGTTGCCGAACAGGCGTGACCGTCTACCGCCGCACCGCGGCGAACAGGGGAGTTGACGAATGAGCGACGCGAAGAAGAACGAAGAGATCACCACGATGGGCGACAACCACACGCCCGCCCCGCCCGCGAACAACATTGTCACCATGGGCGACAACCACACACCGGCTCCGCCGAAGGACTCCATCGTCACCATGGGCGACAACCACACACCCGCCCCGCCGAAGGACTCCA
>NZ_JBUEFZ010000066.1:0-10627 GCF_054963715.1 Streptomyces sp. STAM6 | reverse complement strand
CGTCGGCCGCGTCCGGAAGGGGCGCGGGCCGCACCCACACGTCGAGGACGGTTCCGTCGCCGTAGAACCGGAACACCTGGACGCCCGCGGCGAAGATCCCGCTCAGTGTCGCGGACCGTCTGCCGCCGTGGCGGCGGGGAGTACGCGTCATCCCCGGATTGTCGGGGGAACCCCGGCGCGAGTACAGCGGTATTTCACTTACCGGTCCCCGCACCGGGCCGCAGTTCGGGGTGTGCCTCGGCCAGCCGGTCCGGCGCGGCCTGTCTCCAGGAGTCGACGAGGATGTCGCGCAACTCGTCCACGTCCTCCAGGGCGGCCAGCCGCACCCGCACCCACGCCGAACTCGCCTCGTGCGGCGGCACCCAGAACTTCTCCGGCTCGGCGGCGATCAGCTCGGCACGCTCGAGCTTCGGGCAGCGCACGGCGAACGAGGTCTGGTCGTCGGGGATCGTCACGTACATCTTTCCCGCCACCCGGAACGTGGGGATGTTCCACGCTTCCTTCTCCACCGTCTCCGGAAAGGACATGGCGATACGACGGACGTCTTCGGCATCGATCATGGGCACCACGGTAGCCAGCAGCACTGACAAGCGCCTCGACACCCGGACCCGCCGGGAGGTGCGCTGCTGGTGACGGACGACGCGGCGGCGGGCCGACAGGCCCCCATCCCGGGAGCGGCGACCGGATCAGGAATAGGCGACCGGATCAGGAATAGGCGACCGGATCAGGAATAGAGGATGGGGACGCCCCGCCGGAGCGAGTGCTGAGCGGCGCGCAGGTACAGCGCGACGTAGAACGCCGTATCAAGGTCGTCGCTCCACCGTCCGGGTCGGGCAGCAGCCAGTCGCTTCGCCGAACCGTCCATGAACCATGCGGTCAGAGCGAGATTGTGGGAGGGCTCGGGGACTTCCGGCGGCAGTTCGACCGCTGCCGCCAGCCTCTGCGCGACGGCCAGCACCTGAGGAGCTCCGGCAATCATGGTCGACTCCGCATGGCTGTTCTCCAGGGGCAACCAGATCTCTTCGTCGAGCGACAAGGGAACCAGTACCGTCCAGCCGCACACGGTCTCCACTTCCTCGGGCGAGAGGTGCGCGGCGCACAGCGCGCCGAAACCGTCCATGGAAGGGATCAGCTTCTCCTCGAAGGACTGCCCCGACCCCCGCGCGACACCCTTCTCGGCGGGCACCGGAGCGTAGGGCGGCAGACCGCGCTGCCTCAGCTCCCCGTTCAGCGCCGAGGCGACCTCACCCCACCCGTCCTCCTCCTCACCGAACCAGTCTTCCGCACTGACACTGAACAGATAGATGCCCATCGCCGCAACGTACCGCGCGCCTCTGACGGGCGGCTCGACAGCCGGCCGCCTGGTCGGACGAGCCGGAGCCGCGTTCCTCGTCGGCGGCGGCCACGACCACGGCGTGGGGATACCGCCGGGCGCGCAGACGCCGGGGACCGGGACGCCTCGCACGGCATGCGGCAACGGGCGGACCGGAGATGTGTCCGCGGCCACGGACCGAACCGGGCCGGCCGAGGTTGTGACACGCCTGTGACCGGGGGTGTGGCTTCCATCACGGCCCGGTGACCAGGCACTTGGTGGGGTGGTCCGATGCGTACGAGATGCCTTCGGGCCCTTTCCGCCGCCGTACTCCTGAGCGCCTCGCTCCTGACGGCGTGCGGGACTCAGCGCATCGACTCACCGGGCGGCGACGCGACCGGCGGCCGCGGTACCGGGACGGGACCGTCCAACTGCCCCTCCGTGCCCGGTGATCCCACCGACGCCGCGAAGGACGGCGTCAGGATCATCAGCAGGAGCGGGGCGGCCTGCCCGGGTGCGCTCGCACCGGCCGCCACCGAGTTCGAGATCACCCACCCCGAGGCCGAGCCCTACACGTACACCATCACCTTCGACGTCCTGTCCGAGGCCGGAGAAGTACTGGCGAACACGGAACAGACCGTGCCCTCCGTCGGCCCCGGCGGGACGGCGAGGCGCACCGTCGAGTGGTCCGCCGAGCGGCCCGAACCGCAGGGCAGGGGGCGTGTACGGATAGCGGAGGTCCGGCGCGTCCCCTCGGACGAAGCGCCGGCCGCGACCGGCCCCTGCCCGCGCTCCGGCGTCCGCGTCACGGCCGACGAGGGCGACGCCGCGATGGGGCTCCGCGTCGTGGGACTCCACCTCGTGAACTGCGGGACCCACCCTTACCGGGTCAACGGCTACCCGATCCTCGAACTCCGTGACGAGGACAGGCAGAAGGTCTCCGGGGTCCGGATTCTGCGCGGGAGCGGAGGCATCGCCACCGTGGACGGCTTCGACACTCCGCCCGGGCCCGTGACGCTGAAGCCGGGCGAGGCCGCCTCCTCGAGCCTGATGTGGCGCAACACCACCGGGGCGGGGACTGCCGTGAACGTCCCCTACGTCCGGGTCACGGCCAAGCCCGGCGCCCAGCCGGTGACGGTGACACCGGAACTCGACCTCGGCACGACCGGGAAGCTCGGCGTCGGGCCGTGGAAGAAGGACGTCACACCGTAGCCCTAGGCCGCGGGACGGTCGCGCCGCCGGGTCCGGCGCCTGAGGGCCCGGCGTTCGTCCTCGCGGAGCCCACCCCACACGCCGGATTCCTGGTTGTTCTCCAGCGCCCACTCGAGGCACTGCTCCCGGACCGGGCACCGTGCGCACACCTGCTTGGCGGCTTCGGCCTGGATCACGGCCGGCCCGCCGGTGCCGATGGGAAAGAACAGGTCGGGATCCTCGTTCCTGCATTCCGCGTACTCGCGCCAGTTCCGCACGTGCGTCTCCTTTCCGGGTCCGTTCGGCGCACAGCTTCTTCGGCGCGCCTCCTGTCGCGGGTGACCGCAGGCCCGTCGGTGAAACACGGCAGTCGTGGGGCACTTCGCGGCGCTCTTCCGCTACGGGCCGTTTGTTCATGGCAATCGAGGCAATCCGCGTGACGAACGGACGAACCACCTGAATCGAGAGAAGAAGGCAGTCATGTCCACTGTCCTCATCGCCGCCGCGACCCTGATCGTGGTGCTTGCCTGCGCGGCCGTGGCGTTCCACGTGTGGCGGACACGCGCCGGCGGCACACGGGGCTACGCGCTGAAACGGCGCTTCGGTCCCGAGTACGAACGCACCGTCGCCCGCCACGACGGAGACACCACGGCCGCCGAGCGCGAACTCGCGACCCGTGTCGAACGCTACGGCACGCTGAACATCCGGCCGCTGAACCCCGAGACGCACCGGCGGTACACGGCCCGCTGGTCAGTGGTGCAGGAGCGGTTCGTGGACGCGCCCCGCGAGGCCGTCACCGAGGCCGCCGAGCTGATCGCGTCCCTGGCACAGGAGCGGGGCTTCCCCCACTCGGGCGCGCACGAGGAGCAGGAAGCCGCCCTTTCCGTGCACCACGCCCGTCACATGGACGCCTACCGGCGACTGCGACGCGCCGCGGCCCGCCCCGACGGTACGCACGCCGACACCGAGCACCTCCGTACCGCACTGATCGACGGCCGCCGGCTGCTGAAGGCGCTGACCGAGGCCCGCCCCACCACGCGGGACCACACACGGCCCGCCCGTGCACCGAAGACGGCCCCGGCCCGTCACACCGGATTCCATCTGCCCCGCTCGCTCAAGCCGAAGGGAAACGACGCGTCATGAGCCTCGACCCCGCGCAGGTACCGCAGAGCAACTCACCGCAGCACGGCGACCGGAACCGGAGCGGTTCCGGCGCGCGCCCCCGGCCTTCGGGCGAGCGTCCCGGGCCCAGGAACACCGCGGCACGGCCGGACCCGGCGGTGTTGCCGGTCCACCCGACCCCTCCCGAGCATCACACCGGCCCGGTGCCCAACGGCGACCACCTCACGGCGCCTGCCGTCAGTGGCAGCGACGCACTGGTCGCGGACGCCCGCCGCGACATGCTCGCCAACCGTATGCGGCACGCGCTCACCGGCTTCGTCGACGACCCGCGGGGCGCCGTGGAGGAAGCCGCCGGGACCATGGAAGAGGCCGCGGAACAGGTCGTCGACGTTCTCACCGAGCAGCGCAGGAAGCTGCGCACGGCGTGGGACGGCCCCGCGGAGGCGCACGACACCGAGCGCCTGCGCCGCACCCTCCAGGCCTACCGCGAACTCACGGACCGGCTGCTGCGCATCTGAGAGCGCGACCGGCGTTCACCATCCCACCGCGGCCGACCCCGTGGGCGCCGGCCGGAGCGATCCGTCCGCCGAGTCCATGGGCTCCGAGTCCACGGCTCCGAGCCCATGGCTCGAGCGACCCGCCTGCACGCCTTCCCCTCCTCCGGTACGCGGCCGCCCCCGCTGCGGTCGCCGTGACAGTCCACGACGGACCGATGCCGGCGGCCGCGCCGCCGGCAGCACCCCTCCAACGGCAGTGCGGCCTGACGTCACCGTGAGGACTCGGAGATGGCCCCGTCCGCGGGACTCGCGCTGTTGCCGTGGGACACGATGGCGGCGGACGACGCCCTCGCCGGCGCCGGTGCCGGCGAGAGCGCCGGGGGGACCGGCCCCACCGAGCGGAGCAGACGCTCCAGCGGATGCTCCGCCCAGTGGTACGCGCACGCCGACAGCACCAGGCTGATGCCGATCACCAGCAGCCAGATCTGGACCGTACCGAGTACGGACTCCGTCTTCCCGTACCGCGCCACACACACCCGGATCACGATTTCGTGGATGAGGTACCAGGCGAACGACCAGTGCCCCAGCCGTACGGCCAGGACACCGCCCAGCCCGGTCCGGCGCCCTTCGCCGTCGGCCCGGGCAGCCGCGGCGACGAGCAGTGCGAAGAGGGGGGCCGACAGCAGTTGGGACGCGGTGTACGGGCTGTACCACAGGCCGTCGGGAACAGCATGTGACCAGGGGATGAGCGCACCGTGCCAGGCGACCACCAGTGCCACCGCCGGCCACAACCCCACCACCGGCCGCCTGCCCCGCTTCACGGCGAGGCCCGTCACCACACCCAGCAGGAACTGCAGGGTGCGCGTCAGCGGCAGATAGTCCAGGGCCCACACCCTCACCTGCCCGTCGTCGATCAGCCCGCCGGACAGCCACGCGAGCGGTGCCGCCGCGCAGACCACGACGGCGACCCACCGCCGCCCGCGGCCCGAACGCACAACGGGCCAGCCCATGAGCGCGGGGAAGAGCAGATAGAACCACGCCTCGTCGCTGAGCGACCACGCCGCCGGATTGCCGCCCTGAAGCACCACGGCATCGGGCACCCACGCGTGGACGAGCAGCAGGGACGCGACGACCGCCTTCGCCGACACGGCCTTCCCCAGCACCAGCCACACCACCACGGACAGCGCAGTCGTCGCCACGAGCAGCGGCCAGACACGGGCGAAGCGCCGCCACAGGAAAACCCCGGCGGGCACCCGCGCACCGTCGTACGTCCATGCCAGTACGAAACCCGAGAGCACGAAGAAGAAGGTGACGCCGCTGCGGCCGTACCAGACCGCGTCGCTGAGCCCCGGAAGCGGCCCGACCTGCCGCGACAGGTGATAGAGCACCACGACGAGAGCAGCCCAGAACCGCAGCCCGGTGAGGGAGGGCAGCCGATCCCGGCTCCCGAGGGCGGCGGACGGTCGGGTACGGGGACGGGCGGAAACTCTCTGTCGCATCAGGGGATTATTGGCCACTGCCCCGACCGGCGCGCACGACCGGTACCCCGTCCGGGCGGTCGGCGAGCAGCGCCGTCACGTGATCGGCGCAGCGGACTGCCGCGACGCTCATCGCCTCCCGGGTCATCCCCGCGACGTGTGGTGTGAGCAGTGCGTTCGGCAAGCCGAACAGCGGAGAGGCAAAGGCGGCGTGCTCGTGCTCGAACGTGTCGACAGCGGCTGCCGCGAGGGGCTGCCCGGGGTCGCGCAGCGCACGGGCCAGGGCATGCTCGTCGACGATGCCGCCCCGGGAGGTGTTGAGCAGCATCGAACCGGGTCGCATCAGCGACAGTTCCGCTGCGCCGATCATTCCTCGGGTTTCCGCCGTGAGCGGTAGGTGCACGGAGACCACGTCGCTGGTCGTCAGCAGCGAGGTCAGGGTGCCGACGCGGGGTACCGTGCCGTCGGCCGGGCGTCGCGAGAGTCCCTGGACCCGCATGCCGAGGGCCGTCGCCCGCTCGGCCAGTGCCAGGCCGATGCGGCCCAGGCCGACGATGCCCAGGGTCAGTTCCGACAACTCCACGGCCGGTGCGGTGGGGGTGCGCCATGTGCCGCGGTGCGCTGCCGCGTTGTGGGCGGGGATGTCCCGGCTGAGGGCCAGCAACTGCGCGAGGGTGAACTCCGCGACGGCGTTCGCGTTCGACCCGGGCGTGTGGGTGACGGCGACGCCCCGCCGTGCAGCGGCCGCCAGGTCGACGTGATCGGTGCCCGCCCCGGCCCTGCCGACCACGCGGAGCCGGTTCACCAGGGCAGGGTCGGTCGCCGCCGCGAGGGTTGTGGCGCGCAGGGGGACCCCGCCACGGGACTTCAGCGCGTGGTACCCGAGTCCGTCCCTGCCGATCTCGGTCACCAGGGCCGACTCGTCGAAGGCGTCGAAATCGGTGAAGTCCACCCGGCCGGTCCATCCGGCCCGTACCTCGTCGTGATTGGCCACCCGCCGAAGGTTGAGTGTGACGGCATGCCCGTGACCGAGCCAACGCGTCAATTCCTGCCCGAGCAATGGGCCGGGGGCCGCGTCCAGCAGTAGAATCCGAGCCCGCTCCATGTGAGGTCCCCTCTCGCTGCTTCGTGCTCGCGCCCGGGGATGTGGGACGGTTCGACGACCCTCCAGGCACGCACGCACCGATGATGACGAAGGACTGACGCAATGAGCCCGGCGACCCCCAGCGGCCGCCGCCGGCACTGAGCCGTCTGCCCAGCGGCAGTCACAGCCCTCAGTGTCGCCCGTGCCACCTCGCGGCGGCCCCCCGGGCGGTGCATGACGCACCGCCGGCCATTTCACCTGCCGTAGCGCACCCTGCTGTGCCATTGACGTGAGGTCATCATCACCGTGGACATCGACGTCCAGAACTTCGCCGCCACCAACCTGCGCCGCCGCCCCGAGGCAGCTGAAATCGGGGGCTTCGTCGCCGGTTTCGATCCCGCGACCACCAGCACGTACATCAACTACGCGACCCCGGTGCCGGGCGCCCGTCCGAATGGGCGGGACGTCGCGGCGCTGATCGAGGCATTCCGCGAACGGGGTCTCAAGCCCCGGCTGGAGTTCGCGCCGGACGGCGCGCCCGCCGTGGAGCACGTGCTCCGCACGGCGGGCTTCACCACCGAGGCGGTGCACGCGTACCTCGTCTGCACTCCCACCACAGTGACGATGCCGTCGAGTGCGGGCACGGTCCGGCCGGTGACTCCCCTCGGGGACGAGGACTACCTGGCGATCGATGCGGCGCTGTCCGAGACGTTCGCCGGGGAGTTCGCGCCGTCGCCTGAAGGAGCGGCCCGACTGCGCCGTGTCCAGGCGAGCGGCGGGGCCATCCGGTTCGTCCGCGCACCGGACGGCAGTTGCGCAGGTGCCGCCTCGTGCTCCGCGCCTGCCGTGGGCACGTCGGAACTCGCGGGAGTGGGCACCCGCCCCGCGTTCCGCGGCCGAGGTGTCGCCGCCGCGGTCACCGCGGAACTGACCCGGGCCATGTTCGAACGGGAAGCGCGGTCGGTCTGGCTGGAGTACTCGGGTGAGGGATCCCGCCGCGTCTACGAACGCGTCGGCTACCGGCCCCGGGGCACGCGCCTCTATATGACGCTGGAAGGATGACACAGGGCACGAGTGTCGGCCTCTGACAAATCCGATAGTGCGCGCACGGGGCGCGAACAGGCATGACGCTCATTCGCCAGGGTGCGCCACCCTTCCGTCGCGGACCCGTATGCAGCAGCGTCGGTGTCTCCAACAACGCCTCACACCTGGCGGAGAAGGAGTACGCGTGAACAGGTCCAAGCGTCCCGTCGTCACCCCCAAGGATCGTGGCACCGCCTTCACCGGACGGCTTCTCGATGCGACCTGGAAAGCGTTGTGTTTCGAGTGGCTGAGGTTACGGCGGACGCGGCACGTTCTCGCCGCACCCACAGCACTGCGCGACGAGTATCGTGCGGGCTTCTCGCTCCCCACCCCGGTCCCGATGCCCATGCTGACCGACACCTCGCACCCCTGCTCCCTGTGCCGCACGCTCTGTGCGGACGACGCGACGGACCCGGCGGGATCCTGCACCACCGCGGGCTGTGCCGACCACGGGCCGCCGGGCGACCGCGGTCGATGACGCGGGCGCCCGAGCGTCTCCCAGGGGTTGTCCGGCGGATCTTCATAGCGTTCTTCCGGTCACCCATGCTGAGGCGGCCGCTGCCGGCCGCCTCAGCCCCGCAGCCGGGGCAGAACGTCAGAGCAGGCTTCGCTCATGCCCGAAGCTGCTTCCGACCCTCGCCTGCGGTCCTTGCTCGACCGCCTGGAACCAGGCCCAGTAAGACGGGTAACGGTCATAGGCTTTGACGGATCGGACGCCTTGGCGGGCCTTGAGGACACCCAGGGGCGGACCGTTGAGGTGGGGCGTATCCCCCGGCACGAGGTGTCGACGCGTCACTGCGAGCACCCTTCGGAAATCCTCGCAGTGGGCCAGGAGACAGAGGCTGAAGAGATAGGACGCCGGCACGAAGGACAACCGCTGCTGTCAGCGAGGGCCTGTGAGAACCAGGAGTTGCGGTCCTTCCTCGTCGGTGTCCACCCCGGGCAAGTCGTCTCCGGAACGGTGTCCGTGGTGCACGATATCGGGGTCTTTGTTCATCTGGACGGAGAGCCTGACGGCTTCTGCACGGGGTTCATCCGGGTCCCGGACCTGTCCTGGGAACGGATTGAGCACCCCTCGGAAGTGGTGGAACCCGGTCAGCGGATCGCCGGCGAGGTGATCACGTCCAGCACGAGGCAGGGACAGGTCACCTTCTCGTTGAAGGCCCTGCAGGATCGCTCGCGGACCGGACACTGACCGAGCACGCAGCATGGAGGACGCAGAATTCGCAGCTCAGCCGCACTCACCAGGCGGCACAGAGGATCGCGTGCGCGGTATGGAGTGCAGCGCCGTGTCGAACACCGCGGCGCTCCGGGGGTACTCGGCACGTACCGGGGCCCCTCCACGCGCCGCGCCTGTGCCGTCCGTCGGGAGCGGCAGGACCACCCGGCGGCGTCGCGACGACTCGGCCCGGTGATCGGCGTGATCCTCAGCCCGGTTCGGTCCCCGGGGCCGCGGGCTGCTTGTCCCCCCGCAACGCCTGGCGCACCGCCCACACCACTGACACCAGTGGCACCGCCACGACCGCACCCACCACGCCCGCCGCGATGGTGCCGCCGATGACCGAGACGGCGACCACCACCGGATGCAGTTGGACGGCCCAGCTCATCACGATGGGGTGCAGCACGTGCCCCTCGATCTGCCCGATGATCACGATGAGGGCCACGACGATGCCCGCCACCAGCGGGCCTTTCGACGCCAGTGCCACGACCGCCGCCACGGCGAGCGCGATGGGCGAGCCGATGAGGGGGACGAACGCGGCGAAGAACTCCAGCAGCGCCAGCGGCATCGCCAGCGGCACACCGAGCGCCCACAGGGCGATACCGACGAGCACCGCGTTGATCGCCGCCACCAGGACGATGCCGTGCGTGTAACCGGTGAAGGTCCGCCACGCCGTCCTGCCGCCGAGTGCCACCCGCTGTCGCGCCGACGCCGGCAGTTGGTCGCAGAACCAGCGCCACTGCCGGGCCCCGGAGTAGAGAAAGAATACGGAGCAGAACAGCGCGAGGGCGCACACCGTCACGACCTCCAGCAGCCTTCGGCCGCCGCTCAGGGCCGTGGAGACGATGGTGGAGCGATGGCTGGACAGAAACCGCTCCACCCGCCCCTGGATGTCGGTCAGCGCGTCCGGGTTGAGGCGAAAGGGAGGACGCTCCAGCCACCGCTCGATCCGGTCCACTCCCGTGACGAACTCCTGCTGGAGGACCCGTCGCTCACCGGCGACCACCTCGCCCACCACGGCCAGAATGCCGAGGACCAGTACGATCGCGCCGATCAGCGACACGGCGACCGCCAGCGGCCGGGGCAGCAGTTGGGCCACCGCGTTCATCACGGGCCGCAGCACGGCCGTGACGACCAGGCCCAGGAACACGGCCACCCCGATCTCGTGGAACCGTCCCAGAAGGGCGAAGACGGCGTAGACCAGTGCTCCCACGACGAGGATGCGCCAGGCGTGAGCGGCGGCGGTGCGCAACGCCGGGAAGACGCGCACGCCTCCTTCGTCACCGCACACGCTTCCCTCGCCACCACCCCGGCCCTCCTCGGCCGTGCGGTACGCCGCCCTGCCCGGCCGCACGCCGCGTGCCACCGTCCGCGCGGCCGCGCGTGCCCGCCACTGCGGGGAGAGCCGGCGCGGTGGCCGGTGCGGTGCCGGTCGCGAGGACCCTCGCGAGGAGCGGGGCACCGACGGGTCGCGTGAGGACCGGGCACCGGCGCCGCCGGACGGGGCCGCGGCGCCCGGATCACTGGAGGGAGGTTCGGTGGACACCCTCACCTCGTACCACCCGGGTCCGGCGAGCCGACGAGCGGCGCGCGCGCATTCGCCCGTACGACGGCCCCCGGCCCGGCGATCAGTGAGGCTGG
>NZ_JBUEFZ010000065.1:0-14209 GCF_054963715.1 Streptomyces sp. STAM6 | reverse complement strand
CTTCCCGCGTTCTCAGTCGCGGCGGCCGGCCACCCACCAGGTCGACGGGAGCTCGATGCGGCCGCCGCCCTCGCGCGCGTACTCCGTCGTGGTGAGGGGAAGCTCCCCGGTCGCGAGGATGTCGAGACCGGCCTTGCGGAAGTACCCGGGGACCTCGGCGTCGGCCACGTCCGCCGGGGCGATGCCGTGGCGGAAGACCGGGCGCAGCTTGGCGGGCGGGCCTTCCGGGCTTTCGGCCAGGGTGCGCAGGACCCGGCCGGCCGCCTCGCCGAGTTCGACGACGAATGCCCGGCCGCGCCTCCCGACGAGGGTGGCGATCGCGTCGGCGAGGGGCTGCCGGTCCTGGGGTTCCGCCTGGTGGAGGACGCCGCGCATGTAGACGTTGGCGTCCCCGAACTCGTCGTGGAGCCGGGTCACCGCCGGGCCGTCCACGGCGTCCACCACCCGGAACCGCGCGCCCTCCGGCCCGTCCGCCCCGTCCGGGCGGCTCTCCCGGCCGGCGTGCTCGATCGCCGAGGGCGCCAGGTCGAGCCCGTGGACCTGGGGGAAGCGCCCGGCGAGGAAGTGCGTCTGGGTGCCGTTTCCGCAGCCCAGGTCGATGAGGGGCAGCGCGGGGGCGGCCAGGTGGGGTTGCAGGACAGCGAGGTGGAGCGCGGCCGTCACGGCCGGCTCGGCGTCCCAGAAGACGGACCCTGCTTCCGGGGAGGCCTCGCGCCAGAAGCCTTCCCACGCCTCCTTGTACCGACTCGTCACGGTCATGACCAGCTCCCGGGGATACGACGGAAACGGAACGTCAGGTTCTGATCTTCCTCGGCAGTGGCAGTTCGCACCACACCGACGTGCCGTCGCCCGACCGGCTCGACCCCCATTCCCGTGCCAGGGCGCTGACGACCCGCAGGCCACGCCCGTACTCGTCGGAAGGACCGGCGCTGAGCAGCGTCGGCAGGGTGCTTCCGCCGTCCGAGACCTCGCAGAGCAGGACGTCGGTGCGCACCAGCCGCAACTCGATCGGGCGGGCGGCGCCCCCGTGCCGTACGGCATTGGTCACGAGCTCGCTCACCAGGAGCTCGACCGTCCGGGCCGTCTCCTCCAAGCGCCATGCGGCGAGCTGTGCGCGCACCAGACGCCTGGCGCGGCGGACCTCGCCCGGCTCGGGGGCGAGCTCCCAGCGGGCCACGTCCTCGGCCGCGATCCCGCTCAGCCGGGCCATCAGCAGGGCGACGTCGTCCCGGCGGCCGCCCCGGCCGGCCAGGGCCCGGACGATGGTGTCGCAGGCGTGGTCCATGGAGGCCGCCGGGTGCGCGGCCGACTCGCAGAGCGTGGCGAGGCCGACACCGATGTCCTCCCCGCGCACCTCGACCAGCCCGTCGGTGCACATGACGAGCCGGTCACCGGGAGACACCGGTACGCGCACCGTCTCGAACGGGACACCGCCGACTCCGATCGGCGCCCCCGTCGGCAGGTCCAGGAGTTCGCTGCGGCCGTCCTCCGCCCGTACGAGCACCGGGGGCACATGGCCCGCGTTGGCCATGAGCAGCTCGCCGCCGATCGGGTCGTAGACGGCGTAGAGGCAGGTCGCCAGATAGTGCTCGCCGAGCCGCTGGGCGAGGTCGTCGAGGTTGCGCAGGAGCTGCGCGGGCGGCAGGTCGAGGGCCGCCATGGTCTGTACGGCGGTGCGCAGCTGCCCCATCATGGCGGCGGAGTTCAGCCCGTGGCCCATCACGTCGCCGACGACGAGGGCGGTCCGGGAACCGGGGAGCTTGACGGAGTCGAACCAGTCGCCGCCGACCCGGCCGAGGAACGTGCCGGGCAGATAGCGGGTGGCCGTGTCGCAGCCGGCGGTGCGCGGTGCCACCTTGGGGAGCATGGAGTCCTGGAGGGTCTCGGCGACGTTCTCCTGGTGGGTGTACATCCGCGCGTTGTCGAGGACGAGCCCGGCCCGCGCGGCGAGTTCCGCGCCCGTCACCCGGTCCATGTCGTTGAACGCCGCACGCCCGGGGTGGCGCAGCAGGATCATGAAGCCGAGCACCACATGGCGCGCCTTGAGCGGCACGACCAGCATGGACCGCCCGGTGATGAGCGGCCGGATGTCGCGCTTCTCGAACTGCGAGGCGATCGCGGTGCCCGCCTCCTCGCTGATGCGCGGCACGAGGACCGGCTCGCCGGTGGTCATGCACTGGAAGAACGGCGTCTGCGCGGGGAACGGCATGGACTCGCCGACCGGCACCACGTCGTCCCACCGGCCCGGCTCGTCGACGTGCTCGACGGCGACCCGGTGCCACAGGGTGGTGGCGTCCGGCGGCCCGTCCGGGAACCCCTCGCCCGCGACGACCTGTTCGCGCAGATAGGTGCCGGCGACATCGGTGAACCGGGGTACGACCGCGGCGCTGACCTCCTGGATCGTGCGGGTGAGGTCCAGTGAGGAACCGATGCGCCCGCTGACCTCGTTGAGGAACTCCAGCCGTTCCCGTACGGCGGCGTATTCGAGGTCGTGTCGCGGGTCGTCCACCGCCACCCACTCGGCCCCGGACGCGTGCTCGTCCGCCGTGCGCGGGCGGGCACCGCGCTCCGTGCGCCGGGGTACGCCCCAGTCGGGTGTCACGGGGACGCGCTCGTGGTGGCTGAACTCCACGACAGGGTAGCCCAGTTCCAGGACCTGGGCGACGATCCGGGTGGCCTCCCGGACGCTCATGCTCGGCAGGATCTCCGGGAGCCGCCGGGCCAGTTCGTCGGAGCCGGGGAAATCGGTGTGGAGCGCGAAACCGGGGGCTATGCGCTGGAAGTGCTCCTGGCCGGCGGCCTGCTCACGGAACTGGGTGGCGTCCGCGGCCAGGACCAGCAGTCGTTCGGGCCCGGGCCCGATCATGGGGTAGGACCACCACAGCACGTCGGCGCGGCCGGGGCCGTCACCGGACAGCCGGGCGCGGCCCGCGGCCGGATAGGGAAGCATCCCGGCCGAAGAGAGACCGGCCTGCGGGCCGTCACCGGGTTCGGCACGGGCTCCCACCGTCCCGTACGCGTCTTCGGCCCCGGCCCCGTACGCGTCCCCGGCCTCGGCCCCGTACGCGTCCCCGGCCTCGGTCTCGTACGCGGCGTACTCGCCGAGCGCGCCGGAGACGGGGAGCAGCTCGGCGGCGGGCCGGCCCACGGCGTACTCCCTGGGGTGTCCGAACAGCCGGCGTGCGCCGGTGGACCAGTGCGACACCAGGCCCTCGCCGTCCACGACGACCACGGCGAGCGGAACACGGCCACCCGTGAGGGACGACGGATGCCGTCGTGCCCGCGGAACGCCTCTGTCCATGGCTGGAGGGCTCCTTCCCCGCCGCACGGAGCTGCGGCTCATACACCAAGGTACGGCCGACGCGCCGTAGTGCGCCGGTCGTCGGAGGAATCCCCCGCACCCTCCGCCGGGAACTGACGCTTGGTCAATCCTCGTACCCCACTTGCAGATCGCGCTCCGTACGCCCCCCGCCCGCGACCTGCAGCACCGTCGCCACGGGCGGGTACCCGGCCGCGATCACCGTGTACGAGCCGGAGGAGAGGTCCACGAAGCGGAATCTGCCGTCCGGGCCGGTGGTGAGCGTGTCGACCACATTGCCCGCGGCGTCGAGCAGCGTCACCCGCGCGTCCTCCACGGGCCGCCCCCCGGGGGCGCGTACCGTCCCGCGGAGCATCGCCCCGCCGGCCAGCTCGATGTCCTGGCGGGTCTCCCGGGACGCCTGCACGGTGACCGGCAGGGCGGCGGGGCGGAAGGCGGGGGCGCTCGCGGCGAGGGTGTACTCCCCCGCGACGAGTTCGGCCATGAGGTATCCGCCGTCGTGTCCGCTGCGGGCCGAGGCGACGACGTCACCCCGGACGTCGGTCAGGGTGACCGCCGCGTCGCGCAGCGGGGTGCCGCCGGCGGTGACGACGGTACCGGCGAGCCGTCCGGCGCCGCCGAGGACCACGTCGAGCTCCACGGCGCGCTCGCCGACGGTGACGGAGACGGCCTGCGGCTGGTGTCCCCCGGCCGACGCGATCATCACGTACGACCCGGCCGACGGGACGCTCAGCGCGTACCGTCCGTCGGATCCGCTCGCGCCGCGTCCGATCTGCCTGCCGTGGCCGTCGATGAGGGTGAGGGCGGCGTTCGGCACGCGCGACCCGTCGTGGTGCTGGACGGCCCCGTAGACGGGAACGCCGTAGGAGGCGGTGGCCTCGGGCGGGGCGGCCTGGGCGGGAAGGGGATGCGGAGGCGCCGGGCGCGGCGCGGCGACGCGCGCCCGGGGCAGCGTGGCCGCCTCGCCACCGTGAGCGGGGTGGGACACCAGCGGTTTCTCCTTGAGGAAGAAGGCGAGGAGGAGGCCGAGCGCGAGGACCGGTACGAGCTGGAGGAAGGTGGTGGGCATCGTGTCGGCGAAGGCCCGTACGGCGCTTTCGCGCAGGGCGGGCGGGAGCAGGCGCAGGGTCTCGGGGGTGAGCGCCCAGGGGTCGGACGGCACGGCCCCGGTGGGCAGCCGGCCGGCGAGCGCGGATTCGAGCCGGCCGGCGAGGAGCGTGCCCAGTACCGCGGCGCCGGCGCAGGCGCCGAGCTGCCGGAGGCAGGTGTGGGCGCTGGTGGCGGCGCCGAGGTCGGCGGGTGGCGCGGTGTTCTGCGCGGCGAGGAGCAGGACCGGCAGGAGGAGGCCGATGCCGGTGCCGAGGACGGCCTGCCAGACGCTGTGGTCCAGGCGCGGGGTGTCGGCGTCGAGCCGGGACAGCAGCCACATGCCGACGGCGGAGACGGAGCTGCCGAGGATCGCGTAGATCTTGTAGTGGCCGGTCCGGCTGATGAGCTGGCCGGAGAGGACGGCGGCGACGAGCATGCCGCCCGTCAGGGGCAGCGTCAGTTGCAGGAGCTGGACGGGGTCGGCCGCCCGGGTGGTGCGGAGGAAGGCGGGCAGACAGCTCGCGGCGCCGAACAGGGCGGCACCGGCGACCATGGCGGCGAGGCCGGTGACGGTGAAGACGGGGTCGCGGAACAGCCGCAGCGGCACGAGGGGTTCGGGCGCGTAGTTCTCCACGACCAGGAAGAGCAGGAGGGTGCCCGCGGCTCCACAGGCCAGGCCCAGGATGACGCGCGAGTTCCAGGGGTGCTCGGCGCCGCCCCAGGTGGTGAGCAGGATCAGGCAGGTGGAGGCGGCCGCCAGCAGGAGCGCGCCGAGGACGTCGAGGCGGCCTTTGGCGACGGGCCTGGGGAGCGTCAGCGCGGCGCCCACGACGAGGAGCGCGAGCAGCGCCGGGGGTGCGCCGAGCCAGAAGCACCAGCGCCACGAGGCGTGGTCGGCGAGGTAGCCGCCGAGTGGTGGGCCCGCCACCCAGGCAAGGCCGAGTACGGCGCCGCTCAGCCCCAGGAACCGGCCGCGTGTACGGGGCGGGACCAGGTCGGCGGTGATCGCATGGGTGCCCGCCAGCAGCCCGCCGGCCCCGATGCCCTGCACGGCGCGGCAGGCGATGAGCTGGTCCATGGTCTGTGACCAGCCGGCGAGGGCGGAGCCGGCGGCGAAGACGGCCAGGGAGAACAGGAAGACGCCTTTGCGGCCCCGGAGGTCGCCCAGTTTGCCGGTGACGGGCAGGGCGACGGTGGCGGCGAGGAGGTGGGCGGTGACCGCCCACGAGCTCCGGCCCGGGGCGCCCAGCTCGCCGGCGATCCGCGGGAGGACGGCGGCGGCGATCGTCTGCTGGACCGCGGCGAGCAGCAGCGCGAGCACCAGGGCCAGGAAGATCAGGCGTACGCGGCGCGGACTCGGCGGGGCGGTGGGGAAGGGCTCGTCGGGCGGCGGCGCCGTGTCCTCGGGCACGGTCCCTGCGGCCTGTTCGTCGCTCGCCAGCGTGATCCCACCCACGAACCTGCTCCCCTCGACGCGCCCGTCGTGTACGCCTGCGCGGCGCCATTGTTCGCATCAGGCGCATACGCGGAGCAAGCGGGCATTACCGGGGCGAGACGCATGGAGGGGGGCGGCCGATCATCGAGGCGGCGGTCCTCGCCGCGCTCATCAGCGGTTTCCCGTGGACCCCCGGGCGCGCAGTCGCACGTGGCGCGCCGGGGGGCCGGCGGGAAGACCACCCGAAACGGTGACCGTTTCAGCGGTTCACGGGGCTTACTTCTCCACCTCGGCGGCGAGCTTGTCGAGCAGCGCGTCGTAGATGCGGCCGAGCCCCTTCGGCGCGAAGGTCCGCTCGAAGAACCCGCCGATGCCGCCGGCGCCGTTCCAGACGGTGCTGACGACGACCCGGGCCCGGCCCTCGCCGGCCGGGGTGACGGTCCAGGTGGTGACCATGGAGGAGTTGCGGTCCTTCTCGACGAGCCGGCCGTCCGGCGTCTCGCTGACGTCCAGCAGACAGTCACGGATGCGCTTGCTGGTGGCCTGGAGCTTCCAGTGCACGACGGTGCCCTCTCCGTCGCCGCCCTCGCGTACCTCGTACTCGCTGAAGTGCTCGGGCAGCAGCTTCGCGCGGGTGACCTTGTAGTCGGCCAGGGCGTCGAACACCGTCTCCGCGTCCGCCGCGATGACCCGCTCCGTCGTGGCCTCGACCTGCGCCATGCCTTGTCCTCCAGCACTCGTTCCGTAAGGGGGCACCAGCCAACCACCTGCGCCGGGGCCGCCCAAATCCAGGCCTCCCCGACAGAGGTGATCATGGGAACACATGTTCTATTGTGGGGCCCAGTGCTACCGAGGAGGCGTCCATGCGCTGGGAGAATCTGAGCGAGAAGCCGGTCGTGGCCGGGGAAGCGGCGCTGTTCGGGACGGGCGCCGTGACCACCCGTACGTTCGACACGCCCGAGTTCCGCGGGATCACCTTCCACGAGGTACGGGCGCGCTCGATCGTGAACCGGGTGCCCGGCGCCTCGCGCATGCCGTTCGAATGGACCGTCAACCCCTACCGCGGCTGCACGCACGCGTGCGTGTACTGCTTCGCCCGCAAGACGCACAGCTATCTGGACCTCGACACCGGTCTGGGGTTCGACTCCCAGATCGTGGTGAAGATCAACGCGCCGGAGCTGCTCCGCCGCCAGCTGGCCTCGCCGCGCTGGCAGGGCGCGCACATCGCGATGGGCACCAATGTCGACTGCTACCAGCGCGCGGAGGGCCGCTACCGGCTGATGCCCGGGATCATCGCCGCCCTGCGCGACCGCGCGAACCCGTTCTCCATCCTCACCAAGGGCACGCTGATCCTGCGTGACCTGGAGCTGCTCCTCCAGGCGGCCGAGGTCACGGACGTCGGGATCTCCGTCTCCGTCGGATTCACCGACCAGGAGCTGTGGCGCACGGTCGAGCCCGGCACGCCGGCCCCGGAACGCCGGCTCGACGTCGTACGGACCCTGACGGACCACGGCATCGGGTGCTCGGTGCTGATGGCCCCGGTGATCCCCTTCCTCGGCGACCGTCCCGACCAGTTGCGCGACACCGTCCGCGCGATCGCGGCCGCCGGGGCGACCTCGGTGACGCCGCTCGTGCTGCACCTGCGGCCCGGGGCACGCGAGTGGTTCATGGCCTGGCTGAACCGGCACCACCCCCACCTGGTCGGGCGGTACGAACGGCTCTACGCGGACGGCGCGTACGCCCCCAAGTGGTACCAGCGCCGGATCACCCGTCATGTGCACGAGCTGGCGGACGAGTTCGGCATAGGGCCGGCGCGGCGGGGCGCGGCGCGGAGGCCCGCGGTGGGGGGCGAGGAGGAAGCGGCCGCGCCCGGTCCGACTCAGCTCACTCTCCTCTGATCGGGTCAAGTCTGATCAGAACAGGTCCTTCCGGGCGGGAATCCGGGGACGATGCGCCGAGGACCGCGTGTCCCTCGCGGTCCGTTCGTTCCACCGGACCGGGAGGCCACATGCAGAAACGCGCAGGAGCGCTCATCGCCGCAGGGGCGCTGATGGCGGGGGCACTCGCCGCCGCCCCGTCGGCCGCGGAGCCGCGTGCGGCGCTGAAGTGGACAGGCTGCGCCACCGAGCAGTACCCGAAGCTCCAGTGCGCCACGCTCCAGGTGCCGCTGGACCACGACGATCCGGGGGGTACCCGGATCACCCTCGCGCTCTCCCGGATCGCGCACACCGCCAAGACCTCCCAGGGCCCGCTGCTGGTCAACCCCGGCGGTCCCGGGGCGAGCGGCCGGACGATGGCCGGCTTCGTGGCGGCCGCGCTGCCCGCGAAGGTCGCGGCCCAGTACGACATCATCGGCTTCGACCCGCGCGGAGTGGGCGCGAGCAAGCCGGCGATCACCTGCAAGCCGGGCCACTTCACGCCCGTACGGGCCGACTCGGTGCCGCGTGACGCGCAGGCCGAGCGGGCAGGACTGGAGCGCGCGGCGTCGTTCGCCAAGGCCTGCGGCGACAAATACGGCTCGCTGCTGAGGCACATCGACACCGTCAGCGCGGCGAAGGACCTCGACCTGATCCGGCAGGCCGTCGGCGCCGAGCGGATCAACTACTTCGGCTACTCCTACGGGACCTATCTGGGCGCCGTGTACGCCAAGCTGTTCCCCGAGCGGGTGCGGCGGGCGGTGCTGGACTCCGTGGTGAACCCCCGGGGCGTCTGGTACGAGTCCAACCTCGCGCAGGACCTGGCCTTCGACGCCCGCCACAAGGCGTTCCTGGCGTGGGTGGCCAAGCACAACAGCGCCTACCGGCTGGGAACGGACCCGGTGAAGGTGCAGCAGCGCTGGACGCAGATGCGTGCGGCGGTCGCGAAGACGCCGGCCGGGAAGAAGGTCGGCGCGGCGGAGCTGGAGGACACGTTCCTTCCGGGCGGGTACTTCAACGGGTTCTGGCCGATGCTTGCGGAGGCGTTCTCGGCGTACGCCAACGGCAAGGACGCCGGCCCCCTGCTGGAGGCCTACGAGACGCTGGCGGCCCTCGACGCGACGGACGAGAACGCCTACGCGGTCTACGCCTCGGTGCAGTGCCGGGACGCCGGCTGGCCCCGGGACTGGGACACCTGGCGGCGCGACAGCTGGGCCGTGCACGCCAAGGCGCCCTTCTCCACCTGGAACAACACCTGGTACAACGCGCCGTGCGCGTCCTGGCCGGTCGACTCGCTGTCGGCGACGGACGTGACGAACGACCGGCTGCCGCCGGTACTGCTGTTCCAGGCCACCGAGGACGCGGCCACGCCGTACGAGGGCGCCGTCTCCGTCCACCGGGGGCTGCGCGGCTCCAGCCTCGTCGTCGAGCAGGGCGGCGGGAACCACGCGGTCACGCTCGGCGGGAACGCCTGCCTGGACCGGCATCTGGTGCGCTACCTGGAGACGGGTGAGGTCCCGCGCGGCGCGGGGAGCGGAGACGCGGACGCGGTCTGCGCGGCCGTGCCGGACCCGAAACCGGCGGACGCCGCGAAGAGCGCGCGGGACACGAAGCCGGTGAAGGCGATGAATCCGGCGAAGGGCCTCTTCCGGCACGGGCATTGACCCACTGACCGCGGGGGCGTGCGCGAGGATGAGACGCATGAGCAGCACACACCTCACCCATGTGCACGCCCCTGAGGGCGTCGCCCCCGGTTCCGGTTACAGCCATGCCGTCTGGGGCAGCGGCAGGTTCGTCGCGATATCCGGCCAGTGCGCCTTCGACGAGAACGGCAAGGTGGTGGGCGCGGGCGACCCTGCGGCCCAGGCCCGCCAGGTGTTCGGGAACCTGCGGCGGTGCCTTGCCGCGGCGGGCGCTTCCTTCGACGACGTCGTGAAGCTCACGTACTTCGTCACCGACATGGACCACCTGTACGCGATCCGGGCCGCCAGGAACGAAGTGATCGACCCGTCGCGCCCTCCGGCGAGCTCCGCGGTCCAGGTCTCGGCCCTGGTCGACCCGGCGCTCCTGATGGAGATCGAGGCCTTCGCGATCGTGCCGGAGGGCCGCCCGTCCCGGTGACACCGCCCCGCCGGGCGGAGGCTCCGCTCAGCGGGCGGGGGCACCGTTCGCCGGGCGGAGGCTCCGCTCAGCGGGCGGAGGCACCGTTCAGGCGGCGCAGTGCGTCCGTCGCCGCCCGGGCCAGGCGGGGGTGGAGACAGGCCGCCTCGAGGACGGGCCGGGCGCGGGGGTCGCCCAGCGTGCCGAGGCCCTCCGCGCAGGCGACGCCCACGCGCCAGTGCGGGTCGCCCGCGGTGAGACGGCGCTCCAGGGTGGTGATCAGCGCCGGTACGGACTCGGGGGCCCGCAGTTCGGCGAGCAGCCGTACCGGCGCCAGGGCGTAGGCGACACGGAGTTCATTGGTGGTGAGAGCGGCGGCGGCGCGCGGGGTGCGCGGGTCGCCGAGCCGGGCGAGGGCGTGGGCGGCGGAGACGCAGCGCTCGGGATCGCGGTGGTTGAGGAGCAGGACGAGCGCCTCGAAGGCGCGCCGGTCCCCGGCGAGGCCGAGCCGGAAGGCGGCGATCTCGCGCGCCCACAGCGGCCGGCCGGGTTCGGTGAGGACGACGGCGAGCTCGTCCGGGTCCGCGGCGATCAGCCGTTCGTACGCCGGGGATCCGCCCGCTTCGTCCCGCAGCCGGTCCGTGAGCGATCTGAACTCCTCGTCCATGGCCGCCAGTATCCAGCGCGACGGCGATCCAGATCACATGTTCCGGGGACTTCCCAGGGCTGGCGCGCTCGTTACCCGCCGGTTAAGCTCAAGTGAGCGGGGCACACCCCCCGCACCCCTCACGGCGGCCTGGTGACGCAGCCGCCGCGAGTGTCAGTCGGTTCGGCATTTCTGTACGACGTGGCTCCGGGACAGGGTCCGTCGGTTTCTCTCCACCGCGACCCGCACTTCGCGCGCGGTCCGCCCGTTGCATGGGTCCCTCCCTGCGCGCGCCCCTCATCAGTCGTCACTCATTCCTGGAGTCCCGTGATGGACACCCCTCTCTCCACCATTGCCGTCGTCGGCCTGGGCACCATGGGCGCCGGTATCGCCGAGGTTCTGGCCCGTGCCGGCCGCGAGGTCATCGGTATCGACATCAGCGAGGCCGCCGCCCGCAACGCGGTCACCTCCCTGGAGGCCGCGACCGCCCGCTCCGTGGCGCGTGAGCGGATCACCGAGGACGAGCGGCGCGACATCCTCGCCCGCTTCCGCACCTTCTCCGAGCTGCAGGCCGCGGCCGACGCCGATCTGGTCATCGAGGTCGTTCCCGAGTCGTACGAGCTCAAGCAGCAGGTCTTCGCGGCGCTGGACTCCATCGTCCGCCCCGACGCGATCCTCGCCACCGGCACCAACGCGCTCTCGGTGACGCGCCTGGCCGCCGACTCCGCGCGCCCCGAGCGTGTGCTGGGCCTGCACTTCTTCAACCCGGCCCCGGCCATGAAGCTCGTCGAGATCGTCTCCTCGGTGCTGACGGCGCCGGCCGCCGTGGCCGCCGTCACCACGCTCGCCCATGAGCTGGGCAAGGAGCCCGTCGCCGTCGGCGACCGCCCGGGGTTCGTCGCGGACGGCCTCCTCTTCGGCTACCTCAACCAGGCGGCCGCGATGTACGAGGCGAAGTACGCCTCCCGCGAGGACATCGACGCCGCGATGAAGCTCGGGTGCGGGCTGCCGATGGGCCCGCTGGCGCTGCTCGACCTGATCGGCATCGACACCGCCCGTACCGTCCTGGACGCCATGTACGCCGAGTCGCAGGACCGGCTGCACGCCCCCGCCCCGATCCTGAAGCAGCTCAGCGAGGCGGGCCTGACCGGCCGCAAGTCCGGCCGCGGTTTCTACACCTACGAGGCGCCGGGCAGCTCCACCGTCGTCCGCGACGCGCTCACCCCGCTGGAGACGGCGGAGACCGGCACCGGCCGTGAGATCCGCTCGGTGGGCGTCGCCGGCTCGGGCACCATGGCGAGCGGCATCGCCGAGGTCTTCGCGAAGGCCGGTTACGACGTGGTCCTCGCCGCCCGCTCCCAGGAGAAGGCGGACACCGCGAAGGCCCGGATCGCCAAGTCGCTCGGCCGCTCCGTGGACAAGGGCCGGCTGACCGCCGAGGCCCGCGACGAGACGCTGGCCCGGATCACCGCGGCGGGCTCGCTCGACGCCTTCGCCGACGTGGACCTGGCACTGGAGGCCGTCGCGGAGGACCTGGAGATCAAGCAGCAGCTCTTCGCCACCCTGGACAAGATCTGCAAGCCGGGCGCGGTGCTCGCCACCACCACGTCCTCGCTGCCCGTCGTCGCCTGCGCCCGCGCCACCTCGCGCCCCCAGGACGTCATCGGCATGCACTTCTTCAACCCGGCCCCGGCCATGAAGCTGGTCGAGGTCGTGCGCACGGTGCTGACCGCGGACGACGTCCACGCCACCGTCCGCGAGGTCACGGCGAAGATCCGCAAGCACCCGGTGGACTGCGGCGACCGGGCCGGATTCATCGTGAACGCGCTGCTCTTCCCGTACCTCAACAACGCGATCAAGATGGTCCAGGAGCACTACGCCTCGCTGGACGACATCGACGCCGCGATGAAGCTGGGCGGCGGCTACCCGATGGGGCCGTTCGAACTGCTCGACGTCGTCGGTCTGGACGTGTCGCTGGCCATCGAGAAGGTGCTGCACCGCGAGTTCCGTGACCCGGGCCTGGCGCCCGCGCCGCTGCTGGAGCACCTGGTGGCGGCCGGCTGCCTCGGCCGCAAGACGGGGCGCGGCTTCCGCGAATATGCCCGGCGCTGAGCCGTACGGGGAGTGGGGCGGGCTGCTCGAACCTTCGGGCAGCCCGGCCCCTCAGGCGCGCTCTCCTGCACAGATGCAGTACGTTCAGGTCATGTCCCAGCCCGCCAAGTCACCCCGTGCCACCCCCACGCCGCCCGACGCGCCGGAAAGTGCCGCCGGCAGCCGCGCCGCCGCCCAACGTCTCAAAATGCGCCGCGAGCTGGCGGCCGCGGCCATGGAACTGTTCGCGACCAAGGGGTACGAAGCGACGACGGTCGACGAGATCGCCGCCGCGGCCGGGGTCGCCCGCAGGACATTCTTCCGCCACTTCCGCTCCAAGGAAGAGGCGATCTTCCCCGACCACGACGACACCTTGGTGCGGGCGGAGGCGGTGCTCAACGCCGCGCCGGCGCACGAGCACCCGCTGGACACGGTCTGCCGGGGCATCAAGGAAGTCATGAAGATGTACGCCGGGTCCCCCGCGGTCTCGGTCGAGCGCTACCGCCTCACCCGCGAGGTACCGACGCTCCGGGAGCGCGAGATCGCCTCGGTGGCCCGCTACGAGCGGTTGTTCACGCGCTATCTCCTGGGCCATTTCGACGAGCGCGACCACCACGACGGCAACGACGACCCGCTGCTGGCCGAGGTGGCCGCATCCGCGGTCGTCACCGCGCACAACCATGTGCTGCGCCGCTGGCTGCGGGCGGGCGGCCAGGGCGACGTGGAGGCACAGCTGGACCACGCGTTCGACATCGTGCGGGAGACCTTCGGCACGGGCATAGGCGCGGGCCGGGTGTCCGCCGCCGGTGCGGGCGCCGCGGCCGGCGACCGGACCCCGTCCGCCGCCGTGACCCGGGAGGGCGAGGTGCTCGTCACAGTGGCGCGCACGGACGCGCCCCTGGAGGAGGTCATGCGCACCATCGAGCAGGCCCTGCGCAACCGCTGACCCCGTCACACGCCCCCGTTCGACCCCTTCTGACCGAAAAGGCCGGACGAGCCCCCTTGGGCTCGTCCGGCCTTTCGTGCGGGATGGACCAGGCCTGTCGATCGATCATCGCTCATCTGTGACGAGCAGATGACAACTGAGAGAAATTGTTGGCACGCAGTGTCTTGCGGCCTGGCACGCCGTGCCATACGTTGATGTTGTCCGGGCGGCCGGCGTGCAGAGACCTCTCGTACGCCGGCTGTCCCCGCAACCCATCGTGATTGCGCGCCCGGACGCCTGCGTCACAGGCATCTTCCGCGCCACCCGCGCTCCGCCGCAGTACCCCGCCCGAACCGACGGCACACCTCCACAGCAGCAGCACCAACCCCTCGTTACGCGGGGTTCCCCTCAACGATCTCCCACGTGCTTCGGAGGCAACACCGTGAAGGAAATCCTGGACGCGATCCAGTCCCCGGACACCACGTCCGCCGACTTCGCCGCTCTGCCGCTCCCCGAGTCCTACCGCGCGGTGACCGTGCACAAGGACGAGACCGAGATGTTCGCCGGTCTCGCCACCCGCGACAAGGACCCCCGCAAGTCGCTCCACCTGGACCAGGTCCCCCTCCCCGAGCTCGGCCCGGGCGAGGCCCTCGTCGCCGTCATGGCGTCCTCGGTCAACTACAACTCG
>NZ_JBUEFZ010000064.1:0-15011 GCF_054963715.1 Streptomyces sp. STAM6 | reverse complement strand
GCCGACCGCTCCCCCGCAGGCCGCCGCGCCGCCCGCGGCGGAGAAACTGCCGCACGGCGTCCTCAAGTCGCTGCTCGGGGCGTGGGCGCTCGCCGCGTGCTCCGCCGAGGAGACGGCTGCCGTCGAGGCGCACCTGACCGAGTGCGCGCCCTGCGCGGACGAGGCCCTGCGGCTGCGGGACGCGGTGGGGCTGCTGCACCACGAGGGGGACCTGGACCTCGACCCGCTGCTGCGCTCCCGGGTGCTGGAGAACTGTCTGGGCCGTCGGCCCGCCCGTATCCCGGTGCCCGACTGGGCCGGTCCGTACGACGCGGAGACCGCCCGGCTGGACGCGCTGCTGCGGGACATCGGGGACTCCGAGTGGCACGCGCCGGTGCGGCTGAAGTGGTTCGAGGACGAGCAGCGGATGAGCCGCCGGACGACGGTGGCCGGGGTCATCGGCCATCTCCTCGCGGTAGACGGCCTGGTGAGCTCGGCGCTCGGGCTGGACGACCCGCTGTCCCCGAAGGTCCCCGGCAGGCCGCCCGGCCCGCCCGCGCCGGTCGTGCCCGCCGAGCGCACCGAGGCGTACTGGCGGAACGCGGACCACCCGCCCACGAGAACGGTCCGCGGACCGTGGCGCGAGCAGGCCCACTCCCTCGTCCGCACGGTCTCCTTCGCGGGCCGGGGCGTGGCCGAACTCTCCGTCTCGTACGGGAACTTCTCGCTGCCCCTGCGGGACTCGATGCTCGACCGGGCCTTCGAGTGCTGGGTCCACGCGGACGACATCGCGACGGCCGTCGACTATCCGTACGAGCCGCCCAGCGGCGCCCATCTGCACCGGATGATCGATCTGGCCGCCCGTGTTCTGCCGGGCAGGCTCGCCGGCCGGCGCCGCTCGGGGCTGGCGTCCCCGGCCCGCCGCCTGGTCACCGCCGGCTCCCCCGGCCGCTCGCTCCACCTGGAGGTCGAGGGCTCGGGCGGCGGCCACTGGTACATCGCCCTGGACTCCCCGGCCGCGGTCGGCTCGCAGGACCACGTGGTCGCCCAAGTCGCCCTGGACTCGGAGGAGTTCTGCCACTTGGTGGCGGGCCACGTCTCCCCGGAGGAAGCGGCGGCGGGCCAGGACGGCGACCGCGAGGCGATCAAGGACGTGCTGTGCGCGGCGGCTTCCCTGAGCCGCATGTAAGCACTTCCGGGGGCGGCCCCGCACCGTGGGGGCTCCGCCCCCACCCCCCCGTTCTGCGCGGGTTGCCCTCCGGGACCCGGCGCGCGCAGGGGCGCGGCGACACCACGCGCGGTGCCCGGCCCTGCGCGGCGACCGGGGAGAGCGCCGCCGATGCACCGAAGCAGGCGCTTCGCCCCTGCACCGTGCGCGAGACCGCCGCACTCGGGCAGACCCTGCCCTGCCTCGCGGCACGAAGGCGCCACGCGGCACAGCCCACCGCGCGTGGGCAATGCCCCGCTCGTGGGCGGACG
The DNA here is from genome assembly GCF_054963715.1 of Streptomyces sp. STAM6. Classification (NCBI taxonomy): domain Bacteria; kingdom Bacillati; phylum Actinomycetota; class Actinomycetes; order Kitasatosporales; family Streptomycetaceae; genus Streptomyces; species Streptomyces sp. STAM6. Next base: position 13,553 of record NZ_JBUEFZ010000064.1, on the reverse strand, counting down.
CCCCCTCCGCCCGGGAGGCCCGGGGGTCTGACGGGGCCCTGTTCGCTGGGCTCCTGCCCGCAGGACTCCTGTTCCGCCGCACGAAGCCGCCACGCTCCAGGAGCGCCGGCGCCTTCGGCCTTCGGTATGGGGGCGTCCGGCCCGTGCGGCTTCCGCCCGCAGGGCGACCGCCCGCAGGGCGCCCGTCCGCGGCGCGAACCCGTCGGGCGCAGCAGCGGTGGGGCACCGGGGTCCGCCGGTCCGGACCGCGGGGTGGGGGCCGTGGGGACGTGCGCCCCTACGCGAAGACGACCGTGCGGCGCCCGTTCAGGAGGATGCGGCGTTCCGCGTGCCACTTCACCGCTCGGGCCAGCGCCTGGCACTCCACGTCGCGGCCGATCGCCACGAGCTGTTCGGGCGTGACCTCGTGGCCGACGCGCTCGACCTCCTGCTCGATGATCGGGCCCTCGTCGAGGTCGGCCGTCACGTAGTGGGCCGTCGCGCCGATCAGCTTCACGCCGCGGGCGTGCGCCTGGTGGTAGGGCTTGGCGCCCTTGAAGCTCGGCAGGAAGGAATGGTGGATGTTGATGATCCGGCCGCTCAGCTGCTTGCACAGATCGTCCGAGAGCACCTGCATGTACCGGGCCAGCACCACCAGCTCGACGTTCTCGCCGCGCACCAGCTCCAGCAGCTCCGCCTCGGCCTGCGACTTGGTGTCCTTCGTGACCGGAATGTGATGGAAGGGGATGTCGTAAGAGGCGACGAGTTCGGCGAAGTCGGTGTGGTTGGAGACCACGCCCACGATGTCGACGGGCAGCGCGCCGATCCGGGTGCGGAAGAGGAGATCGTTCAGGCAGTGCCCGAACTTCGACACCATCAGCACGACCCGCATGCGCTCGTCCGCGCGGTGGATCTGCCAGTCCATCGCGAAGGAGTCCCCCACCGCCGTGAAGCTGGCCCGCAGCTTGTCCACCGTCACGGGCGCCTCGGCCGAGAAGTGGACCCGCATGAAGAAGAGACCCGTGTCCCGGTCTCCGAACTGCTGACTGTCCTCGATGTTGCATCCCGTGATGAACAGGTAGCTCGACACGGCATGCACGATGCCCTGTTTGTCCGGGCAGGAGAGCGTGAGGACGTACTGGTCAGTCATCCTCGCAGGATGCCATATTCCCAGGGCACCGGCCCACGACGGTCCGTCAGGCGGACCTGGTCATGATCCGGAGCACGTCGAGCGAGCGCGGCGGCGCGTCCGGGTCCTCGCCGTCGTTGGTCGCGAGCCGCACATGGGCCTCGCGGGCCGCGCGGACCGCCTCCGGCCAGCCGTGGTGGCCCATGTAGGCCGAGACGGGTGCGTCCGCGCCGACCTGGTGCATGATGCGCAGCACCCGCAGCACGGCGACGTCCACCAGCGCGGCCTCGCCGGAGTCGCGGAATATCGTCCCGACGTACTTCTCGGCGGACCAGTTGTCCAGCCAGGTGTCCTCGACCAGCCGGTACACGGCGTCGGTGACGTCCCCGTACCCCTCGCGGCCGGCCAGCCAGTACTCCTGGTGGAATCCGGGGTCGGAGAGCATGTGCAGCGCCGAGCGCACATTGCAGCGCCAGCGCCACCAGGGCATGTCATTGAGCGGCATGCCGCCCATGGTGGAGGAGCGACGGCCGCGACGGGAAGAGTTCACCGAACTGGACACGTTTCGATCGTACGTTCCCCCGCACCGGGGCCCGCCCTGCCCCCGCAATTCACCTCGTCGTCACCCTGCGTTGAACAGTCCACACTCCCGCGTTACCCGTGAGCAGGAAGTGTGCGTGAGCATGACCGGTAACGGCAGGCGACGCATCCCTTCGTTCTCTCTCCGGGCCGCGACGGCGATCGCCGCGGCGTCCCTCCTCACCGGCTGCGGGGTGCTCCCTGGGGCCACGGGGGGCTCCAGGGAGCCCGTCACGGTGATGACATGGGCCCCTGAGGGCACTCGCGCGACCAATATGCCAGGAATGCCCGCCATGGCACAGGCATACGCCCGGTGGGTCAATTCCAAGGGCGGCATCGACGGCCATGAGCTGCGTGTCCTGACCTGCAACGAGAACAACGACGCGACCGGCGCCGCGGCCTGTGCCCGGCGGGCCGTGAAGGAGAACGTGGTCGCCGTCGTCGGCTCCTACAGCCAGTACGGCCGCGCCTTCATGGCACCGCTGGAGGCCGCCGGAATCCCGTACATCGGCGGCTACGGCATCTCCGAGGACGAATTCACCAGCTACCTCTCCTACCCGGTCAACGGCGGCCAGGCCGCACTGCTGGCCGGCAACGGCATGCAACTCGCCGACGCCTGCGAGCGCGTCTCGCTGGTCCGCCCCGACAACGTCACCGGAGACGACCTCCCCTATCTCCTCAACTCCGGCCTCAGGAACCGCAGCAGGGGATCCGCCGAGGACATCCCGGCCGCCGAGGACGCGGGCGAGTACACCAAGGAGGCCGAGCAGTCCCGGTGGCGGGCCGGCGACCGCGGCGGCTGCGTCACCGCCGCGCTCGGCGAGCGCACCGCCAACTTCTTCGACTCCTTCCGCCGGCTGCCCACCGACGGCCGCGATGTCAAGATCTCCTCGGTGCTCGGCAGCGTCGACCAGCCGCTCGTCGACCGCACCGGCGGACCGGACAGCCCCTTCGAGGGCGCGTACATCACCGGCTGGTACCCGGACGCCGGCGATTCCCGCTGGGACACGATGAAGCAGGTGATCCGGGAGCACGCCTTCAACGACAACCGGATCGACCCGGCCGACGCCGGCGTCCAGACGACCTGGATCGCGTACACCGTCCTCAAGCGGGCCGTCGAGGCGCTCGGCCAGGAGGAGATCACCGCCGGCATGGTCGCGCACGCCCTCGACCGCGGTGTCGAGGTGGACACCGGCGGCCTCACGCCCACCCTGCGCTGGCGCTACGAGGACATGCTCGGCACACCCGGCTTCCCCCGCATCGTCAACCAGGACGTGACCTTCCAGGTCGTGCGCAAGGGCCGGCTGGTGGCGCAGAAGGACGGCTTCGTGGACGTGGGCCAGACCCTGCGGGACGCCCCGTCCCTGTGACGGGCCCGGGCCGGGCCCACGGGAGGACCGGACCGAGCCCGGCCGGTCAGAGCTGGGCGGGCTGGCGCGCGGTCAGGCCGTACTTGGCGGCGATGCCGTTCCACAGGCGGGAGGCCTCCTGCTTGGCGGCCGTCGCCTCGCCACTGGCCACGGTCGCCTCCGCGGTCTGGCCCGTCGTGCGCGCCTTGCCGTTCTTGCAGCCCTTCTTGCCCTTGACCTGTGTCGCCCACGCCGCGTAGTGGTCGTCGGCCGAGGCGGACGCCTGCCACGCCTTGGTGAGCGCGGTGCTGAGCGCGGCATGGTCGGGCAGCTTGTCGACCGTCAGGCCCTCCAGCTTGGTGACCAGCCCGCGGCGCTGCGCGGCGGCGTCGCGCAGATCGGCGGCCGCCTGGTCCAGGTTCTGGCAGCGCTTGATGTTCTCCACGGAACGGATCACCGCGCCCCGGCTGTTGCCGCTCTCCGCGAGCAGCTTGTCGAGCTCCTCCGCCTGCGCCTTCGCCGGGTCGGGGGCCGGCGCCTCAGCGCTCGGGGTGGGCGAGGTGGCCGCGGCGACACTGGTGTTGTCGCCCTTTTTGTCGGTGTCGTCCCCACCGCTGAGCAGCGCGCCCGCACCGAGGCCGAGGACCGCGCAGCCGATGACGACGGCGGCGATCGCCGGCACCTTCGAGAACCTGCGCCGCGGCGGCTCGTCGTAGTCGTCCTGGTACGCCGCCTGCTGCGGCTGCCGGTACGGGGCCTGCGCCCGCGGCTGGGGCTGTCCGGGCGGTGTGATACGCGGCATCTGCTGCGTCGAGCCCGATTCGTCCCGGAAAAGGCTGTCGAACTCGGCGAGGGGCTGCCGCTCGTCGGGGCTGCCGGGACGGATGCCGTACGGCGCGCCGGCGGGCTGGGGCGGTACGGACTGGGCGGGAACGGGCGCGATGTACTGCGTCGCATCCGCGTCCGGCGCCGCCGGCGGCTGCTGCGGCTGGGACTGGTACTGCGGCTGCGGCTGCGGCTGCGGCTGCGGCTGCGGCTGCGGCTGCTGGACGAGCGGGCCGGTGCCGAGGAACCGCGTGGACTCGGCGGGGCTCTCGGCCGGGACCGTGCCGGACGGCATTGGGCCGGGTATCGGGCCGGGCCCGCCGGCGACCGGCGGTATGTACTGCGTGGCATCCGCGTCGGACACCCCTGGTACGGCCTCGGGAGGCAGCGGCTGCGCAACGCTCCCCGGCCCCGCACCGTGCGCCCCCTGCCGACCCTGAGCGCCGTGCTGACCCTGCACGCCCTGAGCACCCTGCGGGTACGGCCCCGACTGGTGCGGCAGCGGCTGGGCCTGCGCCTGCGGCTGCCCGTACTGGTGCCCGGGCAGCGGCTGGGCCTGCGGGACCTGCTGCTGCGGGTACGCGCCCGGCAGCGGCTGCGACGCGTACGCACCGGCGCCTGGCGGCTGCGGCTGCGGCTGCGACGGGTACGCCCCGGGCTGCTGCGGCTGCGACGGGTACGCCCCGGGCTGCTGCGGCTGCGACGGGTATGCCCCGGGCTGCTGCGGCTGCCCGGCCTGCGGACCCCAGGAGCCGCCCCACGGCTGCCCCCCGGCCGGCCCGGCGCCCGCACCCGGGGCGGCGCCCCAGGCCTGGCCGCCCTGCCCGCCATCGGCGGGCAGCACGACACCCTCGTGCGCGGGCCGCGCCGCCGGAGGATGCGGCTCCTGGCCCTGTCCGCTCTGCGTCACCGGGACTCCTACGTGTGTACCTACGGAATCGTCGGTTCACGCTACCGGGTGTATCAGGGGCCGCGCACACGTCTGTGGCGGCAGTAACAAGAACCATCCCCGCGACGCTGTTTCCCTCCCGCCGTGCGCCGGCCCCGACGGCCGGGACCGCGCGGCGGCCGCCCGCTGACGGCAACTCCCCTGCTTCCGGTTCCCGTTGACGACGGGCGACGGCCGGTTCAGGCAGCAGCCTGGAGCTCCAGGCGGGCGCCGAATTCCCGTACCGACGGTTCGTCCGCGTACGGCTCCAGCCGCTGCTGCAGGTCCTCCAGGTACTCGGCGCCCCGCGACGAGCGGAGTGTGCCGAGCAGTTCCACCGCGCGCGTCCCGGTGTGACAGGCCTGCTCCACCTCGCGCTGCTGCACCTGCGCCGTGGCCAGCAGCACCAGGTCGATCGCCCGGCGCCGGGCCCGGGTGCCCGGGTGCCCCTCCAGGGACTCCGTCGCCGCCCTTGCCGCGGCCCCTGCCTGACCCAAGTCGCGGTAGCAGTGAGCCAGTTCGTCGGAGAGGTACGCGTGGTCGAAGTGGGCGATCCACGCCGGGTCGTCACCCGACTCCGGGTCGGCCCGGTCCATCGCCGCGACCGCCCGGTCGGCGACCTCCTGACAGGTGCGTCCGTCACCGAGCAGCGCGTGCCCCCGGGCCTCGGCGGCGAGGAACATCGCCTCCGCCCTCGGGGTGACCTGTCCGCGGGCCCCTTCCTGGGCCGCGCGCGCCAACTGGGCGATCTCCCGGGGGTTGCCGAGCTGCGCCGCGAGGTGGCTCATGGAGGCGGCCAGCACGTACCCGCCGTACGCCCGGTCCCCGGCCGCCTGCGCGAGGCGCAATGCCTGGATGTAGTACCGCTGGGCGAGGCCCGGTTGGCCGGTGTCGACGGCCATGTACCCGGCGAGTTCGGTCAGTCGGGCGACGGCGGCGAACAGCCGGCGCCCCACCGTGTCCCGGTACGAGCCGGACAGCAGCCCCGAGACCACGCTGTTGAGGTAGTGCACGACGACGGGCCGCACATGGCCGCTGCCGAAGCGGTGGTCCAGTTGCACGAGCGCCTCGGTCATCGCCCGGACCGCCTCGACGTCCGACTCCCCCACCCTGGCCCCGGCCTGCCGGGCCACCTGCGCGTCGGCGCCCGTGATCAGCCAGTCCCGGCTCGGCTCGACCAGCGCGGACGCGGCCACCGTCGAGCCGGACAGGAAGTCCCGCCTGCCCACGTCGCTGCGCCACAGCTCGCAGACCTGCTCGATCGCGCCCAGCACGGTCGGCGAGAACTGCAGGCCGACGCCGGAGGCCAGGTTCTTGCCGTTCGCCATGCCGATCTCGTCGATGGTGACGGTGCGGCCGAGCTTGCGGCCCAGCGCCTCGGCGATGATCCCCGGTGCCCGGCCGCGCGGCTGCTGCCCGCGCAGCCAGCGGGCGACGGACGTCTTGTCGTAGCGCAGGTCGAGGCCGCGCTCGGACCCGACCATGTTGACGCGGCGGGCGAGCCCGGCGTTGGAGCATCCTGCTTCCTGGATGAGCGCCTGCAGTCGTTCGTTCGGCTGACGGGCGACGAGCGGCCTCGCTGCCATGACCTACCCCCTGTTGCCGCGGTGATCAGTCAGTTGATCACTGCCCGGCTGATATGTGAAGAATGCAGAAGTTGGTGCTGGAATGCCGAAACATCATGCAATTCCGGGGAACCTTCGCATTGATACCTCCCCGACAGTGGCTACCCGCCCACCGCTCTCGGCCCTCGCGCGCGCCCCCACCCGTGCACCGATGCGCCCGATTGCGGAATCGATGCTCCTCGGCCTCCCCTCCCGCGCCCCGTAACCCCGGATGGGCGCGGGAGTTGTGCTGACCGTGGAAGACACCATCGGAGTCACGGAAGCCGCACAGATCCCCAAGCAGCGGGGCGAACAGCTGCTGGACAGCGCCGTGCGGTATGCGGAAGACCGGCACTGGGACGTGTTCCCCGGCACCTGGCTGGAGGCGGTGGACGGCATGGAGCGGTGCTCCTGCGGTGACACCGCGTGCCGTGCGCCGGGCGCACACCCGGCCCGGCCGGACTGGGCGACACAGGCGACCGGCAGCGCGGTCGCCGCGCGGCGGCTGTGGGGGAAGCAGCCGAAGGCGTCGATCCTGCTGCCGACGGGCCGTACGTTCGACGCGCTGGACGTCCCGGAGTCGGCGGGCTTCCTGGCGCTGGCGCGGATGGAGCGGATGGACCTGACACTGGGCCCGGTGACCTGGACCCCGGACCGCCGGATGATGTTCTTCGTGCTGCCGGGCGCCGCGGCGAAGGTGGCCGATCTGGTGCGCAAGCTGGGCTGGGCCCCGAGCGGCATCGATCTGGTGGCACGCGGCGAGGGGCATTACGTGGCGGCGCCCCCGACCCGGGTGGGCGGGCAGGGCGCGGTGCAGTGGGCCTGCCGCCCCACGCCGGCGAACCGCTGGCTGCCGGACGCCGAGGAGCTGATCAGCCCGCTGGCGTACGCGTGCGGGCGCGAGGCCGCCTCCGCCCGGGGCCGCCTGGCCTGAGCGCCGCTTCCGGATCACGCCTCCGTACGCTGTCCCCCGAAGTGACGGGGACGACGGAAGGCAATGACCATGCCGGACCAGCACGTTGATGACGTGGCGGGTGGAGCGCCGGGCACGGCGCCGCCCGCCGTTCGTGTGCAAGGCCTGTGGAAACGATTCGGCGAGCAGGTCGCGGTCGCCGGCGTCGATCTGACGCTTCCGGCCGGCCGGTTCATCGGGCTCGTGGGCCCGAACGGGGCGGGGAAGACCACGACGCTCTCCATGGTGACGGGCCTGCTGCGGCCCGATCAGGGCCGGGTCGAGGTGGCCGGGCACGACGTGTGGCGCGACCCGACCGAGGTGAAGGCACGGATCGGCGTGCTGCCGGAGGGGCTCCGGCTGTTCGAGCGGTTGTCCGGCCGGGAGCTGCTGCAGTACACCGGACGGCTGCGGGGGCTGCCCGGTGACGAGGTCGACAAGCGGGCCGCACAGCTGCTGGACGTGCTGGATCTGGCCGGGTCGCAGGACAAGCTGGTGGTCGACTACTCGACCGGTATGCGCAAGAAGATCGGCCTGGCCGCCGCGCTGCTCCACAATCCCGAAGTGCTCTTCCTCGACGAGCCGTTCGAGGGCGTCGACCCGGTGTCGGCGCAGACGATCCGCGGGGTGCTGGAGCGGTACACCGCTTCCGGTGCCACGGTCGTCTTCTCCAGCCATGTGATGGAGCTCGTGGAGTCGCTGTGCGACTGGGTGGCGGTCATGGCCGCGGGCCGTATCCGGGCCCAGGGCACGCTGGCCGAGGTGCGGGGCGGTGCCCCGTCGCTGCAGAGCGCGTTCCTGGAACTCGTGGGTGCGCAGGGCCGGGACACCGGTGAGTCGCTGGACTGGCTGGGCGGTGGGCGGTGAGCGGGGAGGCGCTGACCCCGGTCTTCGTACGGCTGAAGCTGTCGCTGCTGCGCAACGGGCTTCGGCAGTCGGCGGGGCGGACGGCCGCCTTCGTCACGTCCGTGGTGCTGACGCTGCTGTTCGCCGCGGGTGTGCTGCTGGGGCTCCTGCTGCTGCGGGGCGAGGTGCACGCGGGTGCGCTCATGGTGCTGCTGACGGGGGTGCTGGCGGTCGGCTGGGCGGTGATGCCGCTGTTCTTCCCGAGCGGGGACGAGACGCTCGACCCGACGCGGCTGGTGATGCTGCCGCTGCGTCCCGGGCCGCTGGTGCGGGCGCTGCTGGTGGCGTCGCTGGTGGGCATCGGACCGCTGTTCACGCTCTGCCTGGCGCTCGGTTCGGGCCTGGCCCTGGCCCACGGCGCGGCCGCGGTGGTGGTGGCCGTGGCCGCCGTACCGCTGGTGGTGCTGGTGTGCGTGGCGCTGGCACGGGCGGTCGCGGCGGCCAACATCCGGCTGCTGACGTCCCGCAAGGGGCGGGACCTGGCGGTGCTGAGCGGTCTGCTGATCGCGGTGGGCATCCAGGTCGTCAACTTCGGTGCGCAGCGGCTCGGGCGGTCGGGCGGGCTCGCCGCGCTGGAGCCGGCGGCGGATGTGGTGCGGTGGATTCCACCGGCGTCGGCGATCGGCGCGGTGGACGCGGCGAGCGAGGGCGCGTACGGCGAGGCGGTGGCCGGCCTGCTGCTCGCGGCCGCTGCCCTGGTAGTGCTGGTGTACGTGTGGCAGCGGAGCCTGGTGCGGCTGATGACCACCCCGGACGGTTCGACGCTGGCGGCGGCCGCGAGCCCTACGCGGCGGCGCTCGTCGTCGGGCGGGAGCCGGCTGTGGCCGGAGGGCCGGACGGGCACGGTGATGCAGCGCAGCCTGCGGTACATGGCGCGGGACCCGAAGACCAAGGCGGCCTGGGTGACATCACTGGCGATCGGTCTGATCGTGCCGCTGTTCAACGCCCTCCAGGGCACGGGTTCGATCTACTTCGCGTGCTTCGCCGCGGGGATGCTCGGCATCCAGATGTACAACCAGTTCGGCCAGGACACCTCGTCGTTCTGGATGGTCGCGATGACGATCTCGTCGACGCGGGACGCCGGGGCGGAGCTGCGGGCGCGGGCCTTCGCGCTGCTGGTCGTCACCCTGCCGTACGTGGTGTTCGTGACGGTGCTGACGGCGGCGGTCCTCGGTGACTGGCGGCGGCTCCCGGAGGCGCTGGGGCTCTCGCTCGGGGTCCTGGGCGCGATGCTGGGGACGGGGGCCATGACATCGGCCCACTTCCCCTACTCGATCCCGCAGGACAGCGCGTACAAGAACGTGGCGCCCGGTCAGGGAGCCCTGGCCTGGATGTCCTTCGTGGGCGGGATGGTTGCGGGCGCGGTGCTCTGCGCGCCGCTCATCGCCCTCACGGTCTGGGCCCAGGTCGCGGACGCCGGCATGTCGTGGCGGCTGGCGCTGATGGTGCTGGGCGCGGCGTGGGGTGCGCTGGTCGCGTGGGCGGGCGTGCGGCTGGCGGCGCCGCGGACGGCGGCGCGGCTGCCGGAGATCCTCGCGGCGGTGAGCAAGGGCTGACGGCACAACTCCACGCACCGCTGGGGCATTTGACATGCACATTGAGCCACCTGGTAGGTTCCGGCCACGCTTCGGCCACCGGCTGAACGAACGAGGGGAACCACAACCCATGAGCAAGCTGCGCAAGGTGATGACCACCGGGGCACTCACGATGACCGCCGTCATGACGGTCGGCGTCGCCACCGCGGAGGCCGCACCGGTGTACTGGAACTACCACCGCACCAGCGCGTGTGACAGCGGCTACCGCTCGAAGGCCAGCTTCGACGCCTACGGCGAGGTCTTCAAGATCTACGACTCCTGCAAGGACGGCATGGCCGCGGTGCTTCAGGTCCGCTACCCGAGCGGTAGCGTCTGGACGTACTACCACCGCGGTGGCTCCGGTACGTCCTCGACCCACGACCTGAGCTTCGGCGAGGGCGAGCAGATCACCTTCCGCGCCTGCGCGGAGTTCGGCCCGGACGACGTCCGCTGCGGTCAGGACGGCTGGACGACCGCGACCGCGTAATCACGCGAGGGCGGCCGGACGATTCGCGCCGTGCGGCACTTCACCACCGTGGAGGACCGCACGGCGCTCGCGCGTCATGGCGACGGCACGCTCTCCAGGAACGGTTCGATCGCTCGGCGCCAGGCCTCCGGCTGGTCGTAGTGGACGAGGTGCCCGGCGTCCGCCACCTCCGCGTACTGCCCCCGGGGCAGGACGCGGACCATTTCCTGGGCCTCCGCCCGGCCCAGCTCCCCGTCGAGCCCGCGGACGACGAGTGTGGGGCAGGTGACCTGGGCGAGCGAGTCCCAGTGGGCGTCGTGCACCCATGTCTCGCGCGAAACGAGCATCTGGCGGCGGGAGAAGACGGGGCGCCAGCCGTCGGCACGCTCGGCCATCACCTCGGCGTAGAACTCGCCGCGCGCGGGGCTGGGGCGCTCCAGCCGGGGGTCGTCCTCGCCGAACCACTTGCGGACGTCGGCGAGGGTGGCGAACGGGACGGGCCAGGTGTGGAACCACTCCTCCCACTCCCGCTGGGACGCGGCGCCGAGCGCGGACGCCCGCATGTCGCAGATGACGAGGGCACGGACGAGGTCGGGGCGCTCGGCGGCGAGCTGCCAGGCGGTCAGGGCGCCCATGGAGTGGCCGATGAGGACGACGGGGGCGAGCCCGAGTTGCTCGACCGCCGCCGCGGCGTCCGAGACATATGCCTCGCGGGTGAAGGGGCCTTCGGCCGGCTTGTCGCTGCGGCCGTGCCCGCGCTGGTCCAGGGCGACCGGCCGGTGCCGCTCGGCGAGCCAGCGGGCGGTGGACGCCCAGTGCGCGGCGCGGCCCATCAGCCCGTGGAGGAGTAAGACGCCGGGTGAGCGCTCGGTCTCGCCGCCGTGGCCGGCCGCCTTGGGCGGGTCGGTGAACTCCCATGCCGCGAGGCGTACGCCGTCGGCGCCGGTCAGGTCGATACGTCGCACCATCTGTCCTGGCACCCCCTTCTGTCCACGTCGAGCTGCCACACGTCGAACGAGCCCCGTCAGACTATCGAACCCATATTCGAAAACAGGGTTCTCTCCGGCAACACCGCTCGTACGAGTGACGCGACGCAAGGGTTGACGTCCGTCGTCGAGGGGAGATCTTCAACGGGAGGCGGGCCGCTCGGGGAAATCGGTCCGAGGGGGACGACCCTGGGAGCTCGGGGCTCCGGGTCAGCACAGGGGAGGACAGGCCCCGGCGCCGATGGGCGCCGGGGCCCTCTGTGTGCGGGGGCACGGGCGCGAGTGTCGGGCGCATCAACCTGCTCCCTCCCGGGCGCGGAGCCGCATCCCGCGCCCTCAGGTCATATGCAGTGAGCCAAGACTGGCACGGGATCGGCGCGTCCGCTGCCATTCCGTACGGAAACGGCACCCGGTCCGCCGCCGGACCGGGTGTACCACCGAAAGGGGGAAGGCTCAGCGCTTGGCCACGAAGACATGGGACGCGATCTCCGCGCCCAGCTCCGCCGCCTCGCCACTGCTGCCGACGAGCACGCCGCCCGCCGACTCCGTGACACTCACCACCGAGCCGGGCTGCACGCCCGCGCGGCGCAGCGTGTACATCAGCTGGGCGTCGGTCTGGATCGGCTCGCCGATGCGGCGGACCACCACGGTCTTGCCCTCCGGGCCCGCGTCGAGCTCGGACAGCGCCACCATGCTCTCGTCGAGGAACGCCTCCGCCTCGGCCTTCTCTCCCAGCTCCTCCAGACCCGGGATGGGGTTGCCGTACGGCGACTCGGTGGGGTGGCGCAGGAGCTCCAGGACGCGGCGCTCCACCGCCTCGCTCATCACGTGCTCCCAGCGACAGGCCTCGGCGTGGACCTGCTCCCACTCCAGGCCGATCACGTCCACCAGCAGGCACTCGGCCAGCCGGTGCTTGCGCATGACGCGCGTGGCCAGGCGGCGACCCTCGTCGGTGAGCTCCAGGTGCCGGTCGCCGGCGACGGTCACCAGACCGTCGCGCTCCATGCGCGCGACCGTCTGGCTGACGGTCGGCCCGCTCTGGTCCAGCCGCTCGGCGATGCGGGCCCGCATGGGCACCACACCTTCTTCTTCGAGCTCGAGGATGGTGCGGAGGTACATCTCCGTGGTGTCGATCAGTCCGGACATACGTGCCCCTCGATGCTGTGGTGATTCAAAAGAATCGTGCGCTGGCCCTGTCCCAATTCTTGCGCATCCCGCCGACAAGCATCCCGCACCCGCCACGGGTCGGTATTGACAGAGCAATGGTCCAGACCGCAACGTGATCCGCGACACGGTGGCGACACAGCACGAAACCATCAGAAGACGACGAAAAGGGGCATCGGCGATGGGCGACAGCGAGCTGGCCGGTCGGTTCTTCGACGCCGCCATCGGCCTGCTGCGGCAGGTCCGCGACGAGGAGGCCGCGAACGTCGCCGCCGCCGGCGAGGTGCTCGCCGACGCCGTCGCCACGGGCGGCCGGCTGTTCGCCTTCGGCGCCGGGCACTCCTCCCTCGCCGCCCAGGACGTGGTCTACCGGGCCGGCGGCCTCGCGCTCATGAACCTGCTCGCCGTCCCCGGGGTCGTCGGCGTCGACGTCATGCCCGCGACGCTCGGCTCGGCCCTGGAACGGGTCGACGGCCTGGCGGGCGCCGTGCTCGACTCCTCACCGGCCAGGGCCGGCGACGTGCTGATCATCGTCTCCCTCTCCGGGCGCAACGCCCTGCCCGTCGAGATGGCGATGAACGCCCGCGCCCTCGGTCTCAAGGTCATCGGCGTGACGTCCGTGGCGTACGCGGAGGAGACCAAGTCCCGGCACGTCTCGGGCACCTTCCTGAAGGACCACTGCGACATCGTCCTGGACTCCAAAATCGCGGTGGGCGACGCGGAGTTGACCCACGAGGGCGTCGAGGCGCCGTTCGCGCCCGCCTCCACGGTCGTCACGAGCGCGCTGATGCAGGCGACCATGGCCGCAGCGACCGAGGCCCTCGTCGCCCGCGGGATCGAACCGCCCCTGCTGCGCTCGGGAAACGTCGACGGCGGCCACGAGTGGAACGGCCGCGTGATGAGCGAGTACGCGGACCGGATCTTCTTCCGCCACTGAGCGGCGCCTTCCACCGCCGGCCGGGCGCGGGTGCGGTGCCTGCCGGTGAGTTGGGCTGCCCGCGGTCCCGGGCGCGGGTGCGGTGCCTGCCGGGGGTAGGCCTGCCCGCGGTCCCGGGCGCGGGTGCGGTGCCTGCCGGCGAGTTGGGCTGCCCGCGGTCCCGGGCGCGGGTGCG
>NZ_JBUEFZ010000063.1:0-16373 GCF_054963715.1 Streptomyces sp. STAM6 | reverse complement strand
ACCCGGGTCGGCGGCCCTTCTCGCCTGTGTCGGGTGGACGGCCCGTCGGTGGTGGCTACTCGGCCAGAACGGCTTCCGCGTCCAGCGTCGTGCCGACCGCCTGGATCACCGAGGCGATCTTCACGGCCTCCTGGATCGTCTCGCGGTCCACGCCGGCCTTGCGGAGCACCTGCTCGTGCGAGTCCAGGCACTGGCCGCAGCCGTTGATCGCGGAGACGGCGAGCGACCACAGCTCGAAGTCGACCTTCTCCACACCCGGGTTGCCGATGACGTTCATCCGCAGACCGGCGCGCAGCGTGCCGTACTCCGGGTCGGAGAGCAGGTGGCGCGTGCGGTAGAACACGTTGTTCATCGCCATGATGGCGGCGGCGGACTTGGCGGCCGCGTACGCCTCGGGCTTCAGGTTCGCCTTGGCCTCGGGCTCCAGCTCACGCAGGACCTTCGGCGAGCGCGAGGCGATCGCGCAGGCCAGCACGGTGCCCCACAGCTGCTGCTGCGGAAGCTCGCTGTTGCCGATGACCGAACCGAGGTTCAGCTTCAGGTCCTTGGCGTAGTCCGGTATGGCGGACTTCAGCTCGTCGAGCGCCATGGGTCACTCACCCGCCAGGAGCGCGACCGGGTCCAGGGTGTCCTCGCCCTTGCTCCAGTTGCAGGGGCACAGCTCGTCGGTCTGCAGGGCGTCCAGCACCCGCAGGACCTCCTTGGGGTTACGGCCGACGGAGCCGGCGGTCACCATGGTGAACTGGATCTCGTTGTTCGGGTCGACGATGAAGACGGCGCGCTGCGCGAAGCCGTCCTCGCCCTCGACGCCGCAGTCGCGCATCAGCTCGTGCTTGGAGTCCGCGAGCATCGGGAAGGGCAGGTCACGCAGGTCCGCGTGGTCCTTGCGCCAGGCGTGGTGCACGAACTCGGAGTCGCCGGAGACACCGAGGATCTGGGCGTCACGGTCGGCGAACTCGTCGTTCAGCTTGCCGAAGGCGGCGATCTCGGTGGGGCAGACGAAGGTGAAGTCCTTCGGCCAGAAGAACACCACGCGCCACTTGCCCTCGTAGGACTTGTGGTTGATCTGCTCGAACTCCTTGCCGCTCTCCAGCGACACACAGGCGGTCAGGTCGTACGTGGGGAACTGGGCGCCGACAGTGAGCACGCGCTCTCCTTCGAGTGGGAAGTCCCTTTTGAGGCCTTCCGTGGGGGTTGGACGTGACCCATCGTGGCACGGCGTGCATTGATCAGTGAAATAGCTAGAATGGGTCGTGTTGATCGAAGGTGGTTATCAGTGGTGTCCGTGTACAGGGGTAAGCAGCCCAGTCTGGCGCAGTTGCGCGCCTTCGCGGCCGTGGCGGAGTACCTGCACTTCCGGGACGCGGCCGCGTCGATCGGGATGAGCCAGCCCGCCCTTTCGGGCGCGGTTTCGGCCCTCGAAGAGGCACTCGGTGTCCAGCTGCTGGAGCGTACGACACGCAAGGTGCTGCTCTCGCCGGCGGGGGAGCGGCTGGCCGTACGGGCGAAGGCCGTCCTGGACGCCGTCGGTGAGCTGATGGAGGAGGCCGAGGCCGCCCAGGCGCCGTTCACCGGCGTCCTGCGGCTCGGTGTCATCCCGACCGTCGCGCCCTATCTCCTGCCCGAGGTCCTGCGGCTGGTCCACGACCGGTACCCGGACCTGGAGCTCCAGGTCCACGAGGAGCAGACCTCCTCGCTGCTGGACGGTCTCGCGGCCGGCCGGCTCGACCTGCTGCTCCTCGCCGTCCCGCTCGGTGTCCCCGGCGTCACCGAACTGCCCCTGTTCGACGAGGACTTCGTGCTGGTCACGCCCGAAGACCACTGGCTGGGCGGCCGCACCGACATCCCCCGCGACGCCCTGCGGGAGCTGCACCTGCTGCTCCTGGACGAGGGGCACTGCCTGCGCGACCAGGCCCTGGACATCTGCCGGGAGGCCGGCCGCACCGACGGCGCCGCGGTCACCACGACCGCGGCCGGACTGTCCACGCTGGTGCAGCTGGTCGCCGGCGGCCTCGGCGTGACCCTGCTGCCGCGCACGGCCGTCACGGTCGAGACCGGGCGCAACAGCCGGCTGCTGACCGGCTGGTTCGCCGACCCGGCCCCCTCGCGCCGGATCGCGCTGGCGATGCGGACGGGCGCCGCGCGCCAGGCCGAGTTCGAGGAGTTCGCGGGCGCCCTGCGCGAGGCGATGGCGGCGCTGCCCGTCCGGGTGCTCGGCCCGGGCGCCTGACCCCGGCATCCCGGCCCCCGGGCGCCTGACCCCGGTATCCCGGCCTCCGGGCGCCTGACCCCGGCATCCCGGCCTCCGGGCGCCTGACCCCCGGTGCCTGACCCCGGGTGGCCGGCCGGGCTGCCGGCCCTCACTCCGTACGCAGACCGTCCGGGCGCATCAGCCGCCACAGCGGCGGCAGGCTCAGCAGCGTCACGGCCAGGATCAGGGCCCCGCCCACACCCGCCACGGGCAGGAACGCCCACCAGTCCGTGACCTGTTTGTCGATCATCTTCAGCAGGACCACGCCGAGGCCCAGACCGCCCCCGACCGCGAGGGTCAGACCCAGCGCGATCGGTACCGCCGTCTGCCACAGCACGGACCAGCCGAGCGTGGACCGGCGGGTGCCGAAGGCGACCAGTACCGACAGCAGCCGCTTGCGGTCCCGCAGCTGTTCCACCGTCGTGACCAGCAGCGACACCGCGATGAGGAGCATCGTCGCGGTCGCCCCGGCGAAGATGCCCGTCCGGACGCTGCCGTATCGCCGGTCCCGCTCGAAGTTCTGCAGCGTGCGGACCTCCATCAGCGGATCGACCCGCGCCGCGGTGTTCCGTACGTGCTCGGCCGCGTCCGGGACCCGCTCGTCCAGCCGGACCATCGCCTGCGCCGTGGGCTCGTCGAGCTTCCTCACGTCGAGGGCGGACGGTGTCGCGAAGATGCCGAACTGCAGCCGTCCCAGCGGGTCACGCCGGGACTCGACCGTGTGGGCCGTCTCCGGAATCCGCCACAGCACCGGATCCTCGCCGGGACGGTCCGCGTCGACGCGCAGATTCACCCGGGCGCCGGGCCGGGCGGTCTCGGCGAGGTAGTCGTCCGACGGTCCCTCGCGGCCGTGCGTCCGCGCGATGAACACGTCACCGTCCTCGCAGGAGGGCAGGTGCGCCAGCTCGCTCAGCGAGGCGCAGTCGCCGACCGTGACCGACGTCGTCGGGACGAAGTCCTCACCGGGCCGCTGCGGTCCGGGCCGCTGCGCCGACGAGCCGATCGTCCCGATCACGCCCGCGACGCCCTGCGTCGCCGAGAAGCCCTCGATCATCCGGCGGGCCTCGGTGCCGTCCCTCACGTCCGCCCACGTCTCCAGCTGCGCCCGCGCGGAGTCCATGTTGGTCGGTTTCATGAAGTCGCTCTGGATGGACTGCAGGAGCATCTGGAGCGCGATCGCTCCGGCCGCGGCCACCACGATCCCGCTGACCGCGCGGGCCGCCGTGCTGCTGCTCAACTGCAGTCTGCGGACGGCGAGCTGCCACGGCACCGGGCCGCCCCGCAGCCGGCCGACCACGGCCTCCACCAGCCACGGCAGCAGTGTGGTGAGCCCCATGAGCGCCAGTACCGCGCCCGTGGTGATCTGCAGGGTGGCGATCTCGGTGTCCCCGACGGCGATCCCGCCGGACATCGGCAGCAGCAGTGCCGCGCCCGCCGCCACCAGCGTCAGCCGCCACCACACCCGGCGGGGGCGCGGGGCGGTGCTGCGTACGACTCCCAGCGGTTCGATCGCCATGCCCCGCAGCGCGAAAACGGTGACCACGACCGCGGAGACCGGCACGGCCACCACGACGCCCGCGGTCAGGGCGGCGCCCGGAACCACGTCGGACGGGAAGGCGTTGACGTCCCACACGGTGAAGCCGCCGAGGAACCGTCGTACCACCGCGAACAGGACCCCACCCACGGCCAGGCCCAGCAGTGCACCGGCCAGCGACTCCCCGGCCGCGATCCGCCGCGCCATTCCGCTGTCCGCGCCCACCAGGCGCAGCGCGGCGAGCCGCCGGTCGCGCTGCTCGCCGCCGAAGCGGACGGCGGTCGCGATGAACACCAGCACGGGCAGCAGCAGCACCACGCAGGCGATCACGATGAGCAGCAGCAGGAAGGCGCTCATCGGCTCGCCGGCGGGCATCGCGTAGCCGAACCGGTCGCCACGGCCGTCCGCGGACTCCTCGGTCAGTGTGGAGCTGCCGGCGTAGAACCGCAGCTCGCCCGGGCCGATCAGTCCGGCGTCACCGATCGTGCCGGTCGTGCGGTAGGGGAAACGATCCTTCAGCAGCGCGCCGCCGGGCGAGGCCAGCAGTTCGGCCAGGGCGGGGGAGACGACCAGCTCACCGGGACCGGGAAGCTTCTCCAGGCCGGGCGGCGCCGGGGCCCGGGCCCCCTCGGCCCGGACCGCCATGCCGCTGATCGTGTCCCCACGGTAGAGCGTCGACTGGTTGAGGTAGAGGAACGAGCGGTCCGAGCGCCGGACATCGTCGGTGAGCAGGACCGACCGGGCGACCTCACGGTCGTCGCGGCTCTCGATCAGCCTGGGCACGGAGGCGGCGACCAGCAGCAGCACGACGCCGAGGCCGACGCCGACGGCGGTCAGCAGGGTCCGCGTCCAGCCCCGGCGGCCGCCGGTCACCGCGAACCGGGCGCCCATGGCGAGGTCACGGGCCCAGGCCCGGACAGTCATACGAGGCCCGCCGTGTCCCGGACCCTGCCGTCGCGCACGACGATCTCACGGTCGGAGTAGGCGGCGACCCGGGCCTCGTGGGTGACCAGCACCACGGCGGCGCCGGTGTCCCGGGCGGCGTCGGTGAGCAACTGCATCACCCGCTCGCCGTTGAGGGAGTCCAGGGCGCCCGTCGGCTCGTCCGCGAACACCACGCGAGGCGAGGTCACCAGGGACCGGGCGACGGCGATCCGCTGCCCCTGACCGCCGGAGACCTCACCGGGCCGCTTGCCGGCCGTGTCGGCCACCTCCAGGCGCTCCAGCCACTCCAGCGCCCTGCGTTCGGCCGGCTTGCGCCGCTCGCCGTTGAGGCGCAGCGGCAGCGCGACGTTCTCCACACAGCTCAGCTCCGGCACGAGCTGGCCGAACTGGAAGACGAACCCGAAGTCGCCGCGGCGCAGCGCGCTGCGGGCGGCGTCGGACATCGACGAAAGGTCCCGTCCGTCGTAGGTGATGGTCCCGGCGTCCGGCCGGACGATCCCGGCGAGACAGTGCAGCAGTGTCGACTTGCCCGACCCCGAAGGGCCCATGACGGCCACGACCTCGCCGGCCCGGACCGAGAAGTCGGCGCCGGTGAGAGCGGGTGTGGCGCCGTACGTCTTGTGGACGCCGGACGCCGACAGCAGGGTGCCGGTCACCGCTTCACCGCCTCCGCCAGCGGCCCGAGCCGCGCGGCGGTCAGCTCCAGCCAGCGCAGGTCGGCCTCCAGGTGGAAGAGCGCGTGGTCGCAGATGAGCTGGTCGGCGAGGTCGCCGTCCTTCTTGCGGCGGGTCAGCTCGCGCATCAGCCGCAGGTGCTCGGCCCGCTGCGTGTCCAGGAGGTCGGCCGCGTCGCGCCCGGTGAGCAGGGCGAGGACGACCTTGGTGTAGAGGGTCGACTGGAGGTACGGCTCCGGCCTCTCCGGCTGGGCGAGCCAGCGGTCGACGTCGGTGATCCCGGCCTCGGTGATGGCGTACCGCTTGCGGTCGGGGCCGCCGCCGGCCTCGATGCCCTCGACCTCCACGAGGCCGTTCTTCAGCAGCCGCGACATCGTCGAATAGACCTGCCCGTAGTGCAGGGGGCGGTCGTGGCCGAACTTCTCGTCGAAGGCGCGCTTGAGGTCGTATCCGTGCCGGGGGCCGGACTCGAGAAGCCCGAGCAGGGCGTGGCCGATAGACATGACGGACACTATACAGAGCACGTATACACGCGATGTATAGATGTGGCGAAGGCCCGCGCGGGGCGCGCCCGCGCGGGCGTCATGTCCGGTGCGGCGGTGTCCGGGGAGGCGCTTCGGGCGGGGCCTTCGGCGGCGCCTTGGGCGGGCGGCCCCGGCGGGGGATCGGGCCGGGGGCCGCCGGGAGGCGGCCCGCGTCCGACAGAGCCTTGCGCAGCAGGAACTCGATCTGGGCATTGGCGCTGCGCAGCTCGTCGGCCGCCCAGCGGGACAGGGCCTCGTACACGGCCGGATCGAGGCGGAGCAGTACCTGCTTGCGCTGCTGGCGTTCGGTCACTGGTACAGGGTGCCTGTGTTGAGGACCGGCTGGGCCGCCCGGTCACCGCACAGCACCACCATCAGGTTGGAGACCATCGCCGCCTTGCGCTCGGAGTCGAGCTCCACGATGTCCCGCTCGGTGAGCCGGTCGAGCGCCGCCTCCACCATGCCGACCGCGCCGTCCACGATCTGCCGGCGCGCCGCCACCACGGCGCCCGCCTGCTGGCGCTGGAGCATCGCGGAGGCGATCTCCGGGGCGTACGCGAGGTGAGTGAAGCGCGACTCGATGATGTGGACGCCCGCCGCCTCCACGCGCGCGTGCAGCTCGATCGCCAGCTTCTCGGTGATCTCCTCGGCGTTGCCGCGCAGCGACAGCCCGTCCTCGTCGTGCGCGTCGTAGGGGTACTCGATCGCGATGTGGCGGACGGCGGCCTCGGTCTGCGTGGAGACGAACTCCAGGAAGTCGTCGACCTCGAACATCGCCTGAGCGGTGTCCTCGACCCGCCACACCACCACCGCGGCGAGCTCGATCGGGTTGCCGTAGGCGTCATTGACCTTCAGGACGGCCGTCTCGTGGTTGCGGACCCGCGTCGAGATCTTGGCGCGCGAGGTGAAGGGGTTCACCCAGCGCAGTCCGTCGGTGCGGATCGTGCCCCGGTACCGCCCGAAGAGCTGGACGACCCGCGCCTCGCCGGGCGCCACCATGTTCAGCCCGCACATCGCGAGGAACGAGGCGAACGCCAGCAGGACGCCGGCCGCGATCAGGGTCACCTTCAGCGCGGTCGCGCCGGCCGCGGCGCCCGCGACCACGAGGCAGACGCCCGCCGCGAATCCGGCCAGGCCGAGCAGCAGGGCCAGTCCGCCGCCGATGCTGTGCGCGGCGAATTCCCGGACGCGTGGAGCGGGCATCTCGGGTACCCCGGGCTGGCTGTCAGGGCTGTTCGTGCTGGTCGCGGACATGATGGTCCCCCGTTCTCCGGCGGCTCCGCCCGCGGCGGAGCCTCTAGCAAAGTGATATCACTTTATCGTTCTTCGCAACCCTTCGCACCCCTGGTGAGTCGGTTCCCTAGAGACGGGTGCTGATTGTCACGTCCCAAAAGCCCGGTTCCGTGGAGCTTTGTCACCGCAGGCGGTGTTAGCTTGCTGAGCTGATCCGGCCGTGACGGACGCACGAACACGAAGCAGAGCGGGAGCGAAGAAGCGATGGGCCGAGCGGAAACGCAACGGTCCCGGCAGCGGGGGACGCGTCGGGAGAACACCGGAGGCGCGGGCATACGCCGCTTCTTCACCTGGAAGAAGGTGTTCGGCACCTTCTTCGTCCTCTGCCTCCTCGCCATGGGCGCGCTGTACGTGGTCTACCTGCTCGTACCCGTCCCCACGGCCAACGCGCAGGCGACGATGCAGAGCAACGTCTACAAGTACAGCAACGGCAAGGTCCTGGCCCGTACCGGCAAGGTGAACCGCGAGATCGTCGGCCTGGACAAGATCCCCGACGATGTCGAGCGGGCGTTCGTCGCCGCCGAGAACAAGACCTTCTACGAGGACTCCGGCATCGACATCAAGGGCACCGCCCGAGGTGTCGTCAACACCCTGACCGGCAAGGGCAAGCAGGGTGGCTCGACCATCACCCAGCAGTACGTCAAGAACTACTACCTGGACCAGGACCGGACGGTCACCCGCAAGCTCAAGGAACTGGTGATCTCCCTCAAGGTCGACCAGCGCATGAGCAAGCCCGAGATCCTCGCGGGCTACATGAACACCAGCTACTACGGCCGCAACGCCTACGGCATCCAGGCCGCCGCCCAGGCCTACTACGGCGTCGACGCGGGCAAGCTGACGGTGTCCCAGGGCGCCTATCTGGCCGCCCTGCTGCAGGCCCCCAGCCAGTACGACTGGACCTCGGCGTCCGCCACCGGCCGCAAGCTGGTGAAGGAGCGCTGGAACTACGTCCTGGACAACATGGTCGAGGAGAACTGGCTGTCGGCCGCCGAGCGCGCCAAGCTCACCTTCCCCGTGCCGAAGCAGCCCAAGGCCGCCCCCGGCATGGAGGGCCAGACCGGCTACATCGTCGAGGCCGCCAAGCAGGAGCTGATCCGCCGGGGCGACATCAGTGAGGAGCTGCTCACGGCCGGCGGGTGGACCATCACCCTCAACATCGACGAGGGGCGCCAGAAGGACCTCGTCAAGGCCGTCGACCGGCAGCTGGAGGAGAAGCTCGACCGCAAGGGCGACAAGGCGGACGCCACCGTCCAGGCGGGTGCCGCCTCCGTCGACCCGAAGACCGGCGGAGTCGTGGCCCTCTACGGCGGCGTCGGCGCCACCGAGCACTGGCTGTCCAACGCCACCCGCCGCGACTACCAGCCGGCGTCGACCTTCAAGCCGATCGTCCTCGCCTCCGCGCTGGAGAACGGCTCGGAGACCCAGGACGGCCGGAAGATCGGGCTCAACACCCTCTACGACGGCACGAGCAAGCGCCCCGTCGAGGGCAGCGACACCCCCTTCGCCCCCGAGAACGAGGACGACCGCAGCTACGGCCCCGTCACGGTCCAGCGCGCCACCAACAGCTCCATCAACTCGGTCTACGCGCAGATGATCGTCGACGTCACCCCGGAGAAGGTGAAGAAGACCGCGCTCGCCCTCGGGATGAAGGACAGCAAGGACTGGGTCGAGCAGCCCGCGATGTCCCTCGGCACGATGGGCGCCTCCCCGTGGGACATGGCCGGTGTGTACGCGACCCTCGACAACCACGGCAAGCTGGTCACGCCGTCGATCGTGAAGTCCGCCGAGCACAAGGACAACACGCCCCTGCTCCAGGACCCCGTCGGCGACCAGGTGATCAGCCGCGAGGCGGCCGACACCGTGACCCAGGCCATGCGGGGTGTCGTGCGGAACGGTTCGGGCCAGAACGCGGCCGGTGACTACCAGGCGGCCGGCAAGACCGGTACGTCGGAGAACAACCGCTCGGCCTGGTTCGTCGGCTACACCCCGGAACTGGTCACCGCGGTCGCCCTGTTCGGCGAGCAGCCCGACGGCACGGGCCAGGTCACCCTGACCGACACCATCAACCCGGGCCGCGCCAACGGCGGCGGCGTCCCCGCCAGGATCTGGCGCGCCTACACCACCGGTGCCCTGGACGGCGGCTCCGACGCCGAGTTCGACCTGGAAGTGGACGAGTCCGACGTCTACGAGCCGGCCCCGACCCAGTCGCCGACGGACGAGCCGACCGAGACCGAGTCGCCGACGGACGAGCCCACGCCGACGCGGACGCCCACGGGCGAGCCGGCCCCGACGCGCACCCCGCCCCGGACGCCCAAGCCGACCCCCACGCCGACGGACACGCCCACCGCCGACCCGACCGACGGCGGGACGGACGGCGACCAGGGCCAGACCGGCGGCCCCGGTGACGAAGACGGCACCATCGAGAACCCGCTCGGGCCGTGACGGCCGGCACGACGGCATGAACGAAGTGGCCGGGCCCCCTCGGGGCCCGGCCACTCGTGCGTTCCCCGGCGCCGCGCGCCGGACGCCCGCTCAGACGCGGGTCGGCAGCTCGAACCAGACCACCTTGCCGGTCGACAGCCGGGTCGCACCCCACCGCCGGGCCAGCCGGTTGACCAGGAACAGTCCACGCCCGCCCTCGTCGGTGTCCCGGGCCCGCCGCTGCCTCGGCAGCTGCGGCGCGTCGTCACCGACCTCGCAGCGCAGCACGTCCGTCCGCAGCAGCCGCAGCGTCACCGGCCGCTCCGCGTACCGCACGGCGTTCGTGACCACCTCGCTGACCAGCAGCTCCACACTGTCCGACAGCTCCTCCAGGTCCCACCGGGCCAGCGCCCGCCGCGCCAGCCGACGGGCCCGCCCGGGCGCGGCGTCCTCCGGCTCCAGGAACCAGTAGGCCACATCGCTCGGCGCGATCCCGTCGAACCGTGCGGCGAGCAGCGCGATGTCGTCGTCCCGGTCGCCCGGGCCGAGCATGTCCAGCACGTCGTCGCAGAGCGCCTCCAGCGGAGGGGAATGGTCCGGGCCGGTCAACTGGGCCGTGGCCGCCAGTCGCTCGCGCAGCTGCTCTATCCCCGTCCACACGTCCCGCAGCCGCGACTCGACCAGCCCGTCGGTGTACAGCAGCAGCGTCGCGCCCGCCGGGGCGTCCAGCTCGACCGCCTCGAAGTCCACGCCGCCCACACCGATCGGCGCGCCCGGCGGCACACGGAGCACCTCCGCCCGGCCGCCGAGGTGGAGCAGTATCGGCGGCGGGTGACCCGCGTTGGCGATGGTGATCCGGTGCGCGACCGGGTCGTACACCGCGTACAGGCAGGTCGCCATGCGGTTCTCGCCGAGTCGCTGGGCCTGCTCGTCCAGGTGGTGCAGCACCTCCTGCGGCGGCAGGTCCAGCCCGGCCAGCGTCTGGGCCGTGGTGCGCAGCTGGCCCATGATCGCGGCCGAGGTCATCGAGTGGCCCATGACGTCGCCCACGACGAGGGCGACCCGGCTTCCCGGCAGCGGGATCGCGTCGTACCAGTCGCCGCCGACCCGGGCCGTCTCGGCCGCGGGCAGGTAGCGGGAGGCAAGCTTCACCCCGGTCGGTTGCGGCAGGGTCTCCGGGAGCATCGTGCGCTGCAGCTCGTCGGCGATGTACGCCTCGCGCCCGTACAGCACGGCCTTGTCGATGCCGAGCGCGGTGTGCGTCGCCAGCTGGGCCGCCACCAGCAGGTCGTTCGGCTCGAACGGCGGACGGTCGGGCCGGCGCAGGAACACCGCGGCCCCGATCACCCGCCGGCGGCCGCGCAGCGGCGCGAGGATCGCCCGGTGCCCGGCCGGTACGGAACGGCCGTCGCCGAGCAGCTCGGGCAGCGCCGCGCGGGCGGCCGCCGAGTCCCCGAAGACCGGGCGCACACCGCGCAGCACCTCGGCGAGGGCCCCGCCGGCACGGACCTCGCACAGCTCGGCGGCCGGCCCCAGATCGCCGTCCCCGGCCGGCACCGCACCGGCCGTGGCGAGACCGAGCTCGGAGTCGTCGTCCGTTAAACGCAGCCGGTCCGTACGGCGCAGCCGCAGTACGAACGGGTCGACCGGCCGCTCGTCGCCGACCGGCAGCGGATCGCGCAGATACACCAGGATCGCGTCGGAGAACGTCGGCACGGTGGCCCGGCACAGGCCGAGCACGATCTCGTCCAGGTCGATGCCACGGGCGATCCGCCGGGTGGCGGCTCCCACGAACCGCAACCGGTCGCCCTCGCGCCGCGCGGTGCCCACCGGGTCCTGCGGGGCGGGGCCGGACTGCGCCGGCACGACGCCGCCGGGGCCGGGATGGCCGTCCGCCGGGGCGGCGGCGATGCCCTGTCCGTTCCCGGTGCCGGGCGGGTGCGCCATCTCGGCCCCCGCACCCGGACCGGAGCCCGGCCCGGCGCCCGTACCGGCCCCCGCGCCCGTACCGGCCGTGTGACCCGCGGGCGCCGCGCCCGCGGCGGCGGGGCCGTGGCCCCGGCCGGACGCGGGGCCCGTGCCGTGTCCCGGAGCGGAGCCGTGCGCGGACAGGGGAGCGTGCCCGGCGGCGGGCGCGGGCGCGGGCGCGTGACCGGTGACCGCTGCCGTACCCGACCCGGGCCGGGACGCGGACACGGCGGCCCCCGCCCCCGGGCACGACCCGGGCACGGGCGCAGGGACGGACGACGCGGCGGGCGCCGGGGGCGCCTCCTGCCGCGGCCGAGTGCGTTCCTGCGGCCGGGCAGCGAGGGGCTGCCGGCCTTCGTGGGAGGTGGGATGCTCCGTCACGCGTGAGGTTCCGTCCATCCGGGCCGGTTGTGCGATGCAATCGCTCTGTCAGGCGCTATACCCGCTCTGGGGGCGCCGCCGACAAGGGGGGACGGATCCGGGCACACATCAGGCACGGCGCCACCCCCTCGTTGATGACTTACGGTCAGGTCCTGCTCTGTGCTCAGTCGTTGCTGCTTCGCGGACTTGCGGAGGACGATCCTACGTTTGTACCCCAGGGGCGCATCAAGGGTCTCATGGAGCCGTGTGCGCCGGGGTGCGATCCCAGTCCGCCGGTAGCTCGGGAACCGCCCAGCGCGGGTCCGGCCGCCAGTTCTCCCAGCCGTCCGCGAAGGGCGTTCCCCAGGCGCGGATCACCTCGACCGCGGCGCGCCCGGCCTCTCGTACGCGTGCGGCCTGCGCCGTGTTCATCAGCCCGCTGCGCTGGGCCTGGGCGAACTCGTCCTCGTCGCGCCAGAGCCAACTGCGGTCCGGGTACACCGAGATGTCGAGGAAGTGGTCCTCGGAGTCCACGCCGCCCGCCCAACGGGTCTGCGGCTCCTCCAGGTTCACGTACCAGCTGCGGAAGCGCCAGCCCTGCTCCCAGAACAGCCACACCGACCACGGCTCCCCCGGACGGGCCAGCTTCAGCACGCCCGTGCCCGTCCAGCGGGTGCGGATGGTGGTGCGCGGGGCGGTGTACCGGGTGGCGAGCGGCTCCTCGTGCACGGGGGTGCCGTCGGCGAGCACGGGCTTGACGCACTCCGTGCCGGGCGCCATCCAGACGGCCAGCAGCTCGGCGGTGTCCTGGACGACGGTCACGGGCCGGCAGATGTGGACCTGGCCGGTGCCGTTGTCCCGGTAGCGCCACAGAATCCGGGCACCCCGCTCCCAGCGCGCACCGTCGGCACGCGCCCCGCCCCCTGTCGTCTCGGCTGTCATGCGCAGATCTTAGGGGGGTCCCAGGGCGCCCGCCGCGACGCAGATCACGGGCAGCGGGCGCTTTCGGCCGCGTCGGCGCAGGTCAGGGCCGCGTCATCCGCAGGACGTCGAGCGCCTCGTCCAGCTGGGACAAGGTCAGGTCGCCCCGCTCGACGTACCCCGACTCCAGGACCACCTCACGGATCGTCCTGCGCTCGGCCAGCGACTTCTTGGCGACCTTCGCCGCCTCCTCGTACCCGATGTACTTGTTCAGCGGGGTCACGACGGACGGTGAGGACTCGGCGTACTCGCGGGCCCGCTCGGCGTTGGCGGTGATGCCGTCGACGGTGCGGTCCGCGAGCAGACGGGCGGCGTTGGCCAGCAGGCGCACCGACTCCAGCAGGTTCTTGGCCATGACCGGCAGCATCACGTTGAGCTCGAAGTTCCCCGCGGCGCCGGCCGTCGCCACGGTCAGGTCGTTGCCGGTGACCTGCGCGGCGACCATCAGCACCGCCTCCGGGATCACCGGGTTGACCTTCCCCGGCATGATCGACGAGCCCGGCTGGAGGTCCGGCAGATTGATCTCGGCCAGGCCGGTGCGCGGCCCGGACGCCATCCAGCGCAGATCGTTGGAGATCTTGGTGAGGCCGACGGCGATGGTCCTGAGCTGGCCGGACGTCTCCACCAGCCCGTCGCGCGCGCCCTGCGCCTCGAAGTGGTCGCGGGCCTCCGTCAGCGGCAGCCCGGTGGCCCGCGCGACCTCGGCGATGACGGCGGCCGAGAAGCCGGGCGGGGTGTTGATGCCGGTGCCGACCGCGGTGCCGCCGAGGGGCAGTTCGGCCAGCCGGGGCAGCGAGGCGCGCAGCCGTTCGACGCCGTAGCGGATCTGGGCCGCGTACCCGCCGAACTCCTGCCCCAGGGTCACCGGGGTCGCGTCCATCAGATGGGTGCGGCCCGACTTCACCACGTTCGCGAATTCGGCTGATTTCCGCTCCAGGGAAGCCGCCAGGTGGTCGAGGGCGGGGACCAGGTCACGGGTGACGGCTGCGGTCGCCGCGATGTGGATGGAGGAGGGGAAGACGTCGTTGGACGACTGGGACGCGTTGACGTGGTCGTTGGGGTGGACGGCGCCCGGGCGGCCGAGGCGCTCACCGGCCAGGGTGGCCAGGACCTCGTTGGTGTTCATGTTGGAGGAGGTGCCGGAGCCCGTCTGGAAGACGTCGACCGGGAAGTGCTCGTCCCACCGGCCCTCGGCGACCTCCGCGGCCGCCTCCTGGATTGCCCCGGCGATGTCCTCGTCGAGCACGCCGAGCTCGGCGTTGACCTTGGCCGCGGCCGCCTTGATGCGGGCCAGGGCCTCGATGTGGGCGCGCTCCAGGCGCTGCCCGGAGACGGGGAAGTTCTCCACCGCCCGCTGGGTCTGGGCCCGCCACTTGGCGTGCGCGGGGACCTTCACCTCTCCCATGGAGTCGTGCTCGATCCGGTACTCGCTGGCGTCGCTCATGTCGTCCAACCTCCTTGAAAAGTTGAGCACTTGTCTTGTTCTGTGTATTCCCAAGGCGCGTACCGGCCAGTAAAAACCGTGGGTAACCCCACTTCCAGGAGGCGCAATGACGCGCGTCAGCAGCAGGACCGGGCAAGCCGCGCCCAGGTCCCCGAGGTCCGGCCGCGGCTCGGTGCTCCGATGTACGGTCGCGGCGGCCACGGCCCTCGCCGCCGCCCTCGGCGGTACCGCCGCCACCACCCCGGCCACCGCGGCCGAAAACCCCCGCCCCGGAATCACCTCCGTACCCCTCTCCCCGGAACTGGAGCGGATCCGTGCCGCCGAAGCCACCACGCTGTACGGCAGCCCCGCCGAACGGCCTCTCGCCGACCGCAAGACCGGCCTGATCTCGCTCGGCGACAGCGAGATCTCCGGCGAGGGCGTCGGCACCTACGAACCGGGGACCAACGGCCCCGACAACTGGTGCCACCGCTCACCCGACGCCGCGATCCACCGCACCGGCATCCCCGCCGACGTCACCTACAACGTCTCCTGCTCCGGCGCGTACACCGGCAACATCCGCATCGGCGGCGGCAAGCAGTACGCCGACGAACTCGTCCAGAGCGACAACCTCGCCATCAAGGCCCGCAACACCCGCATCAAGATGGTGCTG
Source organism: Streptomyces sp. STAM6 (assembly GCF_054963715.1). Lineage (NCBI taxonomy): Bacteria > Bacillati > Actinomycetota > Actinomycetes > Kitasatosporales > Streptomycetaceae > Streptomyces > Streptomyces sp. STAM6. Next base: position 1,326 of record NZ_JBUEFZ010000063.1, on the reverse strand, counting down.
CTCGTCGCCGGCGCCAACGACGACCTCCAGTTCGGTCCCGTCATGACCGACTGCGTCACCCGCTACCTCACGCTCCAGGGCCCCTGCGAGCCCACGTACGCGGGCGGCTGGCAGGCCCGCGTCGACGCGCTCGTCCCCAAGGTCGAACAGACCGTCCGCGACCTCAGGACGGTCATGCGCGACGCCGGGTACGCCGACGGCGACTACAAACTCGTCGTCATGGGCTACCCGAGCCCGATCGGCCCCGACTTCCGCGACAACCCGAACTTCCCCGGCAAGCTCGCCTGCGGAGGACTCGGCTACGACTCCGACACCGTCTGGGGCCGCAACACCGCCGTACCCGCGTTCGAACGCGGCATGAGGAAAGCCGCCGCGAACACCGGAGCCGTCTACCTCGACAACTCGCGCCTCTTCCACGGCCACGAAGTGTGCATGGACAGCACCTGGGCCCGCGGCCTGTACATCGACCTGTCCAAGCCCGGCACACCCGACGCGAACTCCGTCCGCCAGTCCTTCCACCCCAACGCGGCCGGGCACGCGGCGTTCGCCGCCTGCCTCACACAGCTGTACAACGCGGACACACGCGAAGCGAGTTGCGCCGACCCCGCCTCCACGGGCAAGCCCGTACTGCTGCCCGGGGCATGGGACGACATGTTCAAGCCCCTCCGCAACGACGCCACCGGGACTTGCCTGGACGTCACCGCGTCCGTCACCCGCAACGGCACCGCGGTCGGAGGATGGGACTGCCACGGCGGCCGCAACCAGAACTGGTGGTACGACGCCGACCGGAAGTCCGTCCGCACCGAGCTCACCCACGACCGCTGCCTCGACGTCCCGGGCGCCGACTACCGGGCGGGCGCGGGGCTGATCCTCTGGGACTGCTCCGGCACGGCGAACCAGCAGTTCGTGCGCGAGGGGGGAACGCTGCGGCCCGCGGCGGCGCGGGGGCTGTGCGTGACGCTGGCGTCGGCGAAGGACGCGGCGCGGCTCCAGCCGTGCGACGGGTCGGCCCGCCAGCGCTTCGCCTGAGGCGCCCGCCGCTTCGCGGATGCGGCACCCTGCGGGTGCGGGGCGGGTGCGGGTGCGGGTGCGGCCACCGCCGGTGGGTGGGGCTGCCCCGTTCCCGGGTGCGGGTGTGGTGCCTGCCCGGTGGGCGGGGCTGCCCCGTTCCGGGTGCGGGTGCGGGTGCGGTGCTTGCCGGTCGGTGGGCCCGACGTATCCCGGGTGAGGGTGTGGTGGCTGCCCGGTGGGTGGGCCCGGCCGTATCCCGGATGCGGGTGTGGTGCCTGCCGGTGGGCCTGCCCCGTTTCCGGGTGCGGCCTGCGC
>NZ_JBUEFZ010000062.1:0-17192 GCF_054963715.1 Streptomyces sp. STAM6 | reverse complement strand
GTTGGTGCGCGCCGGCCGGTGACGTACTGCCCGCCGCGTCAGCCGACCGTGGCACCCAGAATCAGGAAGGCGGCCACGACCACGAACAGAATCCCCATCAGAGGTGCGACGAAGCGCAGGTACCGGTCGTAGCCGATCTTGGCCAGTGCCAGCCCGCCCATGACGACGGCGGACGTCGGGGTCACCAGGTTCACCCACCCGGAGGCCGACTGGTAGCCCGTGACCGCCAGCTCGCGGCTGACCCCCGCGAAATCTGCCAGCGGAGCCAGGATCGGCATGGCGAGCGCGGCGTGACCGGAGGAGGAGGGCACCAGGAAGGCGAGGGGGATGTTGACGAGGAAGATCAAGGCGCCGAAGACGCCGGACGAGGTACCGGACACGACGCTGTGCAGGCCGTCGAGGACGGTGTCGGTCACGGCCGCGTTGTTCATGATGACGGTCACTCCACGCGCCAGCATGACGATCATCGCCGCTCCGGTGAAGTCACCGGCTCCCTCGGTGATGGCGCCGGCCGTGCCCTTCTCGCCGAGCCCTCCGACGAGTCCGACGGCGATGGCGGCGACGATGAAGAGAGCCGCGAGCTCGGGGAAGTACCAGCCGAGTGTCGGCAGGAAGGTGATGTGCAGGTCGGCCCACGGGACCACCGCGAAGATCATGAACAGGAAGGTGCCGGCGAAGAGGCCGAGGACCAGCCGCCGGCGGCCGGAGAGGCACGCCGCTTGTTCGTCCTCGGCCGCGAGCCGGCGGTCCTCCTCGGTGGCGGGCGTCAGGGACCGTGAGGGGTCGGCGAGGACCTGCCGGGCGTACCGGACGACGTAGGCGGCCGCGATGGCGGTCAGGCACACCCACATCGCCAGCCGCAGCAGGATGCCGTCCCCGGTGCCGATGCCGGCGCTGTCGGAGGCGACGCCGGTGGCGAAGGGGTTCACGGTGGAGGCGAGGGTGCCGACGCCGGCACCCACCATGATGACGGCCGCGGCCACCATCCGGTCGTAGCCCAGCTTGAGCATGAGCGGGATCATCAGCCCGTAGAAGCCGAGGGTCTCCTCCGCCATGCCGTAGGTGGTGCCGCCGAGGGAGAAGACCGTCAGGAGCACCACGAGGAGCAGCGTCCGGTGGCTCCGCAGGCGGTGCGCGAGCCGCGCGACGCCCAGGGTCAGGGCGCCCGTGCGCATGGTCACGGTGATGAAGGCTCCCACCGCCAGGATGAAGAGGAACACTCCCGCGGCGCCCGCGAACGTCCCGTCGGCACCGGGGCCGGTGAGTCCGCTGTCGGTGTCGGTGACTCCGTACAGCCCGTTGACCGGGGAGAGGAACAGGTCCTTCAGCCGGTCCCAGAAGCCCGTCGACAGCTCCACTGAGTGGTACGTGCCAGGGACCGGGCTGCCGTCCTCGGTGTCGTAACGGCCCGCGGGTATCACGAAGGTGAGCGCCCACACTGCGACGGTGACCACGATCAGTACGGTGAAGGCCGACGGGAAGCGGAGGCGGCGGGAAGAGGCGGGTGAGCGGCTCGGCCCCTCGGTCCTTTCGGTGGGTTCGCTCGCGGCGGGCGTGCTGCTGGTCGTCATCTCATCGGTCCTGGGAGGTGTCGGAGCGGCGCTGTGCGGGGCGGCCGCCCGGGGTGACGACGGTGCCGGTGGCTCCGTCGAGGATGGCGCGGGCGTCTTCGAGGGCGCCGATGGCCGCCGTGCCGCCGGTCAGTTCGACGAAGCGGCACACGGCGTCGACCTTGGGGCCCATGGATCCCGCGGGGAAGTGATGGGAGCGCAGGTACGCGGGTGTGGTGTGGCCGACGGGTGTCGCCTCGGGGGTGCCGTGGCCGAGTTCGACGTGGGAGACGTCGGTGAGCAACAGAAGCGCATCCGCGTCGAGTGCCTCGGCCAGCAGCGCTGCCGTGAGGTCCTTGTCGACGACCGCTTCGACTCCGGTGAGTCGCCCTTCCTCGTCACGGATCACGGGTACTCCTCCTCCCCCTGCGCAGACGGCGACGGCACCGGAGTGCAGCAGCAGACGGATCAACCGGGTTTCCACGACGCGTTGAGGGCGGGGAGAGGGGACGACGCGCCTCCAGTGCCTGCCGTCCTGCCGGACCGTCCAGCCGTGCGCGGTGGCGAGCCTTTCGGCCTGTTCCCGTTCGTAGACGGGGCCCACGAACTTGCGGGGTTCGCCGAACGCGGGGTCCGCGGCGGACACGAGGGTCTGGTTCAGCAGGGCGCAGACCTGGCGTCCGGGCAGGGCGTTCTGCAGTGACTGGAGCAGCCAGTAGCCGATCATGCCTTGGGTCTCGGCGCCGAGGACGTCGAAGGGGTAGGGGCTGCTGAGGGAGTGGTCGGCCGCGCTCTGGAGGGCGAGTACGCCCACTTGGGGGCCGTTGCCGTGGGTGATGACGAGTTCGTGGTGGCGGGCGAGGGGCGCCAGTGCGGCGACGGCCGAGCGGATGTTGTCGAGCTGCACGGATGCGTCCGGGCGCTCTTCGCGGCGGAGAAGGGCGTTGCCGCCCAGGGCGACGACGACACGCATGGGGGTGATCTCCCGGGTGGTCAGTCAGCGAGGGTGGCGACGAGGACGGCTTTGATGGTGTGCAGCCGGTTCTCCGCCTGGTCGAACACGATGGAGTGGGACGACTCGAACACCTCGTCCGTCACCTCCATGGCCGTCATGCCGGTTCTTGCGGCGATCTTCGCGCCGACGGTGGTGTCGCTGTCGTGGAAGGCCGGCAGGCAGTGCATGAACCTGACGCGCGGGTTGCCAGTCGCCCTGAGGACGTCCATGGTGACCTGGTACGGCCGCAGCAGGGCGATCCGTTCGTCCCACAGCTCCGCCGGCTCCCCCATGGACAGCCATACGTCGGTGTAGACGAAGTCGACTCCGGCCACGCCCTGCGCCACGTCCTCGGTCACGGTGATCCGTGCTCCTGTGGTGCGGGCCGTGCGGCGGGCCTCGTCCACGACGTCCGCCGCGTTGTGGAGGGAACGCGGTCCGACCATGCGGACGTCCATGCCGAGCATGGCCGCGGTGGTCAGCAGGGAGTTGCCCACGTTGTTGCGGGCGTCGCCGAGATAGGCGAACGACACCTGTTGCAGCGGCTTGTCGGTGTGTTCCCACATGGTGAGCACGTCCGCGAGAGACTGGGTGGGGTGCCACTGGTCGGTGAGCCCGTTCCACACCGGTACGCCGGCGTAACGGGCGAGCTGTTCGACCACTTTCTGGTCGCTGCCCCGGTATTCGATGCCGTCGTAGTAGCGGCCCAGGACGCGCGCGGTGTCCTTGACCGACTCCTTGTGGCCGAGCTGGGAGCCGGCGGGGTCGAGGTAGGTGACGTGTCCGCCCTCCTGGTGGGCGGCGACCTCGAAGGCGCAGCGGGTGCGTGTGGAGGTCTTCTCGAAGATGACGGCGATGTTCTTGCCGCGGAGGTGCTGCTGTGCCGTACCGGTGGCGCGGGCGGCCTTCAGCTGGGCGGACAGCTCGAGCAGGTGCCGCAGTTCGGCGTGGGTGAGGTCGAGCTCTTTGAGGAACGGGCGGTGACGCAGCGTGCTGGGCATGGGGGCTCCTGGTCGGTGTCGACGGGGGGACGGTGGTGGTCAGACGGCGTCGCGCTCGATGGGGCAGCTCATGCAGCGAGGACCGCCGCGGCCCCGGCCGAGCTCGCTGCCGCGAATGGTGATGACTTCGATGCCGCTCTTGCGCAGATGGGTGTTGGTGGTGACGTTGCGCTCGTACGCGACGACCACGCCGGGTTCCACGGCCAGGACGTTGCATCCGTCGTCCCACTGTTCGCGCTCCGCGGAGCGCAGGTCCTGACTCGGCGTGAGCACCCGGATGGAGTCGAGGCTCAGGGCGTCGGCGATGGCCTGGTCCATGTACTCGGGCGGGTGCGCGGTGATCCGCAACCCCTGGCCGCCGGGGCCGGGTTCGATCGTGGACGCGGGGAGCATGCCAAGCCCGGCGTACCGGGTGAAGGTGTCACCGCTGACCATCGTCATGACGGTGTCGAGGTGCATGAAGCTGCGGCTCTTGGGCAGGTCGAGGGCCACCACGCGACGGGCGGAGCGTTCGGCGAACATCCTGAGGGCCAGGTTCTCCACGGCTTGCGGGGTGGTGCGTTCGCTCATTCCGATCAGCACGGCGCCCTTGCCGATGACCAGTACGTCGCCGCCCTCGATCGTCGACGGATATCCGGCCTGGCCGTCGGACCACTGATGGAACTGGCTCTTCCCGAACAGCGGGTGGTGCCGGTAGATCGCTTCGAAGTGGACGGTCTCGCGGCGTCGCGCCCTCTTCTTCATGGGATTGACGCTCACTCCGTCGTACACCCAGCAGGACGTGTCACGGGTGAAGAGGTGGTTCGGCAGCGGGGCGAGAACGAAGTCGTCGGGAGCCGTCGTGTGCAACCGCACGCTCGTCAGGTTCCCGGTGCGGTCGAGGAGTTCGCGCTTGGTCACTCCTCCGACGAGACAGGAGACCAGGTCGGCCGGCTCCAGGGAGTCGAAGAAGGCACGCATACGGTCGGTGGCGAGCAGGCCGAACTGCCGTGGGTCGAAGACCCTGTCCAGTACCAGTGACCTCGCCACCGGCAGCGCCAGGGTCTCGGTGAGCAGGTCCGCGAAGAGATGGACGCGCACACCGCGGTCGCGGAGGGTGTCGGCGAAGGCATCGTGCTCCTCCCTGGCCCGCTTGACCCACAACACGTCGTCGAAAAGCAGCGCATCCTTGTTCCTGGGCGTGAGCCGTTTCAGTTCCAGGTCCGGCCTGTGCAGGATGACCTGCTTGAGACGGCCGGTCTCGGACGCGACGTGAAAGGGCATGGTTTCCTCACGGGCAGGGAGTGGGGGCCGTTGCGCGGAGCGGTGCCGTAGGGCTGGTGCCGATGCGGCACGGGCGTCCCGGACGCACCGGCTTGATCTCCTGAACCCTGTCATCGGGAGGCCGCCGGAGCCGGTCGGCAACGGTCCCTGCCCCGGGTCCGACCGGTCACGCCTTCACACGGCGAGCGGACCGGCCGGGAGGGACGTCCGGCTCTGGTGGTGCCGGGGTGTCATGTACGGCGGGCACGCGGTTACGGCGGCCCTCATCCCCGGCCGTCTTGCGCCGGCCGGCCACGGCCGGCCGTGTCGCCACGGCCGAGAGGGACCTTCGGCCCTCCGGCGAGGGCCTGCGGACCTGTCGCGTTCGCTCTGTCGAGTGGTGGGCTTACGGCGTGGGTGGCCTTGCACCCGCACCCCGCCACAGGAAGGCAGTTCATGACCATCACCCCCATCACGCTGACGGCGCAGGCACAGGACAGCGGGTGGACGGCTCTGGCCCTTGCCGGTGAGCTCGACCTGGACACCGCGGCACGGATCGAGCCGGAATTGATGTCGGCGACATCACGGGGTGACACGGATGTCGTTCTGGACCTGGCGGGCCTCACCTTCTGCGACACCGCCGGGGCCGAGCTGTTCTTGCGCCTGCAGGGACGATGTACCACGGGTGGCGGCCGGCTGAGCCTGTGCCGCGTTCCACGGCAACCGGGCAGGGTGTTCCGCGTCCTCGGCGTGGATCGCGCGATCCCGTGCACGTTCGCCTGAGGGGGCGGCACCACTCGCCGGGCCGGGGCGGTGGTGTCCCCGCCGATGACGGCCGGCGCCGAGGCGGCCGCCGTGCGGCCCGCCCTCCGACGAGGGCCGTCACCGGCCGGAGCTCACGCTCCGCCCGTGACGGCCAGGGGAGCACGCCACACGAGGCGCGTGCCGTTCCCGGCCGATCCTTCGATCTCGAACGTGCCGCCGACCGCGCGTGCCCGCTCGTCGAGGTTGCCCAAGCCGCTGCGCCGGCCTCCCGTCGGGATGCCCCTGCCGTTGTCGGCCACCGTCAGGACGACCTCGTCGGCGGTGGCCTGCACGGTCACCTCCACCCGTGATGCGTGCGCGTGCCGGGCGGCGTTGCTGAGCGCCTCCGTGAGTGCCGCGATGACGTGATCCGCCACCTGCGCCGGCACGTCGGTGTCCAGCAGGCCCTCCATGCTGAGTCTCGGCGGATGGCCGAGTGCCGGGGCGGCTTCCCCGACGGCACGGGCGACCTGCGCACGCAGGCTGGGACCGGTGCCCTCGTCGCGGGCCCGAAGACCGAAGATCGTCGATCGAATGATCTTGATGGTTTCGTCCAGGTCCCCCACCGCCCGCTCGACCCTTTCCGCCGCGCCCTTGTGCTCGACCAGCCGTGCCGCGCTCTGCAGGGTCATCCCGGTGGCGAAAAGCCGCTGGATCGCCAGGTCATGGAGGTCGCGGGCGATGCGGTCCCGGTCCTCCAGCAGGGCGAGTTGCTCGGCGTCGTGGCGGCGCTCGGCCAGCTCCAGCGCGAGGGCCGCCTGCCCGGCGAAGGCGAGCAGTGGGTCGAGCTCCTCGACCGTGAAGACCGCTCCGTCCGTGCCGCGTGCCAGGAGCAGGACGCCGCGCGTGTCCTTCGCCCCCGTGCCCAGCGGTACGGCGACGGCCGGCCCCAGTCCCTCGAACTGTCGGGGGCCGGCGTGGTACTGCGTGTCGTCGGCCAGTGAAGCGGTGGTGACAGGGCTGCCCGATTTGTAGGCGGCGCCCGACAGGGTGCCGTCGACGGGGACGACCAGGCCCCGCCGTGAATCCTCGTCCGCGCCGATCGCCAGCTCGACCAGCAGGTCGTCGGTTCCCGCGACGGGCACCGACACGTCCGCGAGCCGGGTTCCGGTGATCTCCTTGGCGCGCCGGGCGATCAGTTCCAGAACCGCGAGCCGGGGGCTTCCGGAGAGCAGGCTGTTGGTGATCTCGGCGTTGGCCTGGAGCCAGCGCTGCTGGCGCTGTGAGTTCTCGTACAGCCGGGCGTTGTCGATGGCGACACCGGCGGCGACCGAGAGGGTGGAGATCACGGACTCGTCCTCGGCGTCGAAGTCCTGCCCACCCCGCTTGTCGGTCAGGTAGAGGTTGCCGAAAACCTGATCCCGGACCCGGATCGGCACGCCCAGGAACGAACGCATCGGCGGATGGTGCGGCGGGAAACCGTACGACGACTCGTGCGCACTGAGATCACGCAGCCGGAGCGGTTCCGGATGGTGGATGATCTCACCGAGCAGCCCGTGACCGGCCGGCAGTGGACCGATCTCGGCGATCTCGTCGTCCGCGAGCCCCGTGGTCAGGAACTGCGACAGCGTCCGGCCGTCCGGCCCGATGACTCCGAGCGCCCCGTAGCGCGCGTCCACGAGCTGGGCCGCGGCCTCGACGATGCGGCGCAGCACCTGTGCCAGGTCGAGTTCGCGGCCCACCGAGACGACGGCTTCCAGCAGGCTGTGGATACGGTCTCTGGTCCCACGAGCGGCGTTGATGCGCGCCTGAAGCTCCTCCAGCAGCTCGTCCAGCCGCATCTGAGGCATCCGCGACAACGGCTCCTCCACGCCCACGGGCCCCTCCTCGAACGTCACGGCTGCTTCCCCCAGCCTATCCAGGCGTGACAGCGCTCCGGAGCCGGTGAGAGAACCGGCCGGATTCCACCGCCGGAGCCGGCGCCGAAGGACCGGGGTAACCGGGGGCCGGTCGGCCCCTCCCCCGGCCCCGCGGACGCCGCAGCCGGGGTTGATCAAGGCGCGCGTCGTTGCGGACCGCTTTCCCGAGGCGGGCAGCCGGAGGTGTTGTGTTCCGAGACGGTCGACGTGATGCGCATCACGGGAAAAGCGGTCCGCCCGCGCCCGGGTTCGGCATGGTCAACTCGCCGGGCCTGCCGCGGTCCACCGGCCTTGACGGACGGACCGCGGTGCAGAAGACCACGGCAGGGACAGTCGGCGCCCCGGCGGTTAGGGAGGCGTCGCTGGTCCTGTGCGCTGGCTTCGTAGGGGCGGAGGCAACGGCTCGGCTCCTGCGGACGCGGGTGGCGGCCTCGGAGGACTCGCTCATGGTCCTGCATCCGTGCGTCATGTACGCGTCGGCCGACGACGCCTCGATCCGACGCTTGCGGGGCTCGCAGTGCCCGTCAGAAGGGGCTCTCCGGGGGAAGTGTCAGTGTCGCGACCGGCCCACGCTCGGGGGATGGGAGATGCCGTCCCGGTTCTGGCCGGACAGCTGGGTGGCCAGGACGGCGGCCTGCACGCGGCGCTCCACACCGAGCTTGGCCAGCAGCCGTGAGATGTTGTTCTTGACGGTCTTCTCCGCGAGGTAGAGGCGTGTGCCGATCTGCCGGTTGGTCAGCCCCTCCCCGACCAGCGCGAGGATGTCGCGCTCTCGGTCGGTGAGTCCGGCGAGTCCCGGCTGTTCCTCCTTCTGAGGGTCGCCACCACGCAGCCGGGCCATGACACGGGCGGTGGCACCCGGGTCGAGCAGGGACTGGCCGGAGGCGACGGTGCGTACTGCCGAGACGAGGTCGGTCCCCGTGATCTGCTTCAGGACGTACCCCGACGCGCCGGCCATGATCGCGTCCAGGAGTGCCTCCTCGTCGTCGAACGAGGTCAGCATCAGGCAGTGGAGCTCCGGCATCCGGGAGCGCAGTTCGCGGCAGACGCTCACGCCGTCGCCGTCGGGGAGGCGGACATCCAGGACCGCCACGTCGGGACGCAGGGCGGGAACGCGGGTGAGGGCCTGTTCGGCGGTGCCCGCTTCTCCGACCACCGTCAGGTCGGGCTCCGCGTCCAGCAGGTCATGCACACCACGGCGCACCACCTCGTGGTCGTCGAGGAGGAAGACCTTGACCGGTCCTCGCATCGGGACGCCGGTGGTGTTGTCCGTCATCATGCAGCTCCGCAGTTCCTGGTCCGGCCCCCGGAGGCGGGGGTCCTCCTGCAGGATCTCTCGGACCGGGTCGGTGTGCCAGGGCCGGATGGCCCTCCTGACGGACATGCCGTCCGGGCCGGGCCTACACCTCCGGCGCTCCGTAGTAGGCCGTTCGCATGATGTCTTCCATGTCGTCGAGCATGGGCATGCGCGGGTTGGCGGGGGCGCACTGGTCTTCGTAGGCGTTCAGTGCCTGGCGCGGAAGCGCGGTGACGAAGTCCGTTTCGTCGACGCCGAGAGCACGGAACGACGGCTCGATGCCGACGGCATCACGAAGGCGCTCGACGGCGGCGGCGTAGGAGGCCACCCCTTCGGCCGGAGTCGAGGCGGGCAGACCCAGGGTGCGCGCGATGTCCTGGAAGCGCTCGGGCGCCCGGTAGCTCTCGTACTTCGGCCAGCCGGTGAGTTTGGCGGGCACGGTGCCGTTGTAGCGGATGACGTGGGGCAGCAGAATCGCGTTGGTGCGCCCGTGGGCGATGTGGAACGTGGCTCCGAGCGTGTGCGACATGGCGTGGACGACGCCCAGGAAGGCGTTGCCGAAGGCCATGCCGGCGATGGTGCCGGCGTTGTGCATCTTCTCCCTCGCCTCGCGCTGCCGGGTGCCGCTGCCCGTGACGGATGCCTCGAGGTTCTCGAAGACCAGCTTGACGGCGTGCAGGGCGGGGCCGTCGGTGAAGTCGTTGGCGTAGACCGACACGTACGCCTCCGTGGCGTGGGTCAGCGCGTCGAATCCGCTGTCGGCAGCGAGGGACGCCGGGAGGTCGGCGGTGAGCACCGGGTCCACGATCGCCACGCTCGGGGTGAGCGCGTAGTCGGCGAGCGGATACTTCTTGCCGGTGGCCGGGTCGGAGATGACGGCGAAGGGGGTCACCTCGGCGCCCGTGCCGGAGGTGGTGGGGACGCAGACGAGCCGGGCCCGTTCGCCGAGCGCCGGGAAGCGAAAGGCCCGCTTGCGGATGTCGGAGAACTTCTGGCGCATGTCGGAGAAGTCGACGTCCGGCTTCTCGTAGAGCAGCCACATCACCTTGGCCGCGTCCATCGGGGAGCCACCGCCCAACGCGATGATCGTGTCCGGGCGGAAGTCACGCATCAGTGCGGCGCCCCTCCGGACGGACTCGATGCTGGGCTCGGGCTGGACGTCGTCGATCACCTGAATCGTCACGGGCTCCTCCCGCCGGGCCAGGACCCGGCTGACACGGTCGACGTAGCCGAGCCGGGTCATGGTGGCGTCCGTGACGACGGTGACCCGGTGTACACCGGGCATGGAGGCGAGGTAGCGGATGGCCTGCGGTTCGAAGTAGATCTTCGGAGGGACCTTGAACCACTGCAGGTTGTTCTGCCGGGTCGTCACCCGCTTGATGTTGAGCAGTTGGGCGGCGGACACGTTGTCGGAGACGGATGTGCTGCCCCACGAGCCGCATCCGAGAGTCAGGGAGGGCAGGAGACGGTTGTAGATGCCGCCTATCGCGCCTTGGGATGACGGCGAGTTGACGATGATGCGGACCGTCTTCATGCGGCGGCCGTAGCTTTCGGCCAGGGACGGGTCGCCGGTGTGGATGACAGCGCTGTGGCCCTGCCCGTGGAAGGCCACCATGTCGGCGGCCAGGTCGAATCCCGCCTGCTCGTCGGCTGCCCGCAGGACGGTGAGGACAGGGCAGAGCTTCTCGCGGGTCAGCGGCTCGTCCGGACCTACGTGGGCGGCTTCGGCGAGGATGAGGGAGGTCCCGGCCGGCACGACGAAGCCTGCCTGCTCGGCGATCCACGCCGGGCTCCGGCCCACGGCGGCGGGGTTCACGCGCCCTCGACGCCCCTCCGGACCGGGCGGGAAGAGGTAGCTCTCCAGCTTGAGTTTCTCCTCGGTGGTCGCGACGTGCGCGTGGAGTGCACGGAACGCGTCCAGGGCCTCGTCGTAGATGTCGGCGTCGAGGATGACCGCCTGCTCGGACGCGCAGATCATGCCGTTGTCGAAGGACTTGGACAGGACCAGGTCGTTGACCGCCCGGCGCAGGTCCGCGCTGCGGTGTACGTAGGCCGGTACGTTGCCCGCGCCGACGCCCACGGCCGGCTTACCGGCCGAATAGGCCGCCTTGACCATGGCGTTGCCACCGGTCGCGAGGATCAGCGCGACTCCCGGGTGGTGCATGAGGAGACGGGTCGCCTCGATGGACGGCTCCTCGATCCACTGCACGCAGTGATCGGGGGCACCGGCGGCCACGGCCGCGTCCCGGACGATCCGCGCCGCCTCGGCGCTGCACGCCTGGGCGGACGGGTGAAAGGCGAAGACGACCGGATTACGCGTCTTCAACGCCAGGAGCGCCTTGAAGACGGTCGTGGACGTCGGGTTGGTGACCGGGGTGACCGCGCACAGGACGCCGACGGGCTCGGCGATCCGGATGATGCCTTCGATGTCGTCGCGCGAGACGACGCCGACGGTCTTCGAGCGGGACATGCTGTGAGTGACGTGCTCGCACGCGAACATGTTCTTCGCGGCCTTGTCCTCGAAAACGCCCCGGCCGGTCTCCTCCACGGCGAGCCGGGCGAGGGCCGTGTGCCGGTCCAGAGCCGCCACCGACGCCTTGGCGACGATGTGGTCGATCTGCTCCTGGGTGAAGGAGTCGAAGTCGGCGAGCGCCTTGGAGGCGTTGTCCACCAGCCGGTTCACGGCGATGGCGGTGTCGGACAGGCCGGTCTGTTCCGTGGGCCGCGGCCCGCTGTGCGGCTTCGTCATGGAAGGCTCCCTGGTTCGGTGGGCGGCGGTGGCCCCGGTGACGGCCGCCGTGTGCGTCCCGGCTGCCACCTTCAGCCTGGCGTCCCGCGAGGCTCCGACGCAGGTCCCGAAGGTCCCCGCCCAGGGCCCGATGGGCTCCTCTTCCGTGCCGTCACACGCTCCTGCGACTCCACTGCGGTCCGACGCGCGCCCACTCATCGGCCCAGAGGGCGCTGCGCCGTCGGTCCAGGCTCTGTCGCACGATCCGGTGTGCCGCCAGCACCACGAGGGCGACGGACACCGTGACGGTGACTCCGGCCAGCACGGCGTCGAAACGGGCCGCGGCGAGGCCGAGCGGCGCGGAGGTCATGGAGCCGTCCCCGTCCGTCCACACCGGGATGGACGCGCCGCGCTCCAGGTGGCCGCCGACCGGCGTCCACGCGGTGTGCACACTGCCGTCGGGCGCTGTCCAGCGGACCGTCGCCCGGACGCGGGTGATCCCCGCGGCGACGGGGGCGGGATCCTCCACGAGCACGGCCGTGGTGGTTCGCCTGTCGTGGCGCTGCTGCGCCCTTGCGTCCCAAACGGCGTCCGACACCACTGCGCCGAGATACGGGGCGAACACGAGCGCCGCCAGAGCGGTGGCCACGATGACCCACCCCTCGACCGGATACGAACGGCGGCGCAACGGATTGCGCCGCCATCGCCACAAGAGGGTCTTCCCGTTCATCTTCCGTCACCGCTCGCCGAGCCGGGCGGCGACGTACTCGGTCAGGTCCACGAGCCGGTTGGTGTAACCCCACTCGTTGTCGTACCAGCCGAAGACCTTGACCAGGTCTCCGTGAGCCCGGGTGAGCGGAGCGTCGACGACGCACGACGCCGGGTCGCCCACGATGTCCCGCGAGACGATGGGGGCGTCACTGACGCGCAGTATTCCCTTGAGCGGCCCCGCGGCCGCTTCGCGGAACGCGTCGTTGACCTCGTCGGCCGAGACCGGACGCCCCAGCACCAGGCAAAGGTCGGACAGCGAGCCGTCCTCGACCGGAACGCGCACCGCGACGCCGTCCAGCGTGCCGGCCAGATCCGGCAGCACCAGCCCGACGGCGCGGGCGGCGCCCGTGCTGGTGGGGATGATGTTGACGGCTGCCGTGCGTCCCCGGCGCGGGTCCTTGTGCGGTCCGTCGAGGACGACCTGGTCGTTGGTGTAGCCGTGGATCGTCGTCATGAGTCCCTTGACGATGCCGAACCGCTCGTGGAGGACCTCGGCCATCGGGGCCACGCAGTTGGTCGTACACGAGGCATTGGAGATCACCTGGTCGAGCCGGGGGTCGTAGGTGTCCTCGTTGACCCCCATCACGATGGTGGCGTCCACCCCCTTGCCGGGGACCGACAGCAGCACCTTGCGCGCCCCGGCCTTCAGGTGCAGCCCGGCCTCCTCACGCGTGCGGAAGCGTCCGGTGGCCTCGATCACCACGTCCACGCCGAGCGCGTGCCACTTCAGGGCGGCCGGGTCGCGTTCCGCGCTGACCTGGATGCGGTGACCGTCTACGGTGAGGGAGTCCACGTCGTGCGAGACGGCACGGTGCAGCCTGCCGTAGGTGGAGTCGTACTGGAGCAGGTGCGCCAGAGTCGCCGGCGAGGTCAGGTCGTTGACCGCCACCACTTCCACCGGCGATCCGCCGCCGGCCTCGGCCCGCTGCATGACGCAGCGCAGATAGTTGCGTCCTATGCGGCCGAAGCCGTTGATCCCCACACGTACGGTCCTCATGTCCGTCGCCCTTCCGCTCGGTGTAGCCCGGGTGCGGACCAGCCTGAACGCGGCACACCGGTAGGGGCAGGGGCCGCCAGGGGCACGGACCGGGCCGTTCGGCCCTGACCGCCGCGGGTGGACGGCGGTCCTGTGCGCCCGCCGGCGCCCGGCTCGGGAGCCTGATCGTTCGGTCGTGCGCGCTGTCCGCAGAGCGGCAGGGCCACATGGCACGCCTCGGGGTCCACCGGCCCCTGGGGGATTTCACGGACCGTCGGCAGAGTTCGAACGGAGACGGGGCGACCTCGCCCCGACCCACCGAGCCACAAGGGGAAGTCATGACCGGCCTGCTCGCTCTCGCCGCGGTCACATCGATCGGCCTCGGAGCGATCCTCGTGTTCGCGGTGGACTGGCACTGGCAGAGCGCCGACCGGCCACTCGTCGGCCTGATCATGATGGTCGTCGGGATGCTCGCACTCGTCACCGCCACCCGTCTCGACCGGAGCGGCAGGAGCTCCGGAAAGGCACCGTGAGCGGCGCCCGGACCGGACGAAGGCACGAGCGCTGACGGCGGGGCCGCCGACGCGCCGCACGAACGGCCGCGGACGTTCCCGAGGCCGGGCGGGACGTCCGGCGGACCGTCGTCAGGGGGGCGTGGAGGACGGTCTCCGGCCTGATACCCGAACGGGCAGGGCCCGGGTACCACTGGTACCCGGGCCCTGCCCGTTGCGCTGTTCAGTCCGCCCGTATGCCGTGGTTCCGGAACCGGGCCTTGACGTGTTCGATCAGCTTCGCGTCCGGTGCCGGGGTGGCGCGCAGGGGGAACGGGATGCCCAGAGCCTCGTACTTGGGAGCCCCGAGCTTGTGGAACGGCAGGACGTCGACGCGTTCCACGTTGTCCAGCCCTGCGACGAAGGCCGCCAGGCCGTCCACGGCCGCCGCGTCGTCGGTCCAGCCGGGGACGAGGACGTACCGGACCCAGGTGGCGACACCGAGGCGGTTCAGACGGGTGGCGAAGGAGAGCGTGGGGGCGAGTTCGCCGCTCGTGAGCCGGCGGTACGTCGGCACATCGAAGGACTTGATGTCGAGCAGCACCAGGTCGGTGTCCGTGAGCAGGGCGTCGTCGGCATGTGCGCCGAGGTTGCCCGAGGTGTCGAGCGCGGTGTGCAGCCCCAGTGCCTTGCATCGGCGGAATATCCGGCCGGTGAAGCGGGCCTGGAGGAGCGGTTCCCCTCCGCTGAGGGTGACACCCCCGCCGGCGGCGGTGAGGAACGGACGGTACTTCTCGATGTCCGCCATGACCTGGTCCACGGTGGCTGTCCGGCCGTCGCGCATGTGCCAGGTGTCCGGGTTCTGGCAGTAGAGGCAGCGAAGCGGGCACCCGCTGGTGAAGAGCACGTAGCGGGTGCCGGGACCGTCCACGCCGGTTGACAGGTCCCAGGAATGGACGCGCCCCGTGAGCCCGTCGGCGGGGGGACGGCCCGGCCGTGGCAGGTCCGTCGGGAGAAGGGGGTGCCGGGGAATCACGTCGCCTCGTGGAAAGTGCGGCTGATGACATCCCGCTGCTGCTCACGGGTGAGTCGTACGAAGTTGACGGCATAGCCCGAGACGCGGATGGTCAGGTCCGGATACTTCTCCGGGTGCTCCATGGCGTCCTCCAGAGTGGCCCGGTCCAGGACGTTGACGTTCATGTGGAAGCCGCCGCAGGAAATGTAGGCGTCCAGCAGTCCGACGAGGTGGTGCACACGGTCGTCGGTGTGGCGGCCCAGGCCGTCCGGCGTGACGGTGGAGGTGAGCGAGATGCCGTCCCGTGCCTCGTCGTACGGGATCTTCGCGACCGACAGCGCGGAGGCGGCCAGGCCGTGCAGATCGCGGCCGTTCATCGGATTGGCCCCGGGTGCGAAGGGCCGGCCGGCGCGCCGGCCGTCGGGGGTGTTGCCGGTGTGCTTGCCGTACACGACGTTGGAGGTGATGGTGAGCACCGACTGCGTGTGCTCCGCTCCCCGGTAGGTGGGGTGTCGCCGCACCTTGGCCATGAAGGAGCGGACGAGACCGACCGCGATGTCGTCGGCGCGGTCGTCGTTGTTCCCGTACGCCGGGTAGTCGCCGTCGATCTCGTAGTCGACCGCGAGTCCGGTGTCGTCCCGGATCACCTTCACCCGGGCGTGTTTGACGGCCGAAAGGCTGTCGGCGGCCACGGACAGGCCGGCGATGCCACAGGCCAGGGTGCGCTCCACGGGGTGGTCGTGGAGGGCCATCTCCAGGCGTTCGTAGGCGTACTTGTCGTGCATGAAGTGGATGACGTTCAGGGCGTTGACGTAGGTCTCCGCCAGCCAGTCGAGGACGCGGTCGTACGAGACGGCCAGTTCGTCGTAATCGAGGTGGTCGCCGGTGAGCGGAGGCGTCGGCGGGGCGATCTGCTCGCCCGTCGTCTCGTCGCGGCCGCCGTTGACGGCGTACAGGAGTGCCTTGGCGAGGTTGACGCGCGCCCCGAAGAACTGCATCTGCTTGCCCACGGCCATGGCGGAGACGCAGCAGGCGATGGCGGTGTCGTCACCGGTACGGGGCCGCATCAGTTCGTCCGACTCGTACTGGATGGAGCTGGTGTCGATGGACGCCCGGGCGCAGAACCGCTTGAAGCCCTCGGGGAGCCGGGGCGACCAGAGCACGGTCAAGTTGGGTTCGGGAGCGGGGCCGAGGTTGTAGAGCGTCTGGAGGAAGCGGAAGGACGTGCGGGTGACCAGGGGGCGGCCGTCGTCGCCGATGCCGCCGATGGACTCGGTGACCCAGGTGGGGTCGCCGGAGAACAGCTCGTCGTACTCGGGGGTGCGGAGGAAGCGCACGATGCGGAGCTTGATGACGAAGTCGTCGATCAGCTCCTGCGCGCGGGTCTCGTCGATGAGCCCGGCGGCGAGGTCCCGCTCCACGTACACGTCCAGGAACGTCGACGTGCGGCCGAGGGACATCGCGGCGCCGTTCTGCTCCTTCACCGCGGCCAGGTAGCCCAGGTACAGCCACTGCACGGCTTCGTGTGCCGTGGCGGCGGGCCGGGCGACGTCACAGCCGTAGCCGGCCGCCATCCGGGTGAGCTCCTGGAGCGCGCGGATCTGCTCGGCGAGCTCCTCACGGTCGCGGATGACCGGCTCCGTGGAGGGGAGCGAGTCCAGAGTCGCGCGCTCGGCCCGCTTGGCCGCGATGAGGCGGTCCACGCCGTAGAGTGCCACGCGGCGGTAGTCGCCGATGATCCGGCCGCGACCGTAGGCGTCCGGAAGGCCGGTGATGATGCCCGCCTTGCGGGCCGCGCGCATCTGCTGGGTGTAGGCGTCGAAGACACCGTCGTTGTGGGTCTTGCGGTAGGTGCCGAAGACGCGGGTCACGAACGGGTCGGGCTCGTAGCCGTACGCGCGCAGGCTGTTCTCCACCGTGCGAAGACCGCCGTTGGGCATGATCGCGCGCTTGAGGGGAGCATCCGTCTGCAGGCCGACGATCAGTTCGCGCTCGCGGTCGATGTAGCCGGGGGCGTGCGAGGTGATGGAGGAGGGCGTGGCGGGGTCCACGTCGAGGACACCCTTGCGACGCTCCTCCGGGAACAGCGTGGTGATCTTTCCCCAGACCGTACGGGTTCGGTCGGTCGGTCCGGCGAGGAACTCCGCGCCGCCCTCGTACGGGGTGTAATTCGCCTGGATGAAGTCGCGCACGTCGATCCGCTCACGCCAGCGCCGGCCCTCGAAGCCGTCCCATGCCCGGCCGGCCACGCCCGTGTCGCTGTCTGCCACCACGGTCATCGATGCCTCCGTAGAATCCGCGGGGCGCCGGGCCGGTTCCGGTGGCGCCCTCCTCACTTCGATGCTCGTCGAGCGACACGGTGTGACACAGGGCCGTCGAGGCCCGGGCTCTCGTGCCGTACGGCCTTGTGGGTCCGTGTTCGTCTGGGCCGTTGGTCCCCGGGGCTCGCGGCCGGGTACGAGCC
>NZ_JBUEFZ010000061.1:0-17289 GCF_054963715.1 Streptomyces sp. STAM6 | reverse complement strand
ACGATCCCGGAGGAAACGCCCTGGGCACGCCCGGGGATGCGGATCCCCCGTCCGGCGGTGAGACTGAGGGGCGGGGGATCTCTGCGAGGAGGACGACCCTATGTCCGTGATGGACAAGCTCAAGCACATGCTCAGGGGCCGCGAGGAACAGGCCGGCAAGGGCATCGACAAGGGCGGCGACGCGATCGACGACAAGACCCGGGGCAAGTACAGCGGCCAGGTCGACACCGGCCAGGAGAAGCTGCGGGACGAGTTCGGACGCGATCCGAACCAGGAACCGCCCAGGACCTGACGGTCCGCGCGTTCCGCGCCCGGCCCGGTTCCGGACACCGCGGTCCGGAGCCGGGCCACGGCGTGTCCGGTGGCGCCGTCCGCGCGTCAGCGGCCCAGCGCCGCCATCGCCGCGTTGTGCCCGGGAACGCCGCTGACGCCGCCGCCGCGGACCGCGCCCGCCCCGCACAGCAGCACATTGGCGTGGCGGGTCTCCACGCCCCAGCGGCCGGTGTCCTCCGTGGCGTGGGGGAAGGCGAGGTCGCGGTGGAAGATGTGCCCGCCGGGCAGCCTCAGGTCCCGTTCGAGGTCGAGCGGGGTTTTCGCCTCGATGCACGGGCGTCCGTCGGCGTCGAGCGCGAGACAGTCCGTGATCGGCTCCTCCAGGTGGGCGTCCAGCTCGGCGAGCGTGGCCTTGAGGAGGGCCGCGCGGGTGGCGTCGTTGTCCGCGGCGAACAGCCGGGCCGGGGTGTGCAGCCCGAAGAGGGTGAGCGTCTGGTGGCCGGTCGCCGCCAGCTCGGGTCCGAGGATCGACGGGTCGGTCAGTGAGTGGCAGTAGATCTCGGAGGGCGGGGCGCCGGGCAGCCGGCCGGTGGCCGCCTCGGCGTACGCGGTCGCGAGCTGCCCGTACCCCTCCGAGATGTGGAACGTGCCGGCGAACGCGTCGCGCGGGTTCACCGAGCGGTCGCGCAGTCTGGGCAGCCTGGTGAGCAGCATGTTCACCTTGAGCTGGGCCCCTTCGGCAGGTGGCGGGGGCTGTTCGCCGAGCAGGGCGGCGAGCGCCTGGGGCGAGGCCCCGACAAGGACGTGCCGGGCCGTGACGGTCCCCTCCTCGTCCTCGGTGCGGAAGGCGACCTCCGCCGTGCGGCCGTCGGTGTCGATGCGGGTGGCCTCGTGACCGGTGACGATCTCGGCGCCCGCGGTCCGGGCCGCGTCGGCCAGGGCGCCGGTGAGGGCGCCCATGCCGCCGACCGGCACGTCCCAGTCGCCCGTTCCGCCGCCGATCACGTGGTAGAGGAAGCACCGGTTCTGGAGCAGGGAGGGGTCGTGGGCGTCGGCAAAGGTTCCGATGAGCGCGTCGGTGAGGACCACCCCGCGGACGAGGTCGTCCTGGAAGTGCTCCTCGATCGCGACGCCGATGGGCTCCTCGAACAGCATCCGCCACGCCGCGTCGTCGGCGATCCGGGCGCGCAGGGCGGCGCGGTCCTCCAGCGGCTCGGTGAGGGTGGGGAAGACCCGCTCGGCGACCCGGCCGGTCATCGCGTAGAACCGCTGCCAGGCGGTGTACTCGGCGTCGGAGCCGGTCAGCGCGGCGAAGGACGCACGGGTGCCGCCGCCACCCACGAGGAGGCCGCCGGGCCGGCCGGCGCGTTCGACGGGGGTGTACGAGGAAATGGTGCGCTTGCGGACGGTGAACCGCAGCCCCAGTTCGCGCACGATCTTCGGCGGCAGCAGGGACACCAGGTAGGAGTAGCGCGAGAGCCGGGCGTCGACCCCGGCGAAGGGCCGGGTGGAGACGGCGGCCCCGCCGGTGGTGCCCAGCCGTTCCAGGACGAGGACGGTGCGTCCGGCGCGGGCGAGGTAGGCGGCGGCCACCAGTCCGTTGTGGCCGCCGCCGACGATGACGGCGTCGTACGAGCGCTGTGCGGTCATGGCTCTTGGTAGCACGGCCGCCGACGGGTGATCCAGAGGTCAGCGGCCGTGCATGCCGCGCTGCTGGCGCAGTGCGGCCACCCGGCGGTACAGCTCGACGGCCTCGGCGTGCCGGCCGAGCTGTTCCAGACAGTGCGCCTCGTCGTTGCGGCTCGCGAGGGCATCGGGATGGTCGGCGCCGAGGACCCGGTCGCGCGCCCCGGCGACCCGCTGGTAGACGGCGAGGGCCTCCCGCCAGCGGCCCAGCCAGCCGAGGCCGACGGCCACCTCGCGGCAGCTGACGAGGGTGTCGGGGTGGTCCGGGCCGAGGACCCGTTCGCGGATCGCGCACACCTCCCGTGACTCGGCGAGGGCCTCCTGCCAGCGGGCGAGCCGGCCGAGATTGACGCCGAGGCCGTGCCGGGCGCGCAGGGTCTCGGGGTCGTCGGGACCGTGCACGCGTGTCCGGGCGTCGACCAGATCCCGGTAGAGCTCCAGCGCCTCGTGGCTGCGGCCGAGCCGGCCGAGGCTGATGCCGACCTCGTAGCGGGCGGCGAGCGTGTCGGGGTGCTCCGGGCCGAGGGCGCGTGTGCGGGCCACGGCCACGTCCCGGTAGGTGTGCAGGGCCTCGGTCCAGCGGCCCAGCTGCCCCAGCGTGTAGGCCACTTCGTACTGCGTGGCCAGGGTGTCCGGGTGCTCCGGCCCGAGCAGCCGGGCGCGGGCGGCGGCGACGTCGGCCGCCATGCGGTACGACTCCTCCAGCCGGCCGAGCCGGCTGAGGTTGTACGCGAGGTTGTGGCGGCAGCGCAGGGTGTCGGGGTGGTCGGGGCCCATGGTGCGCACGCGTGCGGCGAGCACCTCGGCGTACACCTGGTGGGCCTCGAAGTGCCGGCCGAGCCGGCCCAGGACGTAGGCCATCTCCTGGCGGGCCGCGAGGGTGTCGGGGTGCTCCGGGCCGAGGGCATGTTCGCGCCCCTCGGCGACCCGGCCGAACTCGCGGAGCGCGTCGGCGGCGCGGCCGGTGCGGCTCAGCGTGAAGCCGATCTCGTAGCGGCTGGTGAGGGTGTCGGGGTGGTCGGGGCCCAGGGCGTGCTCGCGCTCGGCGGCCACCGCCCGGTGCACCTCCCCCGCCTCCTCCCAGCGGCCGAGCCGGGCGAGGCTCAGGCCCGCGTTGTGCCGGCCGGCGAGCACGGCCAGCAGTTCGGGCGTCGGGGTCGGGCGCTCGGGGCGGGAGGGGACGGCCCGGACGGTGCCGCGCGGACCGGCAGGCGCGGTCCATTCGCCGGTGAGTCCCGCGCTGGGGTCGACCGGGGTGGTGCGCAGGGTGGTGGTACCGACGGCCTTGTGACCGGTGGTCATGCCCCTCGTCCAGGACGGCAGTCGTGGTTCGCGCGCGTGCGGCTGGTGGATGGCGAGGGACATGTGCAGGGCGGGGACCGAGCGGGCGCCGGTGATACGGCGTCGCAGGTCGCCGGCGTCGGTGGGGCGGCCCTCGGGGGTCTTGGCGAGCAGGTCGAGGACGATCCGCTCGAAGAACGCGGGGAGTTCGGCCCGGTGGTTGCGCAGCGGCTCGGGCGGCGTGTCGCGGTGACCGACGAGGACGGCCCAGGCGTCGTCGAGGTCGAACGGGGGCACTCCGGTGGCGATCTCGTACAGCACGCAGCCCAGCGAGTACAGGTCGCTGCGGTGGTCGACATGGCCGCCGCTGATCTGTTCGGGCGACATGTAGTGCGGTGTTCCCATGGCGATGCCGGTGCCCGTGAGGCGGGAGGTGAAGCCGATGTCCTCCCCGAGACGGGCGATGCCGAAGTCGCAGATCTTCACCGCTCCGTCGGAGAGCCGCATGATGTTGGCGGGCTTGAGATCGCGGTGCACGATGCCCTGGCGGTGGGTGTAGGCGAGCGCGTCGGCGACCTGCTCGGCGATGTCCACGACGTCCCGCACCGGCAGCGGATGGTGTTTGTTGTCCTCCAGGAGCTGGCTCAGATTGCGCCCTTCGAGGAGCTCCATGACCAGATAGAGCACACCGTCCGACTCTCCGAAGTCGTGCACGACGGTGACTCCGCGATGCTGGAGCGCGGCCGCCACCCGGGCCTCGCGGCGGAACCGCTCGCGCAGCACCCGGACGAAGTTCTGTTCGTGCTGCGGCCCCAGTGGTTTGAGGCACTTGACCGCGACCCGCCGTCCCAGCGACTCGTCCGTGGCGCGCCACACCTCGCCCATGCCGCCGCGCCCGATGACCTCGTCCAGCCGGTAGCGGTTTTGGATCAGCCTGATGTCCCCCATCGCGTGCTGTCGCCCCCGTCGATTCGCTGCGCCCTCCCCGGCCCGTCCAGTATGGCGGCCCGTCTGGGGAGTGTGTACGGGGCCGGACGGGTGTCGGGGCCGAGTCTCTCCATGGCTTTGAGGATGTGGCGTGGCGGGAGTTGCCAGCGGATACGGGAGGGAATGCAGCGCAGCAGGTTGCCGGTCGCGGTGAGCTGACGGGTGACGGTGCCGGGGTCCGGCGCGGGGGTGCCGTAGAGCTCGTGCGCGTACGGCGGGAGGGAGCGGTACGCGAGCCGGGCGGCCTTCCTCCACAGGACCGCGCGGGCGGGCACGAGCGCGGGCGGCACCGGCGGCCGGCGCAGGAAGGAGTCGACCGTGCGGGCGTCGTCGCCGGCCCGCAGGGCGGGTCGTATCCGCTCGAAGTACGCGGCGAGTACGGCGGCCGACGCGGGCACGCGGGCGGGGTCGAGGCCGACCATGCGGGCGCTTTCGCGGTGTTCGTCGACGTAGCGGTCGGCCTGGGCGTCGCTGAGCGGGAGGCCCGAGCGGCGGGCGATGTGCAGATACGAGTCGATCTCGGCGCAGTGGACCCACAGCAGCAGCTCGGGGTCGTCCACGCCGAGACGCCGGTGGATCCGGCGAACGCGGGCTCCGGCCTCCTCGGCGGCCTCGGTGGTGCCGTAGGTGACGGTGCCGACGAAGCTCGCGGTGCGCATCAGCCGGCCCCAGGCGTCCGTCATGAAGCTGCTGTTGATCATGACGCCGCGAACGGCCTCCGGATGCAGCGCCTGGAGGAACAGCGCCCGCACGCCGGCGATCCACATCATCGGGTCGCTGTGCAGCTGCCAGGTCACGGAGTCGGGACCGAAGAGGCCGGGGTCGCTGTCGTTCCTGCCCATCGTGCGGATCCTCTCGACACGGTGACCGGTTCGCCGCCTCCACTGTAGGCGTGCGGTCCGCCGTGGCCCGGGGCTCCGCCGTGCCGTGATCTTCGACTCAAACGGTGCCGGACCGTTGTGGCCGCCTCCCGCGACTGGTCGAGTACAGGGGCCATCACATCGCTCCGCAGGGCTGGAGGCATGTTGCCGACGCACCGAGACACCGGGCCGGGCGCCGCGCGAGCCGACCGGGACACCGCGACCACCGGGTACTTCACCTCGGTCGACGAGGTCGCGGCGCGACTCGCGGAAACGGGGTATCTCGCCTCCCCCGCCGTCGCCACCAGCGTCTTCCTGGCCGACCGGCTCGGCAAACCCCTGCTGGTCGAGGGCCCCGCAGGAGTCGGCAAGACGGAGCTGGCCAAGGCCGTGGCCGCCGTGGCGGGAGCACGGCTGATCCGGCTGCAGTGCTACGAGGGCGTCGACGAGTCGCGCGCCCTGTACGAGTGGAACCACGCCAAGCAGCTGCTGCGGATCACGGCCGGCCGGCAGGAGTCCTGGGACGAGACGCGCACGGACATCTTCGGCGAGGAGTTCCTCCTCTCCCGTCCGCTCCTGACCGCCATACGCGGGGAGGAGCCGGCCGTGCTGCTCGTCGACGAGACCGACAAGGCCGACGCCGAGTTCGAGGGGCTGCTGCTGGAGGTGCTCAGCGACTTCCAGGTCACGGTGCCGGAACTGGGCACGATCAGCGCGTCACGGCGCCCGTTCGTGGTGCTCACCTCGAACGCCGGCCGGGAGCTGTCGGAGGCGCTGCGGCGGCGCTGTCTCTTTCTCCACATCGGCTTCCCCGACGAGGAGCTGGAGCGCGATGTCGTCCGTATGAAGGTGCCCGGGCTGGACGAGGCACTGGCCCGCTCGGTGGTGCGGGTGGTCGGCGCGCTGCGCGCGATGGACCTGCGGAAGGTGCCGTCCGTGGCGGAGACCGTCGACTGGGCGCGCACGCTCCTCGCCCTCGGCGCCCACACGCTCGACGAGACCGTCGTGCGGGACACCCTCGGTGTGCTCCTCAAGCATCAGGACGACCTGCTCAAGGCGGCCGCCAAGCTGGACCTGGACGCCGTGTGAGCACGGTGCCGCCCGGGGGCGGGGTCGCGGACCGGCTGACCGGGCTCGTCAGGGCCCTGCGCGACCACGGGGTGCGGATCGGCACCGGCGAGACCGTGGACGCGGCCCGGGCGCTGGACGTCCTGGGGCTGGCGGACCGGGAGCACCTGAGGGAAGGGCTGGCCTCGGCGCTCCTCCACCACCAGGGGCAGCGGGCGGTGTTCGACCCGGTCTTCGACCTGTACTTCCCCGGCGGCACCGGGGTGCCGGAGACGACGCGCCCGCCCGAGGACTTCGACACGGCCGCGCTGCGCGAGCGGCTGGCCGCGGCGCTCGCCGACGGCGACCAGGCGCTCCTGGGGCTTCTGGCCGGCGAGGCGGTGGACGGCCTCGGCGGATACGGCGAGTCCCCCGCCTCGGACGGCTGGTCGGCGTACCAGACGCTGGCCCGGCTGCGGCCGGAGACGCTGCTGGCGCGGGTCCGCGCGGCGGTCCGCGAGGGCGCGGAGGGCCCGGAGTTCACCGACCGGCTCGTCGACGACGAGATCCGGCGCCGGATCGACGGCTTCCGGGAGCGCGTGCGGACCGAGGCGCGGCGGCGGGCCGCCGCGCGTCGCGGCACCGACCGGATCGCACGCAGGGGGCTCGCGCCGACCGCGGACCGGGTCGACTTCCTGCTCGCGGGGCGCGAGCAACTCGCAGAGCTCCGCCGGACCGTCGCGCCGCTGGCGCGCAAGCTGGCCACCCGGCTCGCGGCCCGCCGCAGACGGGCGGCGCGGGGCCGGATCGACGTGCGCCGCACCCTGCGCGCCTCGCTGTCCACGGGCGGCGTGCCCATGCGTCCGGTGCTCCGGCGCCGCCGTCCCGGTCGCCCGGAACTCGTGCTGCTGTGCGACGTGTCCGGGTCGGTCGCGGGCTTCGCTGACTTCACGATGCTGCTGGTGCAGGCGCTGCACGACCAGTTCAGCAAGGTACGGGTGTTCGCCTTCGTCAACCGTGTCGACGAGGTGACGGACCTGCTCGACCGGGGAGCGGCCGACCCGCAGGGCCTCGGCGCCCGCATCCTCTCGGACGCCGCGGTGACCGGCTGGCACGGGCACAGTGACTACGGTTCGGCGCTCGCCGAGTTCGGCGAACGGTACGCCGACGCGCTCGGACCGCGCTGCACCGTCTTCGTCCTCGGCGACGCCCGGACGAATCTGAGCGATCCCCATCTCCCGGCGCTGCGGCACATCGTGGAACGGACCCGCCAGGTCCACTGGCTCAACCCGGAACGCCGCGAGCTGTGGCCGACCGGCGACTCGGCCGCCCTCGCCTACGCGGAGCTCGTCGCGATGCACGAGTGCCGCAACGTCCACCAGCTCAACACGGTGATCGGCCGTCTGCTCCCGGCCTGACGGGCGGCCCCGAGCGTGGCTGCGGACCGCGGCACGGTGCCCGTCGCCGGTATGACCAGGACTGCTGGTTGGCATACGTATCCGCTGGTCACGGTGTCAGCCGGTCATTCCCTGCACCGGAGGAGAGCTTGTTGGCACATCCGTACACGCCACGCGCCTAGGGCGTGTTACCTCGCGGTCATGACGGTCTCACGGTCTTCTCCGGCCGGCCATGTGCTACGGCGCCTGACGCATACGGGCACCGCGAGATGACCTGCGGGACCGCATGCCGCCGCCATCATCACCTTCCCCTCAACCGCTCCGCACCGGTCGCGTGACCGCCTGCTGCCGGGTCAGGCGACCGCGGCCGCGTAGTGATCGGCGTATGCCTGAAGGTGGGGAGCGAGTGGCCCTTCCGTGCCGGCGGAGTTGAGCCGCATCCACAGCTCGTTCTCCACGATGAAGCGGTACGCGAACTCCTCGAAGGAATCGGCGCACCGTATCAGCGAGCCGGCGGCGGCTTCCCGGAACTCGTCCGCCCGCTCCCCGGCCGACCAGGACTCGGCGGACTCCAGCTCCAAGTGCGAGCACACCACGAACGTCTCCCCCGAGGGTCGCAGGTACAGGTACCAGATGACGCAGTCCTGCTGGTCCCGCATGAACCGCACGAGACGGGCGCCCTCCTCGGCCGGGCTGCGCAGCGCTGCGGACAGATCGGTCCAACAGGCCGTCACCGACACGTCGTCGAAGGCGTGGCAGAGTCGCTCGCTGCTGTAGAACGCGGCGAAGTCCGAAGGCATCGCGAGGCCGACCGCCGCCAGCTCCCGTTCGAGGGCCGCCAGGTGTGCCGCGTGCTCCGACGGCCCGGTACTCCCACCGCCCATCCACCGGAACCCGCCGTCGAGTCCCACGGCGTCCAGCGGCGGCAGGCTGTCCAAGGGGTAGACCTCGTAGGTGGAGTCGCAGGGTCGGAACCGGCCCAGGTCGGTGGCGCACCAGCCGGTGGGGAAGCGGACGGACGCGGCGTCGGATACGGCAACGGACATGGGAACCCCTCATGATGAGCCCGAATCAGCGATCGCATCCATCCTGCCGCTCACCACTGACAACGGCCTGCGCCGCCGACCCGCGGGTGCGTGTTCCCCGGCTTCACCGGCGGGTGACGGAGACCGAGCGCCAGACGGGCCGGCGCCCGCTCGTCGGTCCAACCAGGCCACTTGCCACCGCGGCCGCGCTTGAGGGAAACCGCAACCGGTCCCACCGTCAGCGGGCGGCCCTGCCGGCCGGGCCTGCGATCAGGAACGGGCGGACCCGACAGCTCGGCGCCGGCAGCAGCGCGCCGGCGGGGTGCTTTGTCACAGCCGGTCACCTCCGTACGCGCGGCATGCCGAGGCCGATCCAGGAGATGATTTCGCGCTGGATCTCGTTGTTGCCGCCGCCGAAGGTGAAGATGACCGCGGAGCGGTAGCCGCGTTCCAGCTCGCCGTGGAGGACGGCGCCCGCCGAGCCCTCCTTGAGTGGGCCCGCCGCGCCGACGACCTCCATCAGCCAGGCGTAGGCGTCGCGGCGGGTCTCCGAGCCGTAGACCTTGACGGCGGAGGCGTCCTGCGGGGTGAGGGTGCCGGTCTGCACGGCGTTCACCATCCGCCAGTTGAGGAGTTTCATCGCGTCGAGCTTCATGTGGGTGCGGGCGAGGCGCTTCCTGACCCAGCCGAGGTCGATGACGCGGCGCCCGTCGGTGAGCTTGGTGTCGGCGGCCCAGCGCTGCACGTTGTGGAGGGCCCGGATGGCCATGGTGCCGTGGGCCGCGAGGGTCACGCGTTCGTGGTTGAGCTGGTTGGTGATCAGTTGCCAGCCCTTGTTCTCGTCGCCGACGCGGCGGGACGCGGGGACGCGGATGTTCTCGTAGTAGCTGGCGGTCGTGTCGTGCGAGGCGAGCGTCTTGATCAGGGTGCAGGAGTAGCCCGGGTCGGAGGTCGGCACGAGCAGCATGGTGATGCCCTTGTGCGGCGGGGCGTCGGGGTCGGTGCGTACGGCGAGCCAGACCCAGTCGGCGGTGTCGCCGTTGGTGGTCCATATCTTCTGCCCGTTGACCGTGTAGCGCCCGGTGGCCTCGTCACCCTCGCGGACGGCCCGGGTCTTGAGGGCGGCGAGGTCGGTACCGGCGTCGGGTTCGCTGTAGCCGATGGCGAAGTCGATCTCTCCGGAGAGGATCCGGGGCAGGAAGTACGCCTTCTGTTCCGCGGTGCCGAACCGCATGATCGTGGGGCCCACGGTGTTGAGTGCCATGAGGGGCAGCGGTACGCCGGCCTGGGCGGCCTCGTCGAAGAAGATGAACTGCTCCATGGGCGTCAGGCCGCGGCCGCCGTACTCCTCCGGCCAGCCGACCCCGAGCCAGCCGTCCGTGCCCAGGCGGCGGACGGTCTCGCGGTAGAAGCGCTTCTGGGCGGCGGGGTCGGCGTAGCGGGCGTGGGCGTTGTCGGGGACGAGCCGGGCGAAGTAGGCGCGCAGCTCGCTGCGCAACCGCTGCTGTTCCGGCGTGTATTCGAGGTGCACGGGCCCTCCAGGCGTCCGGGGTGGCTTCCTCTCGGCGGCGCGCGGACACGGTAGAACGCGTTACAGGAATGTGGAAGGCCCGTGGCCGGGCCGGGCGGACCGCCGCCGGCCCGGCGTCGCACCACCGCCGATTGTGGGCCTACCGGCCGCCGGAGACCCTCAGCACGGTGCCCGTGGTGTACGAGGCGTCGGGCGAGAGGAGCCAGGAGACCGCCGCGGCGATCTCGTCCGGTTCGCCGGCCCGGCGGAGCGGGGTGGTGGCGGCGGACTTGGCCGGGCGGTCCGGGTCGCCCATGGCGGCGTGCATCTCGGTGTGGATGACCCCCGGCGCGACGGCGTTGACCCTGATGCCGTCCGGGCCGAGCTCCTTGGACAGGCCGATGGTCAGTGCGTCGGTGGCCGCCTTGGTCGCGGCGTAGTGCACGTATTCGCCCGGGCTGCCGAGGGTGGCGGCCGCGGAGGAGATGTTGACGATGGCGCCGGAACCACGGGCCGTCATGTCCCGGGCGGCCCGGCGGCAGCACAGCAGATAGCCGAGGAGGTTCACTTCGACGACGCGCCGCAGGTTCTCGGTGGAGGCGTCGGCGAGGCGGCCGAGCGGACCGGTGACCCCGGCGTTGTTCACCAGGCCGGTGACCGGGCCGAGTTGCGCCGTCGCGGTGTCGAACAGCCGCTCCACGTCGGGTTCGTGGGAGGTGTCCGCCTGGACGGTGACGCAGCGCGCGCCCGCGGCGCGTACGGCGGTGGCGACCTCTTCCGCGGCCGCGCGGTTGGCGACGTAGCCCAGGGCCACGTCGTGCCCGTCGGCGGCGAGACGGACACAGGTCGCCGCGCCGATGCCGCGGCTGCCGCCGGTGACCAGGGTGACGGGACGTGACATGTGCTGCCTCCGGTGACGTGGATGACTGCTTCCGGCAGCAAGTCGTATCCCATCGCGGCCGTCCCCGTGCGGGCGGGGCGGAGGACGGCCCCAGCGGGCGGGGCGGAGGACGGCCCCACCGGGCCGCCCGTGCGGGCCGCCCCGTGGGGCCGTTCGGCGCGCCGGTCAATCGGTGGAGAGCGCCTCCAGCAGGTCACCGACCTGGGGGTCCGGAAGGGCACGCGCCACGTCGGCCTGCGCGATCATGCCGACGAGCCGGTGGTTCTCGATCACCGGGAGGCGGCGTATCTTGTGCTCGCTCATCTTGCGCAGCACCAGCTGCGCGTCGTCGTCCGCGTCGACGTACACGACTTCGCCCTGGGCCAGGTCACCGGCCGTGGTGGCGGCCGGGTCCTTGCCCACCCCGAGCGCCTTCACCACGATGTCGCGGTCGGTCAGCATGCCCTTGAGCTTGTCGTCGGAGCCGCAGATCGGCATCGCGCCGACACCGAGCTGCTGCATCATCTCCGCGGCCTGCAGGACGGTGTCGCCCTCGCCCACGCAGTCGACGCCCTTGGTCATCAGCTGACGTGCGGTTGTCATGCCCGACCTCCTTCGGGTCTGTCTGTCCGGCGTTCTCACGGGTCAGATGGCGATCATGACGGCCATGACGGCGAACAGAGCCGCCACCAGGATCACGATCAGCAGGATCACGGCCAGCGGGGCCTTCGCCCAGCCGGTCGGCGGGTTGTGCGTTTCCCTCGGCCCGGCTCCGGAGGTGCTGGCCTCCGCGGGCGGTGTCTCGCCGGGCGGCACGCCGCCACCGGTTTCGAGACCGGGGGTGCGGTAGGGATCGGGATCCGGGTTCGGGTCCGGGTTCGGGACCCTGTCCCGGTCCGGGTCCGGGTTCGGGTGGGTCATGGCATACGGGTGCGCAGCCCGCGGCTTTTCAATCACGGCCGATGTCACCGGTGCGGGACCGGCGGCGGTGACTGGTGTCGCACCAGGGGTAGCGGCGGCTGCGGCGGCACGTGCACACGGCGACCATGAACCGGTCGGAGCGCACGACCGTGCCGTCCGGCAGGCGTACCTCCACGGGGCCGTCCAGGAGCATCGGCCCGTTGGGGTCGACGGTGACGCGTTCAGGGTCGATGGGCACGGATCACCACCAGTTCCTCCTTGCGCTCCCCCGGGTGTATCACCCCGTGCCGCTCCAGCCACTCCGCGTGGCGCTCCATGACCGGACCGAACGGGATGGTGCCGCGCAGTTCGACCCGTGCGCGCAGGCCGCGGTCGTGGAGCTGGTCGAGTGTGGTGTGCACGCCGCTGAGCGCGGACTGGACGAGGAGCAGCACCCCGCCGTCGGCGAGCAGCGCGGGGGCGTCGAGGCAGAGCCGGTCGAGGACGCGGCGTCCGTCGGCGCCCGCGTTCCAGCTGCGTCCCGCGCCGCGTGCGGAGCGGGGTGAGCGTACGTAGGGCGGGTTGGACAGGATCAGATCGAAGCGCCGGCCGTGGACGGGCCCGGTGAGGTCGCCGTGGTGGACGGCGACGGGAAGCCCCAGGCGCCTGGCGTTGTAGCGCGCGGCGAGCACGGCCCGCCACGAGATGTCGACCGCGGTCACACGGCCCGCCCCGGCCTCGGCCGCCAGCAGCGCCAGTGCACCGGTCCCGGTGCCCACGTCCAGCACCTCGGTGTGCGGCTGGAGACGCAGGGTGCGCAGTTCGCTGCGGACGGCCCTGGCGAGCAGCTCGGTGTCCTCCCGGGGGGCGTACACACCGCGCGGTCTGAGTAGTCGCATGCGTAACGGGTACCTCGGACATCTCCGGCGAAACGGTGCGTGAACGCGTGAGGGAGTGAGCGATGACCAACCAGTCCGGTCCCGGTTCCCTGTGGATGGAGTACGCCCCGGGACCCGTCCGGCCGCCCCTGGACGACGTGGTGGAGACCGAGGTCGTGGTGGTCGGTGGCGGGATCGCGGGGCTCTGCACCGCCTGGGAGGTGGCCCGCGCGGGGCACCCCGTGGTGCTGCTGGAGGCGGACCGGATCGCCTCGGGGGTGACCGGCCACACCACGGCGAAGCTGTCGGCGCTGCACGGGATGGCGTACGCGGACATCCACCGGGTGCACGGCGCCCGGGGCGCCCGGCTGTACGCGCACTCCCAGCAGATCGCGGTCGACCACGTGGCGGAGGTCTGCGAGGAGCTGGCCATCGACTGCGACCTGGAGCGGATCCCGGCGTACACGTACACGGAGGACCCGGCGCGGACGGACGAGCTGCGGGAGGAGGCGGAGGCGGCCCGGACGGCCGGTCTCGCCGCCTCGTACACCACCGAGGTGCCGCTGCCGTTCCCGGTGGCGGGCGCCGTCCGGGTCGAGAACCAGGCCCAGTTCCATCCGCGCAAGTACCTGCTGGCCCTCGCCGCCGACCTGGAGCGGCTCGGCGGGCGGATCTTCGAGCGGACCCGCGTGACGCGTCTCCAGGAGGGCTCGCCGTGCGAGGTCACCACGAGCAGCGGGCAGGCGGTCCGGGCGCGGGACGTCGTGGTCGCGACGCACTATCCGGTCTTCGACCGGGCGCTGCTGTTCACCCGGCTGGAGCCGAAGCGCGAGCTGGTGGTGGCCGGGCCGCTGCCGCCGGGGCTCGATCCGGGCGGGGCCTTCCTCACGCCGGAGGGCGGCACCCGGTCGGTGCGGACGGCGCCCGGCGGCGACGGGCAGCGGCTGCTGATCGTGACCGGTGAGAAGTTCACACCCGGCACGGAGGAGGAGGGCGAGGTGGGCGAGCGGTTCGAGAAGCTCGCCTCCTGGGCGAACGAGCGGTTCGACGGCGTCGAGCTCACCCACCGGTGGGCGACGCAGGACAACTGGACGACCGACCGGGTGCCGTATGTGGGCCGCCTCCACGCGGGTGCCCGGCACGCGTACGTGGCCACCGGTTTCGCGGGCTGGGGCATGAGCGGCGGGGTGATGGCGGGTGCGCTGCTGGCGGCCCGGATCCGCGGCCGGGAGCCGGCCTGGACGAGCCTGTACGACCCGGTGCGGCTGCACCCGGTGCGCGAGGCGCCCGCGATGCTGCGGCTGCAGGCGCAGGTGGCCCGTCACTTCATCGGGGACAGGGTGCCGGGGGCGCATGCCGACTCGACGAAGGACATCCACCCGGGAGGCGGCGCGGTGGTGCGGATCGGGGGCCGGCGTCTGGCGGTCCACCGGGACGAGGCGGGGAAACTCCACGCGTTGTCCGCGCGCTGTACGCACCTGGGCTGCATCGTGCACTTCAACGACGAGGAGTGCGCCTGGGAGTGCCCCTGCCACGGGTCGCGCTTCGACGTCGACGGCAAGGTGGTGCAGGGCCCGGCGCTGCGGCCCCTGGAGCAGGCGGACGTGAGCGAGGAGGACGGCACCGCATGACGACGACAGCGCCCCTGCCGGAGGCGCGGGGCCCGCTCTCCGCGGCGGTACGGGAGGCCCTGCGGGGCGCACCCGCGCCCGAGGTCGTCGTGGACGCCGCCGACCCGCTGGGCGAGGACCTCCAGCTCGCGCTCTACCTCGCGTACGAACCGCACTACCGCGCCCTGGAGGGGGTGGCCGACGACCGGGAGTGGGATCCGGCCCTGCTCGGGCTGCGCGGCCCCATGGAGAAGGCGTTTCTGGCCGCGCTGCGGGAGGCGGTGGCCGGTGACAGCGCTGTCGGCGGCGACGGCGACGGCGGGGGAAACCCGGACGGGGGCGGCGACGACGTGACAGCGGCGCTGGAGCCGCTGCTGGTGGAGCCGGTCGACGGTCACGGGGTGTCGCACCGGCTGATGGACGCCGGCGACTGGGACACCATGCGCGAGTACCTGGTGCACCGCTCGCTCTACCAGCTCAAGGAGTCCGACCCGCAGGCCTGGCTGATTCCTCGGCTGGAGGGGCAGGCCAAGGCGTCGCTGGTGGCGGTGGCGTACGACGAGTTCGGCGCCGGGCGGGGCGAGCGGGTGCACGCCCGGCTGTTCGCCGAGCTGATGGCCGGCGCGGGGCTCGATCCGTCCTACGGCCGCTACGTGGACCTCGCACCCGCGACGACACTCGCCACGGTGAACGTGATGTCGCTGTTCGGGCTGCACCGGAGCCTGCGGGGGGCGGCGGCCGGCAACTTCGCCGTCCTGGAGGTCACGTCCCCGCCGGGGGCCAGGCGCATGGCGAAAGCCCTGGAGCGGCTGGGTGCCCAGGAGCGGTGCGTCCGGTTCTTCACCGAGCACATCGAGGCGGACGCCGTGCACGAGCAGGTCATGCGGCGCGACGTGCTCGGCGATCTGCTGGCCCGGGAGCCCGGACTGGCGGCCGATGTGGCATTCGGGATCAGGGCCACGGTCTGGCTGGACGGACGCTGGGAGGAGCGGGTCCTGGCGGCATGGGACAGCGGCCGGTCGTCGCTGCGCCGGCCGCTGACCGCATGAGCGGGCCGTACGGTGGTGGGCCCAGGACCGTACGGCCCGGGTTCCGCGGTGGGTCGAGGGTCAGGGGAGGAGTTCGTCGAGGGCGGCCTTGCCCTTCTCGGCCAGTTTGCGCTCGGCCCAGGCCAGATTCTTGGGGTTGACGTCACGTCCTGAAGCGAGGACCAGGTCTTCCGCGGAGAATTCACCTTCGGCGCCGCTGTGCAGAAGCCTGTCGGGCGTGACGCCCTCTCGCCGGGAGGTCGAATCGGGCTCAGCGTTCATGCCGCCTCCTTGTTCGTCCTGTCGTCATTGTCGTCGCCGGGTACCCCGATCGCATCCCCTGCACCCGGTTCGGTGGCACGGATGGTGCGGGAGGGGTGCCGCGGGGATACCGACAGCATGTCGGTGGCCGGAGGTCCGGAACGAGCCCTCGGGGACTCGGCGCGCGATGACGGCCGCGGCCTCCTTCACCGTGAGCGCCCGGCCCTCGGCATGGGCCCGGGCATAAGCGCCCGGTTCGAGGACGGCGCGCAGCTCGGTCTCGGCGCGCCGGCGGATCTCCGCCTCGCTCTCCGCGGTGAGCGGGCGGAAGCCCGCCGCGCCGGGGCCGTCGAGGTGGCGGTCGTATGCGCCCAAGAGCCGCACGCCCTCGCGCGGATCACCGGCGTGGGCCATGGCCCACGCGGCGCTCGGGAACTGGCCGAGGACCAGGTGCGGCGCGACGAGGTAGGCGAGGGTCTCCAGGTGGCGCACGGCCGTGCCCAGACGGGCCAGGGCACGTCCGTGGTCCTTGTCCAGGCAGTCGAGCCAGCCCTGCATACCGAGGACCATGCCGCTGAACATCTCGGCGGCGCCCGGGGGGAACTCCTCCTCGATCGCGTGGAGTTGTTCCCGCGCAAGGGTGGTGCGGCCCGTGCGGCCGTAGTGCTCGGCGAGGAGGACACGGGCGGTGTTGACCGCCTCCACATGGTGTTCGGCAGCCTCGTCGGCGGCCGCGAGCAGCATGGCTTCGGCCCGCTCGCGCTCGTCGGGGCCGCTCGCGGTCCTCAGCCGTACGGATGCCAGCCGGGCCCGGAACGGGGGCATCTGGCTGTCGGCGCCCATCCCCTCGGCGGTCTCGACGGCGCGTTCGAAGTCCCGGATGGCTTCGGCGAACCGGCCGGCCCGGTCGTGCGCCTCTCCGCGGGCGCAGAGGGATTCCGCCATGCCCCAGTGGTCGCCGGCTGCCTCGAACCGGGAGAGGGCCTCGTCGGCGTCGCCGACACCGTCGTGGAGCAGCTTGGCCCGCATCAGCAGGGCGAGGCCGAGGTCGCCGTCGTCGCCGTACTCCCGGCAGCAGGCCACGCTCGCCCCCATGGCCTCGGCGAGGGTGGCGAACTCCCCCAGCATGAGGCGGACGTAGAACCACATGGCTCCCGGGTGGCGGCTGTTCTGCGGCAGTCCGGGCCGGTAGGCCTCGGCGATCGCCCTCAGGTGGGCCTGGTTCCCGGGATCCTCCAGGGCGGCCGCGCCATGGGCGCCGTCACTGGCGAAGAGCATCAGCCGCACACCGCGCCGGGCCTCCCCCAGATGGTCGCCGGACCAGGGCGGCGGGGCGTCCGTGCACCGGTCGTGAAGGGGCGGTGCCGGAGAGACGGGCGGGAGGAACGGGTCGGGGCCGAGACCCGCCGCCGCCGCGGTCCAGGCGCGGGCGTCGGTGAGGTGGCCGCGCAGCTGCCAGAACCAGCTCAGTGACAGCACCAGGCACAGGGCCTCCTGCTCCTCCCCCAGCTCGACCGCGGTGCGCAGCGCGGCTCGCAGATTGTCGTGCTCGGTGTCGAGTCGCGCGAGCCACTCGCTCTGGTGCGGTCCGCGCAGGGCACGGTCCCCGGTCCGGGCCAGCTCGCGGTACGTGGTGAGGTGGCGGCGGGCGGTGGCCTCCCGCTCC
>NZ_JBUEFZ010000060.1:0-18758 GCF_054963715.1 Streptomyces sp. STAM6 | reverse complement strand
CCCCGCGGCCGGAGGCCGCTTGTGGAAGCGGCCTCGATGTACGCGGCGAGCGCCCCGGAGGCGAAGCGAGCCCCACCAGGAAAACTGACTGCGCCTCACGGGCCCGACCCCCCACGGCGGGCCCCCGATTCCCTTCGGGAGGAACGAGAAGTGAGGAACAAGCGCACCAACCCCCGCAGCGGCATAGCCAGACGGTCCCGTCTGCTCGCCGTCACCACCGGTCTGGCTGCCGCCGCCGCCCTCGCGGTCCCCGCCGCGAACGCGGACTCCCCCCAGGCCTTCAGCGCGTCCCAGCTGTCCGCGGCCGGCGCCGCCGTCCTCGATGCCGATGTCGCCGGTACCGCCTGGCACATCGACCCGGCGACCAATGCCCTGGTCGTCACCGCCGACTCGACGGTCTCCCGTGCCGAGATCGCGAAGATCAAGCGTACGGCCGGAGCCAACGCCGGAGCCCTGCGCATCGAGCGCACCCCGGGCAGGTTCTCCAAGCTCATCTCCGGCGGCGACGCGGTCTACGCCACCAGCTGGCGCTGCTCCCTCGGTTTCAACGTCCGCGACAGCGCCGGAACCACGTACTTCCTGACCGCCGGACACTGCACCGACGGAGCCGGCACCTGGTACGCCAACTCCGGCCGTACCACCGTCCTCGGCCCGACCGCCGGGTCCAGCTTCCCGAACAACGACTACGGCATCGTCCGCTACTCCAACACCTCCATCTCCAAGCCCGGCACCGTCGGCAGCGTCGACATCACCAGCGCCGCCAACGCCACCGTGGGCATGTCCGTCACCCGGCGCGGCTCCACCACCGGCACCCACAGCGGCTCCGTCACCGGCCTCAACGCCACCGTGAACTACGGCGGCGGCGACATCGTCTACGGCATGATCCGGACGAACGTGTGCGCCGAGCCCGGCGACAGCGGCGGCCCGCTCTACTCCGGCAGCCGCGCCATCGGCCTCACCTCCGGCGGCAGTGGCAACTGCTCCTCCGGCGGAACGACCTTCTTCCAGCCGGTCACGGAGGCCCTGAGCGCCTACCGCGTCAGCGTCTACTGACCTCGGCCGGCGGTCCACCCTGCACGAGCGGGCCCCCGACCGGATGCCGGCCGGGGGCTCGCGGCGTCCTGCCCGCATTTGAGAGGATGTGAGCGCGGTCGGCCACAGGAGAGCGGGGGCGGATGAAACGCATCGGAGTGACCGGCCACAGAGACATCCCCGAGGAGCTGCTCGCCCATGTGGAGGGCGCGATGCACGCGGCCCTCCGCTGTCACGACGGCTCCCTGGAAGCGCTCTCCAGCCTGGCGGTCGGAGCCGACCAGATCTTCGCCGCCGTCGCGCTCGCCCGCGGGGCCGAGCTCACCGCAGTCATCCCCAGCGGCGACTACGACCTGACCTTCGACGGGCCCGGACAGCTGGCCCGCTACGAGGAACTCAGGAAGCGGGCCACCCGCGAGGTCAGGATGTCCTTCCCGCACTCCACCGACGAGGCGTACTACGCGGCCGGCACATACATCGCCGACAACTGCGACCGGCTCCTCGCGGTCTGGGACGGCCGCCCGGCCCGCGGCCTCGGCGGCACCGGCGACATCGTCCGTTACGCCCGCGGCCTGGGCAGGCCGGTGACCGTGATCTGGCGCGCCGGGGTCGAACGGGCCTGACGCCCCCTCAGCCACCGCCGCTCGGAGCGCTCACCTGCGGTGCTGCACCAGCCAGTCGGTGTGCTGGGGCGAGACAATCCGCTCGGTCTCGTACACCGCCCCGGCCCACTGGTCCTCGCCGATCATCGTCTCCATCGCCGTGTGCATGGCCGCCAGGTCCTCCTCCACCAGGGAGTGTGCCGCTATCAGCGGCTGGTGGCGGCGGATCTCGCTCCACGCCACACAGGACGCCGCCGCGGCGGACAGCAGCGCGGACAGCAGGCCCGACTCGCCGACGGAGAAGGTCCGCAGCACCCCCAGGAAGAGGGCGAGCAGGGTGAGCGCGGCGATGGTCGCCGACCACAGCGTGGTGGCCCGGCGCGACACCTCCGTACGCCTGTGGTACCAGTTGCGCTGCTCGATCAGACGGTCCCTGACATACGTCTCCTTGCGGACCCGGAAGGGCTTGTCCCGCAGCATCCGCATGGCGGGGGTGATCAGATCGGCCCCAGCGTCGGGCGCCGCCTCCCGGGGGTCCAGCCAGCCGACCTTCCGCAGCTCGCCCAGTCCCTCCTCCAGCCGAGCCACGA
This sequence comes from Streptomyces sp. STAM6, assembly GCF_054963715.1. Taxonomy (NCBI): domain Bacteria; kingdom Bacillati; phylum Actinomycetota; class Actinomycetes; order Kitasatosporales; family Streptomycetaceae; genus Streptomyces; species Streptomyces sp. STAM6. The sequence goes on along the minus strand of NZ_JBUEFZ010000060.1, from coordinate 16,534 downwards.
AAGTCGTCTCGGGATCCGAGGAGTTGGCGTCGAAGGGTGTGCCGTGTACCGCGTACCGCCAGCACATCGACTTGATGAACTCCGCGGCGGAGCGGTTGAGTTGCCAATGCGACTTTGCTCGGCGGCGAGAGGCCCGGTAGGTGACGAACAGCACTCCGGCGTACGCCGACGCGCAGAGCGCCCCTGCCAGTTGGAATGTGTCGCCGATTCGCCAGCCGCCGGGTATCGCCGCCAGGCATGCCCCGGCCACCAGAAGTAGCAGCTGTAACCGGGTACCCTGCACCGCTTCGCGCTGCCGGGCGATGGCGGTCTCGTCCGCGCGGTGGAACAGGACAGGCAGATCTGCGTTTCGGAAGACCATGCTCTGCAGTGGGCCCTGAAACCCGGTCATGCGCACCCCCGTCTGCGGTTTTGTCTTCACTCTTTCGATGGAATGGCTTGTTCCGGCTCGGTCGGGGAATACTGGCGCAACGCTTTTGTTTCAACTACTCGCGTTGATTTGCTGCGGGTGGGCATGAGAGTAAAGTCGTGCCGCCGACACTGCAACGGTGCGGTTCACTCAGAACGACCCATATCCCCCAAGGACGGCCGCCGTGAGCTTTCAGACCTCAGTGATCTTCGCTGCTGCGAAGAAGACCCGTGTGCCTCTTGCCGAGATCGACGTCCGGGGTGCCGACGCCGTCAAGAAGCTCAGCCGTGTCCTTCCGTCCGTCGGTGACCGTACCGAGCGCGCTTCTACGTTCAACTCCGCGCTCTAAACTGGCGGAATGACAGGACCCCTGGTCCCATTCCGCGAGATCGTCCTGAAAGTCCATAGCAGGTGTGATCTTGCATGTGACCACTGCTATGTCTACGAACACGCGGATCAGAGCTGGCGAACCCGCCCCAAGGCAATCTCTGACGACGCGATTTCCTGGACCGCTCTGCGACTGGCCGAGCATGCCGAGAAACATGCCCTGCCCTCCGTGTCAGTGATCCTGCACGGAGGGGAGCCTCTGCTCGCCGGGCCGGCCCGGCTCCGGCGGGTCTGCGAGGAGCTCACCAAGGCCCTCGCCCCCGTCACCACGCTCGACCTCAGGATCCACACCAACGGCCTCCAGCTCAGCCCCCGCTACCTCGATCTCTTCGACGAGTACGGCGTGAAGGTGGGCATCTCCCTCGACGGCGACAAGAAGGCCAACGACCGTCACCGCCGCTTCGCCGACGGCCGCAGCAGCCACCCCCTCGTCCTCCGGGCCGTCGGCCTGCTGCGCCAGGAGCGCTACCGCCACCTCGACCTCGGCCTGCTGTGCACCATCGACGTGGCCAACGACCCCCACGCCGTCTACGACGCGCTGGCCGCGCTCGAACCCCCGCGCATCGACTTCCTCCTGCCCCACGCCACCTGGGAGGACCCGCCACCGCGCCCCGACGGCTCACCCACCGCGTACGCCGACTGGATCCTCGCCGTCTTCGACCGGTGGGACGCGCAGGGCAGGCCCGTACCCGTACGCCTCTTCGAATCCGTCCTGTCCACCCTCGGCGGCGGCCCCAGCCTCACCGAATCCCTCGGCCTCGCCCCCACCGACCTCGTCGTCATCGAGACCGACGGCACCCTCGAACAGGTCGACTCCCTCAAGAGCGCCTACGAGGGCGCCGCCGCCACCGGATTCGACGTCCACCGCCACTCCCTGGACGAGGTCGCCGACCACCCCGGCATCCGGGCCCGCCGGCTCGGGCTCGCCGGCGTCAGCGACACCTGCCGGCGATGCCCCGTCGTCCGCTCCTGCGGCGGCGGCCTCTACACCCACCGCTACCGGGCGGCGAACGGATTCGACAACCCCTCCGTCTACTGCGCCGACCTCGAAGCCCTCGTGCGCGGCATCGAGGACCGCAGCGCCGGCCGGATCGCCTCACCCGCCGTCACCGACCCCGCCGTGCTCCGCGCCGAACAGCACGACCTGACCCGCGTCCTGCTCGCCGAGCTCCACAGCGAACTCGCCGGCCGGGGCGGCGAGCGGTGGGCCGAGGCGTGGGAGCTCGCGGGCGCCGTCGAACAGCGTTCCGACGGCCTCGACGACGTGCTCGCCCACCCCTACACCCGCGGATGGCTCCTCGACTGCCTCGACGCCCTGCGCGAGGACCGCGCCGACGCGCCCCGGCTGGCGCGACACCTGGACCGGCACGTCGCCGCCGCCGCCGTGCGCGGCGGAACCGATGCCCCCGTGCGCGTCGCCTACCGGGACGGCACCCTGCACCTGCCGACCCTCGGCGTGCTCCGGCTCGGCCCCGCCGCGGCCGCCGCCCACGGCGACGCCCGGGTCCGCGCCACCGAGGACGGCTTCGTGGTGCGGGTCGCCGGCGCCGAGCGGCGGATCGTCCTCGGCGACGAGACCGACGCCGACTGGCGGCCGGTGCGCCACGCGGCGAGCGGCCCCGCCATCGATGACCTCGACCCCTACCGCGACCGCTTCGACACCCCCGCCACCGGCCGGCTCGGCCAGGCCGAGGCCGCCGACTTCAGCGACCGGCTCGACCGCGCCTGGAAACTGCTGCGCGACACCGTGCCCGAGCAGGCGGCAGAGGCCGCCGCGAGCCTGACCACCCTGACCCCGCTGACCGGAACCCAGCCGTCGGTCGGCCGCCACGGATACGGCGCACTCGGCCTGCCCCTGCGCGGCGGCGCCGACGACCTGGCCCGGCACCTGCTCCGCGGCTTCCGCCGGGCCAAGTTCCTGGCCCTCACCGAGATCACCGACCTGTACGCGCAGGACGGCTCCTGGAGCCACCCGGCGCCGTGGTCCGCCGCTCCCGTACCGGTCTCCGCCCTGCTGGCGGGGGCGTACGAGCGGGTCGGCATCGCCGCGTACGAACCGCGACACGCCGAACACGCCGCAAAGGCACTGGACCGACTGGAACGCGCCGCCGAACTCACCGTCAGCGGGAAACTCCTGGTTGCCGGAGCGCGCGAGGAACTGGGGATGACCGAAAAGCGGCGTTGATTGACTCAACGTCGTGGGGGCCAACAGAACGTGCTCCGGAATGATTAATTCGCTCGTATCCTTCCCGGATTCGAGTGATCACACAGGACGGGGGTCGTGTGCACGCGTCACCGCAGCAGCGAGCGGCGGACCATCGGCCGTACTTCTTCTTGAGCTATGCGCACACACCGAGATACGGGGCGGGCGGCCCCGATCCCGACATGTGGGTCGAGCGGCTCTTCCGCGATTTGTGCGGCCATGTGATGGCCATGACCGATCTGCCGGCCGGCGCGCCCGCCGGCTTCATGGACCGGGAGATACGATCCGGCGAAGGCTGGTCCGAGCGGCTCGGGGAAGTCCTGGCCACCTGCCGGGTCTTCGTCCCCCTCTTCTCGCCCCGGTACTTCGCCAGCGAGATGTGCGGCAAGGAGTGGTACGCCTTCGCCCAGCGCACGATCTACCACCACGCCAAACACAACAGACCGGCGGACGCCATCGTCCCCGCCCTGTGGGTGCCCGTCCCGCCCGAGCAACTCCCGGGCCCCGCCGAGAGACTCCAGTTCAACCACCGCGACTTCGGCGACCGGTACGTCACCGACGGACTCTACGGACTGATCAAACTCCGGATATTCGCCGAGGAGTACGAGCGGGCCGTCTACGAACTGGCGAAACGCATCGTCTCCGTCGCCGACACCGCCGGTGTCAGCCCCGGCAGACCCGTCGACTACCGCTCGGCCCCCAGCGCCTTCGGCGCCCCCGGCACAGGCCCCCGCCCCCTCCACGTCACCGTGGCCGCCCCCACCCGGCACGACCTTCCCGAAGGCCGGTCCCACGAGTACTACGGCGACCTTCCCCAGGACTGGAACCCCTACCACCCCGAGTCCGCGCGACCCCTCGCCCACCTCGCCGAGGACCTCGCCCGGTCGCTCAACTACCAGGCGACCATCTCCTCCTTCGACCACGACCCGGGGCCCATGGACACCAAACAGCCCCCCACCCGGCCCGAGATCCTGCTCGTCGACCGCTGGGCCCTCCGGGACGAGGACCGCCGCGAGCGGCTCGCCGCCTTCGACGCCGAACACCGCCCCTGGGTCAGCGTCGTCGTCCCCTGGAACCGCGCCGACCCCCAGAGCCGCGCCGCCGAAAGCGACCTGACCGCCGAGCTGGAGCGGACCATGCCCGTCAAGATGGGCCAGGGCCGCGCCGCCAGCCGGGCCGCCGCACGAGGCGTACCGAGCATGGAGGCGTTCGGCCAGATCCTGCCGCAGGTGGTCGAGGCGGCCGCCCAGCAGTACCTCAGACACGCCGCCGTCTACCCGCCCGCGGGCGGGCGACACACCGAACGGCCCCGGCTGCGCGGCCCGATGGCGGCCGAGTACGGCACCACGCACTTCATCCCCGAGACGCATGACAACGCGCCCGATGCGGAGGACCCGGATGACAGCCAGTCGTGACGGACGCATCGTCACCTTCTACTCCTACAAGGGTGGTACGGGACGGACGATGGCCCTGGCCAACACGGCCTGGATTCTCGCCGCGAACGGCAAGCGGGTCCTGGCCGTCGACTGGGACCTGGAGGCGCCCGGCCTGCACCGCTTCTTCCACCCCTTCCTCGACCCCTCCACCCTCGGTGCCACCACCGGTGTCATCGACCTGATCACCGAATACGCCTGGGCCGCCACCAACCCCGTGCAACGGCCCGACGACTGGCACCGGGACTACGCGCGTATCCAGCCGCACGCCGTGTCGCTCACACCCGAGACGCTCGGCTGGGAGTTCCCCGACGGCGGCACCCTGGACTTCGTCTCCGCCGGCAAGCAGAACCGGGAGTACTCCGCCACCGTCTCCACCTTCGACTGGGACAACTTCTACGACCGGCTCGGCGGCGGCCACTTCTTCGACGCCCTGCGCGACGACATGAAGGCCAACTACGACTACGTCCTCATCGACAGCCGCACCGGCCTCAGCGACATCGCCGACATCTGCACCGTGCACCTGCCCGACGCCCTGGTCGACTGCTTCACCCTGAGCGACCAGTCCATGGACGGCGCTGCGGCCGTGGCCCGCCAGATCGACGAGCGGTACGGCGGCCGGGGCATCCAGATCTTCCCCGTACCGATGCGTATCGACGAGGGCGAGAAGGAGAAGGCCGACGCCGGGCGGGCACTGGCCCGGCTGAAGTTCGACGGCTTCCCCAGCGGGCTCACCGGCGAGGAACTCGCCGCCTACTGGGGCGCCGTGGAGATCCCGTACCGGCCCTACTACGCCTACGAGGAGACCCTCGCCACCTTCGGTGACGACGCGGGGATCGCCAACTCGCTGCTGTCCGCCTTCGAGCGGCTCACCGCCGTCATCACCGACGGGCGGGTCACCGCCATGCCGCCCGTCAACGAAGAGGTCCGGCTGCGGATCCGCGACGCCTTCACCCGCCGCCGCCCCGCCATGCCCGCCGACCTCTTCCTCAGCTACGTCGCCGAGAACCGTATGTGGGCCGACTGGATCGAATCGGTCCTCACCCGCGCCGGCTTCCGGGTCGTCCCCCGCGACGTCTCCGCCGACCCCGCCCTCGCCGGCACGAACGCCACCGCCGAGAGCGCCGCCCGCACCGTCGTCCTGCTGTCCAGCGCCTACCTCAAGTCCTCCCGCGCCGTCGAGGTCTGGGAACGTGCCGCTGGCGAGGACCCCGGCGGCGGCCGCCGGCACCTGCTGCCGGTACGCGTCGGGGACGTCCGGCTCACCACCCCGTACATCGACCGGAACCCCGTGGACCTGTTCCGGCTCGACGAGGTGCACGCCACCACCGCACTGCTGCGCGCCCTGGACCGGCCCGTGAAACTCCACGACGGCGTCCCGCCCGGCCCGCGTTTCCCCGGCACCGTGCCCAAGATCTGGAACGCCCCGCCCCGCAACCCCGGCTTCACCGGCCGGTCCGTCGTCCTGGAACGCATGCGGGACCAGCTCGGTGGCGGTATGGCCGTCGTCCTGCCGCAGCCCCAGACGCTGTACGGCCTCGGCGGCGTCGGCAAGACCCAGGTCGCCCTCGAGTACGTCCACCGCTTCATGGCCGACTACGACCTGGTCTGGTGGATCTCCGCCGAACAGACCGACGACGTGATCGCCTCGCTCGCCGAACTCGCCGTCCGCCTCGGCGCCCAGGGCGGCGAGGACATGGCCGCGGCCTCCCAGGAAGCCATCGACCTGCTGCGGCGCGGAGTGCCGTCCAACCGCTGGCTGCTGGTCTTCGACAACGCCGACGACCCCGACCAGCTCAAGAGGTTCTTCCCCACCGGCGGCCACATCCTCGTCACCTCCCGCAACCAGACCTGGTCGCAGTACGGCGACGCGCTGCCCGTCGACGTCTTCCTGCGCGAGGAGTCCATCGAGCACCTCCAGCGCCGCGCCAAGGGCCTGAGCGCGGAGGACGCCGACCAGGTCGCCACCGCCGTCGGAGACCTGCCGCTCGCCGTCGAGCAGGCCGCCGCCTGGATCGCCGAGACCGCCACACCCGTGGCCGCCTACCTGGAGCAGCTGGAACAGGCGGCGGCCCGCACCCTCGCCCTCAATCAGCCGGCCGGCTACCCCGAACCGGTCGCCGCGACCTGGAACGTCTCCATCGAACGCCTCAAGGAGCGCTCACCGGCCGCCGTGCGGCTGCTCCAGCTGTGCGCCTTCTTCGCACCCGAGCCGATCCACGCCAACCTCCTCTACAGCAAGGAGATGATCGAGGCCCTCAAGCCCTACGACGCGTCCCTGCAGGAGAAACTGGTGCTCGGGCGGGTGATCCGGGAAATCGGCCGGTTCGCCCTCGCCAAGGTCGACCAGGTGTCCAACTCCATCCAGGTGCACCGGCTGGTGCAGGCCGTGATCCGCGCCCAGCTGTCCGAGGAGGAACAGCGGGAGGCCCGGCACGCCGTCCACCGCATCCTCGCCGGCGCACGCCCGGACGACGACGAGCCGATCGACAACCCCGAGACCTGGCCCCGGTTCGCCACCATCTGGCCGCACCTCGGCACCTCCGAGGCCCGGTACTGCAAGGAGCCGGAGACCCGCCGGCTGCTCATCGACCGCGTGCGCTACCTGTGGAAACGCGGTGACGTGCAGACCGCCTGGAGCCTGGGCAGCGACCTGCGCGAGGCGTGGCGCGAGATGCTCGGCAACGACGATCTCCAGTACCTCTACCTGCGCTTCCACCTCTCCAACATCCTGCGCACCCAGGGCCGGTACGTGGAGGCCAAGGAGCTCGACGAGGAGACGCTGGTGCGCCAGCGCAGGGTCCTCGGCCCCTCCCACCCGCACACCTACATGACCACCAGCGGGCTCGCCATGGACCTCGGCACCCTCGGCCAGTACGGCAGGGCGATGGAGCTGGCCACCGAGGCGCACGAGGGCTTCAGCCAGATCTTCCACGAGTCCCACCCGCGCACCCTCGCCGCCGCCAACAACCTGGCCCTCAACCTGCGCATGGTCGGCCAGTACGCCCGGGCGCGCGAGATCGACCAGGACGTCTTCGACCGGCGCACCGAGGTGCTCGGCCCCGAGCACCCCTACACCCTCTCCTCGGCCACCTCGCTCGCCCGCGACCTCCGCGAAGTCGGCCGGTACGAGGACTCGGTGACGCTGCTCAGCCGGACCTACGACGCCTACAAGGAGACCCTCGGCCGGGCCTTCCCCGGCACCCTCGCCGCCGCCAAGAGCCTCGCGGTGTCCCTGCGCAGGGCAGGCCGGCTGGACGACGCCCGAAGGCTGACCACGGCCACCCGTAACCGCTACCGCGCCAAGTACACCTCGGCCAACCCGGACTCGCTGGCCTGCGACCTGAACCTGGCCGCGGACCTGTTCGCGGCGGGGGAGCCGGTGGCGGCCCGTGACCTGGCGCAGGAGGTCGTCGACCAGTACATGAAGGTGCCGGGGGAGCGGCACCCGTACACCCTCGCCGCCCTCAACAACCTCGGCATCTACCAGTGGGGCTGCGGGACGCCCGAGCTCGCGGAGCAGACACTGGACAGCGCGCTGCGGGTCATGCGGGAGGTGCTGGGGGAGCGGCATCCGCACGCGCTGTTCTGTACCGTCAACCTCGCCAACGCCAAGGCCGACCTCGGTGAGTTCGACCTCGCCCTGGAAATCGAACGGCGCACCCTCGGCCTGCTGAGGGAGGTGCTGGGCGGACACCACCCGGAGGTGCTCGGCGTCGCGTCCAACCTCGCCGTCACGCTCGGCGCGCTCGGCCGCAAGGACGAGGCGGCGCGGGTGCGGTCGGAGACGGCCGAGGAACTGTCGCGGCAGCTCGGAGACGACCACGCGCTGACCCGGCTGTCACGCGAGGACCGCCGGGTCCACCGAGACCTGGAGCCGCTGGCCGTCTAAATCTTCCGGCTCGGTTCGGCTCCGGGGCGGCTTTGCCTGCGCCGACGGTCGATCGTGCTCGGCTCCTCGTTCCTCGGAGCCTGTGCGCGTTCTCCCTTTCGGCGCAGTCGCCGCCCCTTCGCCTCACTCGCCGGGCGGCGCGAGCAGGTCCTCACCCGGCGGCGAGCAGCCAGGTGAGGACACGGGGCAGGGCGTGCAGGGCGTCGAAGTGCGCGGCGGCCGGTTCCAGGACGGCCGTCGCGCCCGGGATGCGCTGGGCGAGCCAGCGGGAGTGCCCGACCGGCGAGAACACATCCTGCTCGCCGTGCCAGAGCAGCACTTCACCGGGGATGTCCGCCGGGTCGAAGCCCCAGGGGCTGCAGAAGGCCAGCGCGTCGTCGATCCACCCGTACGCGGAGGTCCGCAGGGCCTCCTGGTAGTTGCGCAGCAGCATCGACCGGACGCCCGCGTCCGAGACGACCATCCGGTCGGAGGCCGTCAGTTCGCGGCGCAGGTCGTCGAGGAGCCGGACCGGGTCCTTCCTGATCTCGTCGGCGCGCGGGGTGAGCCGGGCGGCGACACCTTCCGGGTCGAGGGTCGCGGTCGTGTACTCCGTCACGTTCGACGCGGCCATGCCCTCGAACCAGTCCAGTCCGTCGGCGTCCCGCGGCGCCAGGGTCACCAGCGCGGCCGTCCGTGTCACCCGCTCCGGCAGCAGCGCCGCGCAGGCCAGTGCGTGCGGGGCGCCGCCGGAGCGGCCCACCACCGCGAACCTCTCCAGGCCGAGGGCGTCGGCGATCGCCGCCACGTCCGAGGCCACATCGGCCACACTGCGGCCCTTCAGCCGGTCCGAACCGCCGTAGCCGGGACGGTCGTACGCGATCAGCTGCATGCCGCGCTGGTAGAGCACCATGCCTCTGGGGGCCGGGCCGAGCCGGCTCCCGGGCGTGCCGTGCAACAGGAACACCGGACTGCCGTACGGGTCCCCCAGGCGCTCCACCATCAGATGCCGGCCGTCGGCCGCGCGCACCTGACGTCGCAAAACGCGTCTCCTTCGCCGTAGGTGACTGCCACCGCTCCGATGATGACCCATCAGGAGCCGCCGGGGGACTCTCTTTCCGGCGCGATCACCCGACCGAATCCGGACTGGTCTGGTCCTTACCGTCTGCACACGGTGTGATCGCGAGGGGTGTTCGCATATGGAACCGATCGGTTGTGACCCTCGGTAGGTGGGCGCGCCGGGGGCGCGAAGTGAAGGTCGCGTGCGCGTCCTGAAGTCGACCTTGTGTGCTACCCGTTGGTATCGGGATAGTGGGCGCTCCATCCTCCGTGTCAGGGCGCCCCACGTGCCCGGACGCGGCCCCCACAGGAGGTTGACGTTGAAGCACCGACGCATACCCAAGAGGCGTGCGGCACTGGCCGGCGGAGCCGTGGTGGCGCTGCTCGGAGCGGGAGTCACTTTCCAGACTGCGAACGCCAGCGAGGAAGCCCCGCAGTTCACTGTGAAGACCCTGTCGGCCGCGGCGGCGGGCGATCTGGCCTCGTCGCTCGACAAGAAGCTGGGCGGTGACACCGCCGGCGCGTACTACGACGTGAAGTCGAAGACGCTCGTGGTCAATGTGGTCGACGAGGCGGCGGCCCAGTCCGTGCGCAAGGCCGGCGGCAAGGCACGCGTCGTCGAGAACACGCTCGCCGAGCTGACGGGCGCCCGGCAGACGCTGAAGAAGCAGGCGACCATCCCCGGCACGTCCTGGGCCGTCGACCCGGTGACCAACAAGGTGGTCGTGACCGCCGACCGCACGGTCAAGGGCACCTCCCTGGACAAGCTCACCCAGGTGGTCAAGGGCCTGGGCGCCAGAGCGGAACTGAAGCGCTCGGCCGGGGAGTTCAAGCCGTTCGTCGCGGGCGGCGACGCGATCCACTCCGGCGGCGGGCGCTGCTCGCTCGGGTTCAACGTGGTCAAGGACGGCCAGCCGCACTTCATCACCGCGGGCCACTGCGGCCAGGCGGGCAGCAAGTGGGCGGAGTCCCAGGGCGGCCCGGAGATCGGCACGATGGCCGACTCGCAGTTCCCGGGCAATGACTTCGCGCTGGTCAAGTACAACGGGGACGCCGCGCACCCGAGCGAGGTGAACCTGTACAACGGCAGCACGCAGGCCATCACCAAGGCGGGCGAGGCGACCGTCGGCATGAAGGTGACCCGCAGCGGCTCCACCACCCAGGTCCACGACGGCGAGGTCACCGGCCTGAACGCCACGGTGAACTACGGCAACGGCGACATCGTCGAGGGCCTCATCCAGACCAACGTCTGCGCCGAGCCGGGCGACAGCGGCGGCTCGCTGTTCGCCGGTGACACGGCGATCGGTCTGACCTCGGGCGGCAGCGGCGACTGCTCCTCCGGTGGCGAGACGTTCTTCCAGCCGGTCCCGGAGGCGCTGGCCGCCTTCGGCGCGGAGATCGGCTGACGCTCCGCACGTGAGACGTGAGAGGGGCCCCGGACCACGGTCCGGGGCCCCTCTTCCCGTCATGTCCCCGCCCGGTCACGTCCCCGCCGGGGTCCGCCGGGTCTCGGAGGGCGCACCGGCCGGCGCACCCTCCGGCGGTTTCCGCACCGACGACACCACCAGGGTGATCACGGCGCCGACCACCGCCCAGACGGCCAGGACCTGCATCGACCCGGAGAGCGCGTTCCCCTTGAAGTACGCGATCGAACGCGCCGCCCAGGTGCCGGCGCCCGGCGGCAGGGCCGGGCCGATCGCCCGCCAGAAGTCGGGCAGCATCGGCCACGGGTACGCGCCCCCGGCGCTCGGGTTGCCCAGGATCACGATCAGCAGGACGGCCAGGCCGATGCCGATGATCCCGGTGAGCGCCTGGAGCGCGAGGGTCGCCGCGCCGACCGCGAAGACGACCAGGGCGCCCAGCCCCCACAGGGCCGCCGTGCTGCCGGGCAGCGCCCCGAGGACCGGGCCGACGATGATCGCGCCGCCGAGGCCCCCGGCGATCCCGGAGAGCGCGACGACGGCGAGCCGGATGATCGCGCGCTGGGGGTTCGAGGGCCGGGAGCCCGCGCTGATCGCCAGGATCGACGCGCACAGATAGCCGCCCACGCACCACCCCACCACCAGGTAGAACGAGGTCAGACCGTTGAAGTCCTGGCGGGAGACCGGGGACACGTCGACCGTCCGTACGGTGCGGCCCTGGGCCCGCTCCGCGTCGGTGATGATCGCGTTCAGGGCGTTGGCGAGGCTCGCGCCGCCGCCGGAGGCGACCAGCAGGGTGTCGGTGGTGCCTCTCGGGTCGACGATCAGGGCGCCGTGGATCTTCCGGTCCATGATCTGGTCGCGGGCCTCGGCCCGGTCGGCGAGCACCCGTGGGTCCAGTGGGTCACCGGGCAGCCGTGCGAGCCGGTCGGCGGCCCGGGGGGCCGCCGCGCCGGGGGCCACGACGCCGAACGGCACGTCCGTCGGCTTCGGCCGGTGCAGGGCTCCGACGTAGGACGCGATGAACAGCAGCTGCAGGGCGAGGACGCCGATGACCAGCAGCGCGGCCCGGGGCGTGACGGCGTTCTTGATCTCGTCGGCGAACGTCATGTCCCCCACGCTCGGCGGCGCCCGCCGTTCGCGCAGGCGGGGCGGGGCCGAATGGCGGACCGGGACGGGGAGGCGCCTCGGTGGCCGGACCGGGCATGCCCCCGCGCGAAGCACATCCGGAATGATGTCGTACATGCGTTCGAAACTTGGTCTATGGTGGAAGGAGGGGGAGGTGAGAACGGATTGATCCAGGAGGTGCGGGTGCCAGGGTTCACGCATCTGCACACCGTTTCGGGGTTTTCCCTGCGGTACGGGGCCTCGCACCCGGAGCGGCTGGCCGCCCGCGCCGCCGAGCGCGGCATGGACGCCGTCGCCCTGACCGACCGCGACACCGTCGCGGGGGCGGTCCGGTTCGCCCGGGCCTGCGCCAGGGAGGGCGTCCGCCCGCTGTTCGGCGTGGACCTCGCGATCGGCGAGCGGGCCCGCACGGAGGAGAGGCCCACCGAGCGGCGCCGCACCCCCGTGCGCGGCGGCGCCTTCATCGACGAATCCGCACCCCGCGCGATCTTCCTGGCCCGTTCCCGGCAGGGCTGGGCCACTCTGTGCCGGCTGATCACCGCCGCCCACGCGGAGGAGAACGGAGCCGTCCGCGCCCCGGGGAACGGTTCCGGGCGTACCGGCGGGACCGGCAGCCCGCTGCTGCCCTGGGCCGACAACCACGGCGACGGCCTGACCGTACTCCTCGGGCCCGACTCCGAGGTCGGCCGCGCCCTCGCCGCCGGCCGCCCCGACCGTGCCGCCCGGCTCCTCGCCCCCTGGCGCGAGGCCCACGGCGATGCCCTGCGCCTGGAGGTCGTCCACCACGGCCGGACCGGCACCGGCCCCGGCTCGCTCCGGCACGCCGCCCGCACCCTCGGCCTCGCCGCCGAACAGGGCGTGCGGCCCGTGCTCACCAACGCGGTGCGGTACGCCGACCCCGGCCTCGGCCCGGTCGCCGACGTCCTCGACGCGGCCCGCCGGCTGGTCCCCGTCGACCCCCGCAAGGGCCTCGACAGCGGGGAGCGCTGGCTCAAGGACCCGGCCACGATGGAGGCGGCCGCCGAGCGGGTCGCCGAGGCCGCCGGCTTCCGCCGCGACACCGCCCACCGGCTGCTCGCCATGACCGAGGAGACGGCGGCCGGGTGCGTCGTCGACCCCGAGGACGACCTGGGCATGGGCACCGTCCACTTCCCCGAGCCGCACCTGGTCGGCGCGGACCGGCGCACCGCCGAGCGCGTACTGCGCTCCCGCTGCGCCGCCGGCATGGTGCTGCGCCGCCACGACCAGGACCGTACCTACTGGGCCCGGCTGGAGGACGAGCTGCGCACCATCGAACGGCTCGGCTTCGCCTCGTACTTCCTCACCGTCGCCCAGGTCGTCGACGACGTCCGCGCCATGGGCATCCGGGTCGCCGCGCGCGGCTCCGGCGCCGGCTCCCTGGTCAACCACCTCCTCGGCATCGCCCACGCCGACCCGGTCGAACAGGACCTGCTGATGGAGCGGTTCCTGTCGGTGCGGCGGCCCGCGCTGCCCGACATCGACATCGACGTGGAGTCCGCCCGCCGCCTGGAGGTCTACCGCGCGATCCTCGGCCGCTTCGGCCCCGAGCGGGTCGCCGCCGTCGCCATGCCCGAGACCTACCGGGTCCGCCACGCGGTGCGGGACGTCGGCGCCGCCCTGTCCATGGACCCCGCCGAGATCGACCGGATCGCCAAGTCCTTCCCGCACATCCGCGCCCGGGACGCCCGCGCCGCCCTCGACGAACTGCCCGAGCTGCGCGACCTGGCCGGGGAGCGCGAGAAGTACGGAAAGCTGTGGGAGCTGGTCGAGGCGCTGGACGCGCTGCCGCGCGGCGTCGCCATGCACCCGTGCGGGGTGCTGCTCTCGGACGCCTCGCTGCTCTCCCGTACGCCGGTGATGCCGACCAGCGGCGAGAGCTTCCCCATGTCCCAGTTCGACAAGGACGACGTGGAGGAGCTCGGGCTGCTCAAGCTCGACGTCCTCGGCGTGCGGATGCAGTCGGCGATGGCGCACGCGGTCGCCGAGGTCGAGCGGGCGAGCGGTGAGGTGGTCGACCTCGACGACCCGGAGCAGGTGCGGCCCGGCGACCCCGCCACCTATGAACTCATTCGCTCCACCGAGACGCTCGGCTGCTTCCAGATCGAGTCGCCGGGCCAGCGCGACCTGGTCGGGCGGCTGCAGCCGGCCACCTTCCACGACCTGGTCGTGGACATCTCTCTCTTCCGGCCGGGACCGGTCGCGGCCGACATGGTGCGGCCGTTCATCGAGGCCCGGCACGGCCGGGCACCCGTCCGCTACCCCCACCCCGATCTGGAGGACGCGCTGAGGGAGACGTACGGAGTCGTCGTCTTCCACGAGCAGATCATCAAGATCGTGGACATCATGACCGGCTGCGGCCGGGAGGAGGCCGACGCGGTGCGGCGCGGGCTGTCCGACCCCGAGTCCCAGGGCCGGATCAAGGTCTGGTTCGAACAGCACGCGCGGGCGCGGGGGTACGCGCCCGACGTGGTCGCCCGTACCTGGGAGATCGTCGAGGCCTTCGGCAGTTACGGCTTCTGCAAGGCCCACGCGGTCGCCTTCGCCGTTCCGACGTACCAGTCGGCGTGGCTCAAGGCCCACCACCCGGCCGCCTTCTACGCCGGGCTGCTCACCCACGACCCCGGCATGTACCCGAAGCGGCTGCTGCTGGCGGACGCGCGGCGGCGCGGGGTGCCGGTGCTCCCGGTGGACGTGAACCGGTCCGCGGCCGCACACAGGATCGAACTGGTGTCCGGTTCACTGGGGAAGTGGGGCCTGCGGCTCGCCCTCGGCGACGTCCACGGCATCAGCGAGGCGGAGGCGGCCCGGATCGAGGCCGGACAGCCCTACGCCTCTCTGCTGGACTTCTGGGAACGGGCCCGGCCCAGCCGCCCCGTCGCCGAACGGCTCGCGCAGGTCGGCGCGCTCGACGCGTTCGGCGCCAACCGCCGCGACCTGCTGCTCCACCTCGCCGAACTCCACCGCATCCAGCGGGGATCCGGCTCCTACGGGGACCAGCTCCCCCTCGCCGGCGGCCGGAAATCCGCGCCCGTCGGGCTGCCGGACCTCAGCGACGCCGAACGGCTCAGCGCCGAACTGGGCGTGCTGTCCATGGACGCCTCACGGAACCTGATGAGCGACCACCGGGCCTTCCTGGAGGAGCTCGGCGTGGTCACCGCACAGCGGTTGCGCGCGGCCCCGCACGGGCGGACCGTGCTGGTCGCCGGCGCCAAGGCGGCCACCCAGACCCCGCCCATCCGGTCCGGCAAACGGGTCATCTTCAGCACGCTCGACGACGGCACGGGCCTGGTCGACCTGGCCTTCTTCGACAACAGCCACGAGGCCTGCGCCCACACCGTCTTCCACTCCTGGCTGCTGCTGGTGCGCGGAGTGGTGCAGCGGCGCGGGCCGCGCAGCCTCAGCGTGGTCGGCTCGGCCGCCTGGAACCTCGCCGAACTGGTGGAGCTGCGCCGCGAGGGCGGCCTGGACGCGGTGGCGGCACGCCTCGCGGAGCCGGTGCCCGCCACGCCGTCCTCCTCCGGCACCGGACGGCGGATCACCATGCCCACCGGGTACGAGATGAACCCCTGGGCGGACCTGCGCCCGGCGGGTGAAGGAGTGGCCGGGGCGCCGAAGAAGCTGTGGCACCAGAGTCCGGGGAGCGCGGGATGATCCTCCACGTACGGTTCCGGCTGGAGCCCATGCATGAGGCGCTGCTGCCGCAACTGGTCGCGCTGATCGGCGAGTTCACCCCCGTCGTCGAGGCAGCGCCGCCCGACGCCGCGCTCGCCGACGTACGCGGCGCCGTGCGGTACTTCGGGCGCGGGCCCGCCGGACTGGCCGCCCTGATCCGGGTCCGGGCGCTCGCCCTGTACGGCGTGGAGTGCGCCGTCGGCGCCGGCCCCAACCCGATGCTGGCCCGGATGGCGGCACGTGAGGCCGCGCCCGGCACCACTCTCGTGGTCGAGGACGCCGAGGCGTTCCTGCGGGACAAGCCGGTCGCCACGCTGTACGGGGTCGGTCCGGCCACCGCCCGCACCCTCAGCACATACGGGCTGGACTCCATCGGCCGGGTCGCGGCCGCCCCGCTCGCCGTGCTCCAGCGGATCGTGGGCGCCCGCGCCGGACGCGAACTGTGGGAGCGGGCGCGGGGCATCGACCGCACGGCCGTCGTCCCCAACGCCGCCTCCCGGTCGATCGCCGCGGAACGGGCCTTCGACCGGGACGAACTGGATCCGGACCGGCAGCGGCGCGCCCTGCTCTCGCTCGCCGGGGAGTTGGGCGCCCGGATGCGGACCGAGGACCAGATCTGCCGCTCCCTCACGCTCACCGTGCGGTACGCCGACCGCTCCACCACCACCCGGACCCGCACCCTGCGCGAGCCGACCGCCCACTCGGCGGCGCTGTGCGAGGCCGCCTACGCCCTGCACGACGCGCTCGGACTGCAACGCGCCCGGGTCCGCGGGATCGCGCTGCGCGCGGAGGGGCTGGTTCCCGCCGAACGGGCCACGCACCAGCTCTCCTTCGATCCCGCCGACGAGAAGGCCCGCCGGATCGAGGCGGTGGCGGACCGGGCGCGGGCGAAGTTCGGCCGCCAGGTGATCGTGCCGGGCTCGCTGGCCG
>NZ_JBUEFZ010000059.1:0-20153 GCF_054963715.1 Streptomyces sp. STAM6 | reverse complement strand
CAGGTCTGCGACACCAAGGCCGACGGTCATGGTGTCACCGGTGAGCTGGTACAGGTTTACCCTGGTGGCAGCAACACCGTGCGCCTTACCATCACCGATGGTGGGGACGCCGGCTGTGACAAGGACGGCTACAACATCGGCAACGGGTTCAATGAGCTGTACGAGATGTGGCTCGCGTGGGACGGCGGCGGCGCCACGGTGAAGTCCGAGCGGTTCAACGAGTAGCCCGAAATGCGGGTCAATCGCCGGCCGCCCATCGCGTGCGGCGGAATGCAATATTCCTGCGCGGTGACGCGAGGCTGTGGGTTCAGAATGAAGAATTCCGCTTCTCTTGGCAGCCACCGTCACGCGTCGGCCTGACCGCCGGAAGCAGGATCGGCCCTCTCCGCGCGGCGTGTGTGTCGCACCATTGGCACGAGCCATCGACACGAGCGCGTGAGGGGGCCGCCCGCGAGTACGGGGCGCGAGCGTACTCGTCCGCCTTCGGTGCGCCCCTCCGGGGCGTCACGGCCGCGGCCCGCCGACGTACGGTGCCGCGGCCGTCCCGGCGTCGGCGCCGACAGGCTCGGCGTCGCCGCAGTGACGGTCAGCGCTCGGTGAACACGGGGGTCCAGCGGCCGTCGTCATGGAGGTCCGCCTTCCTGAAGCCGGAGAGCGGGGTCACCTTCTGGCTGTCGAGGGCGACCAAAATCAGCTGGTTACGGAACTCGCCCTTGCCGGGGGCGCACTGCTTCGGGTCACAGCGCCAGGCGATGAGGTGCCTGCCGTCAGCCCAGGCGAGCAGTTGCTGGCCGGGGACGATCGCGGCCCGCTCGCCGGTCCTCGCGTCCAGTACCTCGGAGACGATCCGGTCGTCATCTTCCGGCATGGTGCCGGCGGCCAGGGTCCCGTCGGGGGACAGACCCGCTTCCGCGTGGCTCAGGAACTCCTCCTGCTTCGGGGCCGACGTCTCCTTGCCGTTCACGTCGAGATAGATTCTGCCCTGCTTGTTGTGCCAGGGTTCCCACAGCAGCTCACCATCATGGTTCCAGGTGAAGTCCTGACGCCCGCCGGCGGTGAATCCGCGATCGTCCTTCTTGGGCGCCCGTGCGGTGAAGTCGGCCCGGCCTGAGGCGACATCGATGACGTAGTAGCCGGTGCGGCTGGGCTTCGGCCCCGGCACCTTCTTGTCGTTCACCTGCTGCAAGGCGTCCTTGAAGAGGCCGTCCGGGTTGAGGCCGTACGTCGTCGCAACCAGACGCTTGCCGTCGGGCGAGAACTGCACACCACCGACAGTCTTGTCGACGTCGATCCAGCGCTCCACCTTGCCCGTGGTCAGGTTCAGCATTCCGATGCGGTCGGCCGGCAGATCGCGCTCCAGCACAGCGGCGGTCCGCAGCCCGGGGGCGACATCCAGCCATGCCCAGTCGGTCCGTTCGTAACGCTTGGTGGCCGGATTGAGCAGATTCCATTCGTACGTGACTATCCCGTCCCCGTTCGGCTGCTTCACGGCTCTTGCCGTGTAGTACGCCGAGACGGCGACCCTCCCCGCGGCGATCAGCTCCTGCGGCGGCGACTGATCCGGACGGGCCGCTGTGTCCGGGAGGTCGAGCCCACCATCGGGCCGCGCCGGCGTTTCGCTGCCGTCCACGGCCGGCATCACCGCGGCGGCGGCCGCGACGAGGGCCGCGATGACGCCGGCCACCGCGACCTTGCGTGTGGGGAGGCGGCGCGGCGACCGGGGCACCCGCTCTGTGACGACACCGGGCGACCGCACTTTCTGCCCGCTTTCCTCGTGCGCTTCGCGGAGCTCTTCGGGTTTCACAGCCGTACCTCCACGGGAGACAGGTTCGGGGCGGATAAGCGGTGGCCAGAATTCCGGTCTCGCCGATTGCGGAGTGCCTGTGAGGTGTGGCCGGCGAGCAGTGCCTCGTGCTGCCGAGGTGCCGGGCGGGAACTTATCGGGTGACGAGTTCCGTGACCGCGGATCGCGGCACGCCGAGCGGGATATTGCCCCCGCTTCGCGAAAGTCGCTCTGCGAGGGCAATAAGCAGGTTCTCCGGTGCACCGCGGGTCACGCATGCCGCTCGGCGCAGCAAACGACGTGACACGCTTTGTATGCGGAATAGTGTGTTCCCTGTGCGCCGGTCCGGATCGCCGGACTATTCGTTGAACCACTCGGACTTCACGGCGTAGCCGTCGCCGTCCCACGAGAGCTGCATCTGGTACGAACCGGACTGACCGACGTTGTAGCCGTCCTTGTCGCATCCGGCGTCGCCGCCGTCGGTGATGTACAGCTTCTCGTTGTACGTGTTGTCGACCAGGCGACCCGAGACGCCGTGGCCGTCTGCCTTGGTGTCGCAGACCTTGAACATGTCCCCGTCGTCGATGAACGTCATCGTGCCCCGGCCGCCGGGGAGGGAGATGGTCTTGTTGGAGACACGGGCGTCAGCCATTGCCGGAGACGCCGTGCCGGCGACCACCGAAGCGACGGCCGCACCGGCCACTGCTATGCGAGCGAGCGAATTGACCATTGGTTCCTCTTTCCATACAGGACACCGGAACAGCGCAGGTAAGCGTCGAACGGGACTCGCCGAGCATATTTCAGGGTGATCATTCGGCAAGCGGTTTGTCGAAATCGCGCACCACCCTGATCACTCACGGAGCGTGACAGAAAGGGAAGCATTCAGAGGGTCAGAGGTTGCCGATCATGCGATTCGGGACACAGGGATGAGGGGGGAGAGGAACTCGTGGACACGCTGGGCACACGGAAGCGACTCCATGTGATCTGCATCTCATTGCACCGAAGTGCCCCCGGCCGGTTTCGCGTTGTCGCGGCGTCAGTCCGTTGAACTCCGAGCGCACAGGAATCGGCCCCCACGGCCGCCGGTCGCCCATGCCCTGGCCAAGTCGCTGCGCCTCGCTCCGGGGGAGACCAGGACACCGCGCATGCCGGCGTTCCGATGCATCCGCAGCCCGGCGTGGAACTCAATGTCCGGTTTCGGTCCTTCCAAGCGCGGTGCCGTAGGGGCTGACGTCTCGTCATCCCTGCGATGTGCCGATGAGGTCAAGCACAACGGTGATGGGCGGTCAGCGACAGGTCGTTCAGCCTGGAGTCCCGGTGTCAGTCGTCTCACGGCACCGGGCCTTCCCCGAAGCCGGGTACGGCGGGGGACTCAGCGCCAGTCGTCGATCACGTAGGCGTCCGGGTGGCTGTAGCCGGGTTCGTTGGGCTTGTGCATGGTCACGCCTTGCAGCCAGGTACGGAAACCGCGGTCGACCATGCGCCGGTAGGCATCCTGGCGGGCCAGGTTCATTCCGGCGTCCAGTTGCCCCAGTCCCTTCTCGGCGGCCAGCTGCTCGCACGCATTCAGCAGTCGGTCGAACCGGTCCGCGGCGTCCGGGCCGGGGCGTACGGCACCGAATTTGACGAAGCACACCTCCTCACCGGCCTCCGACCCCGCTCCGCAGTGGCAGACAGCCAGACCGTCGAGGTCGGAGCCGGTGCCTTCCAGGAGGATGGTGTCACCAAGCCCCTGCGCCTGTGTCGCCACGATCTCGCGCTCCAGGCTCAGGCCCTCGTACACAGCCCCCGTCAGCGCGCGACTGAGGCTCAATGCGTCGGGCCGCTCAGCGGCGGTCAGCTCTCCGTACAGCACTCGGCCGGGCACTGTCGCACCGGCGGTGACGGCGACCTGCTTCTTCATGACGGCGGTAAGGAATCGGGGCCAGAAACCGTACCGGCGGTAGAGCTCGAGGTGCTTGGGGCTGTGCGAGAAGGTGAACAGGCCGAGGTGACGGTTCTCCCAGGTGTCGAAGCAGGCCATGACCGGCTCCATGAGACGCCTGCCGATGCCCTGGTCCCAGAGATCCGGACGTACGGTCAGCGGGCCGAAGAACCCGACGCTGCCCCAGTTGGCGGCAAAGACCGATCCGACGACCTCGCCCTCGACGGTCGCCGCGAAGGCCGCGTGTGGATCTGCCGCCCAGCGGGTGCGGACGTAGTCGGCGGCCCCGAAGAACGTCTCCGGCTCAGGGGCCCCGAGGAAGGTCCCGAAGGCGACCCTGAAGATCTCGTCGGCCCGGTCCAGGTCCAGCTCGACCAGCGGGCGGACCGACACCGTGGCGGCGACACTCGTTCGCTTCGCTGCGGGCATGATCGCTCTCCTTTCCGCCCCCAGTTCCATCGCACCACGGACGTGCGCCGCGGGCGAAGCGACAGGTCCGGCGGTACCCCAAGGATCAACCGGCCGAGTTCCCCGACGACGGGGCGGCCGTCTTCCAGCCGGTCGACGACCCGGTCCGACCGGGGGCCTCTGAGGAGCCGGAGGAGCGCCGACTGCGCCTGCTCCACCGCCTCGCCCCGCCACGGCTCATCGGCTCGACAAGTACGCTCAGCGAACTATTGGGGCCCGCCATGGCCTCTCGACCTTGAATGGGTGATGTCGCCATGGTGGCCGGCGTCGGAGGACGGTGCCGGTGAGGCAGCCGTCGAGGACGTCGGTGGCGGTACTGGAGCCGGCGGAGGCCGCGTCGGACGGCAGTGATCAAGTTGTCGGGGAAGGCGCGATTGGCCACGGCGGTGCCTCTCAGGACGGACCGGAAGCCCTCGACCGGGTTGAGGTCGGTGCCCGAAGACTCGGCGGATCCGCACATCTCAAGCCCGCCGACCCCGCGTCCCGGGTACCTCGGACGACCAGGGCGTGTCCGACGAGTCGCGGTGGGTCGCCGCCCGGTGGTGCGCAAGGAGGTACGGATCGTCCAGGCGTGCGTCGTCGACGCGGTCGCGTGCGCCGGTGAGGAGCCAGTCCAGCAACTCCGGGGTGGCGTGGTACTCGTCGTAGAAGCCCATGTGCAAGTCGGTGATCCCGAACTCGACCATCACCTCGTCCACGAGGTCCGTCAGATGGGCGTCGGCGGCTGGCGTGCGGGTGGCGGCCCACACGTCCAGCCAGGGACGCAAGGTGCCCGTGGCCACGGTGATGAGGCTGAGCGTTTCCCAGACAGGGACGGGGCTGGGGTGGGTGTGCAGGGTGGCCCGCCACCAGGCGGACCAGACGTCGTGGAGGCCATCGGCCAAGGGCTTGTCCCACGTTGTCCAAGCCGCTTCCCGCAAGCGGGTGGCGATGAGGTTCTCGTCGACGTGGAACGAGCCTGTGACGACGGCGCGGACGATGCGTGGGGTCACACGGCGGAAGAGGCGTGGGAAGTCGTTCCAGTGGCTGGGCACCTCCATGGCGACAGCGGACACCATGTCGTCGGAGATCAGGTGCAGTGGTCCGGAGAGCTCGGCGAAATGCTGCTCGCCGTAGCAATAGGTGCACCCCTCGACCGGAAAGGGCTCCTCGTCCGCAAATACACGGTCCAGGCTGTCGAGTGCTGCGGTGAGCCGCTGGTGGACCTGGGACATGACGACCTGCCGGGGGAACTCCGTCCGGGTGACCGGCGAAGGTTGCAGATTATCAGCCATGCCATTGCAGGGGTCTGGGGAGTCAGGAGCCGAGCCGGCGGCGTGGAGCGGCGACAGTCACAGTGCCGTGACGACGTACCCCGGCTCTGTCGCAACGAGTTTGCCACGGCAGGAAGCCTTTGTGCGGCATTGATCGTTCGCCCGGCTTCTCCGCGCGGCCTGAACATCGTGTCATCGAATTGCGGCGCTCCCCATGCCGCCTCTGCGGCGGCGGTGGGCGAAGCTCGCCGCCCGGGGGAGGTGCCGTGTGCGAGCCCCCCCCGGCGGCACGCCGTCGAGTCCGGTCAGCGGGCCGGTAGGTCTTGCTACGGGGTACCGGTCCGCTGCCAGAGAATGCCGTTGATCACCACGCCGTACCAATCCTGCGCGTGTGCCCCCTCCAGCGCCCACCGGGCTCCGCACTTCTCAGTAGGCGCAGCATGCCGAAAACTGCTTGCCTGGTGGTGAATGATGAGAGTGTGATCTCCAAGGAACGCGCCGTCGAGCTCGTCGAATCCTTCCTGGCCACAGAGCGGCTGACCTGGCCATGGAATGGGCCGGCCCCCGAGCTGGCCGTCTACCACGTGGAGGAACACTCGGTCGGCTGGCTCTCCTTCTGGAACACGGCGGAGTACGCCCGCACCGGAGACAGGCGCAACAGCCTCATGAGCGGCGGCCATTGCCTGGTGGATCGCCACGACGGCAGCATCCACTACATCCCCGACGCCTGGTGGTCGGAAGAGGGCTGGGAGGAGCGCTACCTCCTGCAGATCAAAGGCATAAGACCGCCTGATCCATTGGCCTCCGCCGTGCGCGTGCTCGTCCACTCCGCCGGCGTCGTGGCGGCGATGAGCCACCTGCGCAAGCAGGCCCCGCGACTGAGCCTGGCGGAGGCAAAGGCCTACGTCATGACAGTGCGCGACGGCGCCGAACCACCGGAGGAACTGGCAAGCCTCACCCGGAAGGAGCCGAAGTGGCCGCCTCTGCCCATCGAAACGCTGGCTGGTCCAGTCCAGTAGAGGAGGCACGGTCCGAGGCGTCGAGACCCGGACCGAGCCCGTGTGGGTGGGCACTAATAATCACTGAGTGAGCTCCGGACGCCCGTGGCATCGGCGGATGACGGACGCGCGTGGCTGCTGCTGTGCTCAGGGCTTCACGGCGGCACCGACCGTGCCGCGGCCAGGAACCCGGGGCCGGTCACCTCTTCCCTTGTCGCCGCCTTCACCACGCAGCTCGGCCGCCGGGCCGTGGTCGTCCACAGCAGCCGGCTGGTGCTCGGTGTGGAAGACGGACGTCTCACGCTCGTGGACACCAGTGGCCGGCCCGTCCCGGCCCCCGCTGTGGCCTACGCCCGCCTGTCGACACCCCATCTGTCGGCCGACAGGGAAGTCACTTTGCTGCGGCATCTCGCCGCCATGGGCACGCGACTGGTCAACCCCGCCGAGGCGGTGCTCGCCTCCGTGAACAAGTTCTGGCAACTGCAACAGCTTTCCGCTGCCGGCATCCCGGTCCCTGACACCCGCACCCACACCGATGCACCTGTGGAGCACGTACTCGACACCGGGGTGCCGGAGCCGTGTGTGGTCAAAGCCGTGCGAGGCCACCGCGGACGACGGGTCTTCCTCGCCCCCGGCGCGACGTGGCTACGTGGCGTGGCAGGCAGCCTGGACGACCGGTGCCCGTATCTCTTCCAGCGGTACGTCGCCCACTCCCACGGCCGGGACTTACGGGTGATCGTCGTCGATGGCCGGGCCGTGGCCGCCGCCGTCCGCACCGCCAGCGACGACCGCCTCGTCTCCAACCTCGCGCAAGGCGGCAAACACACCGTCTGCACCGGCCGGTATCCCGAGGCGGAGACCCTCGCCGTCCGGGCGGCCGGGGTCATCGGCCTGGGCCGTCGCCGGTATTGACCTCTTGTTCGAAGAGAATGGTTCGTTCACCGTGTGCGAGGTGAACTGCAACCCCACTTGGCAGCCCGACATGCCGGGGATCGCCGCGGCCATCGCCGCGACCTGTCAGAGCCGCCTGACCACGTCCGGCTGAACGCCGCCGGGCGCTGCTGAAAGGCATTGGAAGCACTCCGGGACACCCTTGTCGCACCAGACACAGGAGAGGGCGGGGTGCCGCTGTCGTGCGGTCGTGGAGGCACCGGAGCGACATGGACCGCCGCTTGCGGCACGAGCGGCACCTGTCCACGGGCCGCCGGGATTTGGCCGAACTCCTGCTCTCCATCAGGGTAGTGCGGCTTCCGGAGGCGGCCGAGGAGCGCCACGTACCGATCTCACCGAGACGGATCGCCGGTGCTTCGGACAGGGCTACTGCGACTGAGCCACACGGGAACAGCGGGCCCGCGCGCCATGCGGGACCCGCCTGTCGATCCGCCCGCATCGGTGCCCAGGTCGGGCTTCGCCGCCCCCAGGGCTCTCCACGTGACTCACCGGATCAGCACGGACGCGGGGGCGCGAGGCGTCAGGCCAGGCCATCACTTCGGTAGCCTTTCGCCCGCCGGGCCGGTCGCGGCCGCCGCGGCCGGCCCGGCCGGGCGCTTGACTGGGTCCGGTAATGATCAAGTGCACACAACTCATAGGGGGCGACGCGGTGAAGAGCAAGGACCTTCCGCTGATACCGGATGCGCGATGGCTGGAGGAACGGCTGGGCAAAGGCTCGCTCTGGCAACCGGACGAGGCCGCTCTGCCGGCCGAGCTCACCCACGCCGGGTCGAGGGAGTTTCTGCTCACGGTCGGTTTTCCCGCAGTCCACCTTGATGTGGTGGGGATCGACACGAGGCACTTGCGGGACGAGGACGGGATGGAACCGTTCGATGCCGACGAAATCTATGGGGAACGCTATCCCGACGACGACTCCCCGCCCGAGAACTTCTGCTTCGCGGTCGCCACGTGGTTCGACCAGAATCTGATGCTCGGCGCCGAGGACGGTGGCATCACCCACTACGACCCCAACGGATGGGATCACGGGGCCGGATGGAAGGGGCCAGCCGCCGACGACCTTCCCACGCTGGCCGTGCTCCTCGGGCTGATCGCCGAGTCGAGTGACGCCCTGCAGTCGGCCGACGATGCCGTACGCGCGGCCGCCGTCACCGAGCTTCGGCGGCACATGATCGCCCAGGAACCCGATGTGGACGACTCTGCGTTCTGGGACGAAATCTTCGGGTGTCTGGGCTGAGAGCGCAGCCGACGAGGACGAAGTCACTGGGTCCCTGGCCCGGGCATGGTGCCGCCGATCATCAGCACCTCCGGGATGCTGACACGAACTGCGCCGATGGGGGAGGCGCCCATCGATCGCGGCAGCGATCGTCGCGTCCGGTCGGGGTGAAGCTGTTGACCCTGGTGTGGCGGGAGGTGACCGGGGCGGGGGCCCAGGGGCGCGGCAGTGGGCGGGGCGTGCATGGAATTCTGCCCAGGTGTCGCTGCCTCTGCGTCCGGTCGTGGGCCGGCGAGCGGCGGACGGACCGGTCCCTCGGTGACCGGGGCCGGCGCCTGGGCCGGACTGAGGGGAAGAACGGGCCGCCGGCTTTGCCTGTCTGTGGCGCCTTCTCGTCAGTCGATCAGCACTCCCGGATTGAGGATGTGATGGGGGTCGAGGGCGTCCTTGGCGGCTCGCAGCGCCAGCGCGAAGGGCTCCGGGCGCTGGAGGTCGTATCCCGGGCGGTGGTCGCGGCCGACGGCGTGGTGGTGGGTGATGGTTGCGCGGTAGCGGTGCAGCACGTCGACCGCGGCGGCTTTGATGTCGTCCCAGACCTCGACCTCGTCGCCGGGGCGGCCGGCGACGGCGACGGTGAAGTAGGGGGCGGCGCCATCGGGGTACACATGCGTCAGGCGGCAGTTGATGGTGGCCTGGTGTCCGGTGGCTTTCAGGGCGGCGGCACCGACCTGGGTGCGCACGGCGTCGATCAGGGCGGGAATCGTGTCCCAGGTGGCGGCGGTCTCGAAAGTGTCGATCACGGCGCCCATGCGGGCCAGGCCGTCGCGCAGGTACGGCATGCGGAGGAACGCGGAGCGCCAGGCGCTCACGGCCGCGTCGGCCGGGGCGTCGTGGTGCGCCGTGGGAGCCCCGCCGCGGCCGCCGTGGGCACGGGCCAGGTCGAGGGCGCCGGCAAGGCGGTCATCGACGGGGGCCGTGGCGGATTCGAAGCCGAGGACCAGGACGGCGGAGCCGTCGCGCGAGGCCCCGGCCAGCAGTGCCTCGCCGGGGTCGAGCAGGCGGCAGTTGGCCGGGGCGAGGTCGGACTGGGCGAGGGCACGCACCGCGTCCAGCGCCTGATGGAAGTCGGTGAAGGCCACGGATGTCGATGCCTTGTGGCGCGGGCGCTCCTGCAGGCGCAACCACGCCTCGGTGATGACGCCGAGCGCGCCCTCTGAGCCGAGGAACAGGCGGTCGGGAGACGGTCCGGCGCCGGACGCGGGCAGCCGCCAGGACGTGCTGACTCCGGCGGGCGTGATCACGCGCAGGGACTGCACGAAGTCGTCGATGTGCGTGCGGTTGGTGGCGTAGTGGCCTCCTGCTCGGGTGGCCAGCCAACCACCGAGGGTGGAGAACTCGAAGCTCTGGGGGAAGTGGCGCAAGGTGAGGCCGTGGGGCCGCAACTGCCCTTCCAGTACGGGACCGAGCGCGCCGGCCTGGATGCGGGCCGAGCGGCCGGCCGTGTCGACTTCCAGGACGCGGTCCATCGAGGTCAGATCGAGCGACAGCACGGTGTGGTGGGCGTCGCCGCGGTACTCCACGCCGCCCACCACCGACGAGCCGCCGCCGAAGGGGATGACGGCCACGCCGTGCCCGCCGGCCCAGTCCAGCACATCGGCCACGTCCTGGTCGTTGGTCGGGCGGGCCACCAGGTCGGGGATCCGGCCGGGCCGGCCGCGCAGGGCCCGGATGATGTCGCGGTAGGCCTTACCCATGGCGTGGGCGGCGCGTGCTTCGGGATCGGCGGTGAACAGGTGCGCCAGAGCGGGTGGCGGTGTTGCGCGGGGGCGGGCGATCGGCAGGTCGGCGACCTGCGGTATCGGCAGCGGGCGGGCCAGAGTGCCGGGCAGGAGGGCGCCCAGGGCTGCGCATTCCGCGTCGTCGGGGTGGGCATGCGTGTAGCCCCAGCCCCACCAGGAGCGGGTGGGGAAGGCGCCGGGGTTGGACGGGTTGGCAGGCATGACGGTGCTCCCAGCAAGTCCATGTATGTGACCCAACGGAAAATTACCCTAGGGTAATATCGCGTCCATGACAACGCTTCCCTCCAGGGCGGGCACAAAGGGCGTGCCCAGGGCCGCACGCGAACGACAGGTCTTGGCCGCGGCCACCCAGGAGTTCGGCCGCCATGGCTACGAGGCCACCACGGTGGCCACCATCGCCGCTCGCGTGGGGGTCACCAAACCACTGCTGCACCATTACTTCGGCAGCAAACAAGACCTCTACCTCGCCTGCCTGAACCCCGTCGGCGACAGGCTGTTGACAGCCATCCGCGCCGCAATGGCCGAACACCCGACCGGCGCTCCGCCCACGTCGCTCCGCGTGCTGCATGCCCTGTTCACCGCACTCGACGGGCAACGCGAAGCATGGTTCGTCCTCTACGACGCCACGCTGCCGCCCGACAGTGACGCCGCCCGGTGCGCGGCGCACTACCGCGGCGCCATCGACGACCTCGCCGCGATCGGCGCGGCCGACCTCCTGCACACGGTCGGATCGAGTGACCCCCTCGACGCCGACGCCCTCACGTACGCCTGGCGTGGCCTGTGCACTGCTCTGGTCCGCTGGTGGGTCAATCACCCCGACCAGACACCCGAGGCCATGGCGCAACGCTGCGCACGGCTCTTCGCGGCCGGCCGCGCCACACTCGCCACCGGCGACGTCGACACGTGAGCCGGACATTCGCCCGCGCCGCCCGTCGGCAGGTCACTCGGGTGGGCGGAGCCGGCCTCGGGTGTGCGGGCGCGTGAGACCTCCGCCGGAACGGGAGTGCCCGGCTGCGTTGCCGGGCACCGACCAAGCTCCGCGCTGCCATGCGAACTTCCGGTGGGCGCCCCTGGTGATGACGCGGGGCGGGGAATGAGGAGCCCCTGTCCTGGTGGATCAAGGAGAGCCGGCGATGCGGAAGAGGTCGTGGCCGCCGCACTGATCATGGCGCGAGTGGCAATCGGCCACCCGCCTGTCCGGCGTTCCGCGTGATTCGGTGGGCGGCTGCCCGCCCGATGGCCCCAAGGGGGTGACGACACATCAATCATGACAGGTCGGAGAGTGTTTTTGTAGGACGAATGGCACAGCTCAGGACCATTGTCCAACTGGTCGGACGGCTCTGAGAATCGCCGTCATGAATCATTCCGAGGACATCGACCACGATGCGGTGCTGAGGGCGCGAACGATGCTGCTCGGATCCCGCCGACCCACGATCGGCGAGGAGATCGAGGCGTACCGGGTGCTGGGGCGGGTGAGCCCGGCGGCCTATCTGCCCCGGCTGACGAAGGCGCTGCAGTCGCACGCCTGGGACTTCCGGGACCGGCCGGAGATCGGACTGGCCCTGCGACTGGAGGCGGTCGCGGCGGCCCGGCGGATGGACGAGTCGGACCCGCGGCGCACCGCGCTTCTCGTGGAGGCGCTGGACAGCTACCGATGGCAGTTGTACGACCTCGGCCGGCGGGCCGAGGGACTCGCGGTGTGCGAGGAGATGTCCGACGTCGGGCGCCGCGGCTTCGAGGCCGGGCACGTGGAGAGTCCGGTGTACGGGCTGTCCGCAGTGGCCAGGGCGTGGGCCGAGGAGGGACGGCACCCGGAAGCGGCGGACGCCTTCGGGCGGATCGTCGAGAGCCGGCGGTCGGAGGGCCCCGGGGCCGGCTCCTCGTTCTGGTCCGTGGCGGCGTGGGTGGGTGAGTTGGAGGCAAGCGGCTCCCACTCTGCCGCGATCGACGCGTTCGGGGAGTACGTGATCGCCACGCGCACGCGCGTCCACGAGGGCCGGGCCGCGTTGGCCCTCCTCTTGTGGGCACTCGTCCGGTTCTCCGGCATGCTCGCCGGCCAGGAGCGGAAGCGGGAAGCGAAGGCGGCGTGGCGGGAGGCCGGTGTGCTGCTGGCCGAGCTCGCGGCTTCGGGTGAGCGCAAGAGCTGGAGCAGCATCACTTCCTGGTGGGTCACCCTGCTCGCCATGTCACGGCTTCCGGACGAACGGCCGGCACAAGGGCCTTCGCCGGCGTGGGGCCTGCCGTTCCTGGACTGGTCGCCCGACCTCAGAGGCCAGTACGCGGACGGCATCGCGGAGCTGGAGAAAGACCTCGCGTCTCTCGTGGTACCGGCCGATGCGGGCGCCGGCCCGGATGCCCGCCTTGCCGAGTTGGTTGCCTTGCGGCGCGAACTGTCGATCCGGTCGGCCATCGACTGGGAGGCGTGCACGCCCTGCGATCCGGACCGGTTGCGATCGGTGTTCGACGAGTCTGTCGCTGCCGCGCGCCGCTGGGCGGAGGTGGACCGGGAACGGGGCTCCGTCGCGCTCGCCAGGGCACTGACAGACAGGGCGACCATGCTCGTGGCGGAACACCTCCACGGCGAGGCACTCACCGATTTCGAGGAGGCCGGGACGCTGATGTGAAGGGGACGAATGCCCTGAGGCGGCGAGTGTTCTGAGCGGCGGGCGACTCGCTCACGGCGGCCCACCTGCTCCGAAGGGGGACTCGCGCGGACGGCGCGCACCGAGTGGTGCGCGCCGCCCGCGTTCCCGTCAGTCCCGGATGCGTACCACCCGGAGCTGCGGGTCGCCGAGGATGTCCTTCTCGCAGAAGCGGGCCGTCACCCACCGCTCCTGGGAGTACAGCCGTGTCTGATCGTCGAAGTGCGGGGAGACGGGGTTCGACGACTGGGAGTAGGTGAGGAGCGTCCGGGCGACGGGGCACCGGCTGCCGTCCCAGCCGACCGCCTGGACGTGGCTCGAGCCGTGGCGTACCTCCGTGTAGCCGCCCCCGGCGGCGTCCCACACGGGCACCGTCATGTTCCAGACGCCGAGCGCGCCGACCCCGCCGTGGACCGGGATGCGTTGTGCGTCGCCTCGGATCACGAACTGGTGGTCACCGAGCGGAGCGTCGAGCGGTATGCGCGCCGAACGCAGCTCGTCGACGGTCCTGACCAGGGCTTTGCGCAGTGCTCCGGCAACCGCCGGCGCGGAGGTGTCGAGGGCGTTCGGCGTACGGACGGGGTCCGCCGCGGAGAACGGCACCTTCCAGATCTGTCCGGGCCGTGCGGCGTGGAAGTGGGACCAGAAGCGGTCGAAGAGCAGGGCGCCCCGGCTGGTGGTGTCCATCCTGCGGTCCCAGCGCCGGAGCGTCTCGCAGGCCTCCGGGTTGTCGGGCAGGGCGGCCGGGCAGGCCTCGATCACGTCGTCGGCGACCAGCTCGGCGACCGGCACGCGGTTCGCGAACTGCTGGCGCTGCAGGTCGGCCACTGTCAGCCCGCCACGCTCCGCCATCGCCGCGACATCCTGGATCGCGCCCCGGGTGCGCAGCGAGCGCGGGGTGGCGATGGTGCCGAAGACTCGTTCGTATCCGGTCAGCGGCCGGTCGGCGTTGGTGAGCCAGGCGCTGTCGTTGGAGTTCTCGACGTAGGGAGCATCCTGCAGTCGCGGCATCCTGGACGGTCCGAAGATGCCGGGCTGGACCGCGTCCGGGTCGGAGCCCAGGGCGCAGTCGGCGCGGGAGCCGTCCAGTACGGCGAGTCCCGCCTCCGGGTAGACGCTCCGGCCGAGGTCGGTCGAGCAGCGACGGACGAGATCGTCGGTGATGCGCGGCAGCACCTGCGCCTGGGCGTAGAGCGTTCGGCCGCCCTCGTCGGCGGCGACGGTGTTGGCCCATGCCATTCCCTGCGTGCGACGGAGCGCACCCCACATCTCCTGGGTCGTGCGGGACTTGGCCAGTGCGAGGGCGGTGTCGGTCATGCGCAGGTTGGCCGCGTTGGGGTCGTTCAGGGCGTAGGCCGTGGACGTGGTCCACGGTAGGTCCAGTTCGGACTCCAGGGATGTGACGACGGGGCCGTACCGGGTCCACCACTGCGTGCCCGTCACACCGGTTCCGCCGTTCGCGACGGGCACGGTCACGGTCCGCTTCGTCATCCGTTCCGGCTTGCCGTCCACCAGATAGACCGTCGGGTCGGCCGGGTCGAGAGTGAGCCGGTGGAGGCTCAGGGGCACCCCTGTCGACACGGTGTGGCTCCAGGCGACCTTGTCGGTGAAGCCGATCTGGACGACCGGAACGCCGAGGAGGGAGCCGCCGGAGACGTTGAGCTCGCCGGGAATGGTCTGCTGCGACTGCCAGAAGCGCCGTGCGCCGTGCCAGGGGAAGTGCGGGTTCCCGAGGAGCAGGCCGCCGCCGTACGCCGTGGTACCACCCCCGAACGCGACAGCATTGGAACCCATGTCGGCGTCCTGCCGGTCGAACAGCGCCCGGGCCGCGGACGCCGCCCGGGCCGGATCGGCGGACGACCCGCGTGCCGTGCCGGCGGCCGGTGGTCGTGCCGCACCGGCGGCCGGCGGGCGGGCGGCCGTGATGTCGTCGGTGAAGCCGCCCTCCCCGGTCATGACGGAGAGCGCGAAGGCCCGGCGTGCCACGTCCAGTGCGGTCACCGGGCGGACCCAGGGCTTGCCGGCGCAGGCCGGGTCGGTGATGCGGTTCTGCTTCAGCCAGGCGTTGTAGCCGGCCGCCCAGCCGCGCATCAGGTCCTTGATCTCGCGGCCGGGTCCGGCCGGCGCGGGGGTGGCGAGCAGCCGCTCCACGGTGTGCGCGTCCCGCACGCCGCGGAAGTACAGGTCACTGGAGAGGTTCTTGGACGCCGACGACAGGGAGCCGTCCGGGGCTGCGTCCGGCCCGAAGTGGCGGGACCGCTCACCGCGTACGGTGACGAATCCGTCGGCGAGCACGCAGACCTGGTCGGCGGCCTGTGCCCAGCCGGTGCCGAAGCCGAGGTTCGGGTAGTCCTTCGCCTTGATGTGCGGGATGCCGTACTCGGTGTAGCGGATCTCGGCCGACAGGCCGTGACCGGCGGGCCGCTGGGGCCCGCCCGTGGCGGCTCCGGCCGACTGCGGCGCCGCTGCGGCGGGCAGGGAGGCGGCGGCGGTGGCCAGCACGGCCAAGGCCGCCGGCGCGAGGCGTGCCCACGGGTTGCGGAACAGCATGGTCCTCCCAAATCTGAGTGCAACAAGGTGAGTTGCTCCATGCACTCATTCGAGGGCGTGCCCTGTCGTCACTCCGTGGGCGGGTCCGGGTGCCGCACGTCGCTCCACGGTCGTACGACCACGGTCGGCCGGGGCGTGCGGAGCAGTTCGATGGGGTGGCGTCGCCGGCGTGGTACCGGAGGAAGCGGCGGGAGCGCAGGGCGAGCAGTGTCACGGCGAGGACGCAGGCGATGCCTCCGCCGGTGACGGCGACGGCCGGGGAGGTGAGGCCGGTGACCGTGCGGGCGAGGAAGTCGCCGAGACGCGGCCGTGGGCCGACTGCTGAAGTCACGTCGGGCCACCACCACAACTGCCTGGCACGGTGGCGGGTCTGTGTCGGTCGACCAGGACAACAAGTCCGGAGACCTCTCCGCCATCGATCCCTATGCGGTCTACGTGCCGGGCGGCAAGGGGCTGGTTGCGTGGGGCTGCACCGAATGGGCCGACGGAACCGGTCGCCAAACGCTGTTCCTAGAGAATCAACGAAGCCGCCCGGGGGAGGGACGAGGCAGCGTGGGATGGCGGCCGGTGATGCAGGTGGCCCTCGCCGCCGTGGGTGCGGGCATTCGCCGGCTGTCCTCGTCGGCCGTAGGCGAGCAGCCTGCTCCTCCGCGGCGCGTTCGGCGGCCAACCACCTCCACCCCGGCCACGCTCGCAACGCCGACGCCCGGGTGCGCGGCCGGCCACCGGTTCCTCTGCTACGGGAACACCGGCGGCGTCACGCCGGGCGAGCGGACATACCGGGCGGCGCCGGCGGCTGCCGCCCGCCTGCCGTCGAGCGGTCATACAGGCGCGACCGGTCACAAAGGGGCCGCGTTCGCCCACGCCCCGAGGCCCGAGGCTTTTCCTGTGGCCCCGCGGCCGAGCGAAAAGCAGAAGGAGGGCGTGAGCGGTGACCTTGTAAGGTCGGCCGCTGCGGGCCGCGGAAGGGGGACGACGACATGGGCGCGCCGGGGGAGATGAGCCAGACCGAGCGGAGCACGCTCCGGTTCCACCTGCACTGTCTGGCCACGCTCGTGCCGTACGGGCTGCGGACAGCGGTCCTGGACACCTGGCTGTCCGTGGACGCGGCACTCTTCTTCGTCGGCCACGACCCGCCCCGGCAGGTGAGCCGGTGTGTCACCGAGCGGGGCGGCAGTCGGCTGCGCGCAGCGCTCGCCGCCGCCGTGGGCGCCGAGACGACCCAGCTCGACCTGGTCGCCCTGGACGACCCCGCCGTTGACGCCGCGCTCGTGGACAACCATCGACTCGGCGAGGAGCCGGAGCGGCTCCTGCGACTGCGCTCCCCGGCACTCGTCGCCGCCGGGCGACACCACCACCCCGCGTTCCACCGCCGCGCCCTGCTCTCGGGCGACCCCGACCTCGCCGCGGCCGCCCTGGTCGACCAGCGTGACGCCGCCGGGCCGACCGCCCGCGCCGCCGCGTGGGCAACCGTCCGGCGGCACGGCGGCACGGAACGGGTACGTGAACTCCTGGCCCGGACAGGCGTGCCGACGGACCCGGTGACCTCCGACATCGCCGACGCCTGTGGCCGGCCGCACCCGGAGCCGTACCTCGACACCATGGAGGAGCACTGGCTCGGCACGGGCGCCCTCCTGCGGCGGCTGCGAGCGGTCGGACGCACCCCGAGCACCTGGGAGACCCGACGGGCGCACGAGACGATCCTGAAGGAGCCGTACAGGATCGACTGGCCGCTGATCGCGGCCGCCCGCCTCGGCTCCAGGCTTCCCCTTCCGGCGGCCCGGCTGCTGATGCGACGACCGGAGTGCCCGCCCGAGGTCGCGGTGGTGCTGCGCACCGGACGCCCCGCGCGTCCGGGTCGGCCCCTGCCACCACCCCCCGTTCCCCCGCCCGTCGGGCCCCGCGCCGACGCACGCAAGGCACCGCCGTGGGTGCCCGAGTGGCATCCGCCGGGCGACACCGGTCCCCTCGGCGACACGGCCGAGTCGGCACGGCAGACGCTGGCGGCCTGGTCCGTCAGCTACCGGGGCACCGACGGGCCGACGCTCGACCACCTCGACGCCGTGATCGAACGCGGCCTGCTTTCCGCCACCGACGTGGCGGCCCTGGTGCGCCCGGCAAGCGTCCTCACCTCCTGGGTCGGCCAGGCCTCCGGGTGCGCGGACGTCGAACGCGCCGCGTGGAGCGGCCGCGCCGCGCTGCACGTCGCGACCGCCGCACTGCTGGCCCGCTGGACGGCGGGCGAAGTCCGGCCGCAGCGGTGGATCGCGATGTACTCGCTGATCCGGCGCTTCCCCGGGACACTGCCGGAACTCCTCGACGCCGTGAGCGAGGAGGTCCCGGCGGACTGAGGGCCACGGCCGGGGACCGCCGTCAGTCGAGCCGGGTGAGCTTGTCCAGGGAGCGCTGCTCGGCCGACTCCTCCTTCGTCATCGGGTCCGACTGCGCGCCGGTACCGCCGCCGACGGGTGACCCGGCGGTCTCGGTGTCCGCGGATGCCCGGTGCGGAAGCGGCCGGCCGCCGCCGTCGGGTGTGACCGTCGCTGCTGCCCGGGACGCCGACGACCGTGGTCCCTGCACGGGCACCACCGGAGTACGGCGGTGCGTTCGATACGGGCTCGGTGCGGCGTACGCTCCGGGCCGGCCAGGCCTCGGTCCGGCCGAATCGTCCGGCAGCGTAGAAGGACAGGCCAGTAGTGCCGGACGCCGGACTGAGATGGGTGCCTCGCCTCCTCGACGCTGTGGCAGTCCATCGGCAGGAACTCGGTCAGCAGCCACCAGCCCGTGCCGAGCGGAAGCATCGCCGGCACCCCGAGGGCCAGATTCGCCGGCCCGGCCACCCAGACGCTGCTGCGGGTCGCGGCGTCGTTCTCCGTCCGCGCGTTGCTCTCGTCCCGCACCAGCGTCCGCCCGCGTCCGTCCGCCCAACTGTCTTGCGGTACAAGATAGCTGCCTGTCTATCTTGTACCGCATGACCAAGGAGCCGCCCGACGCCGTCGACCAGCGGCACAGTCAGCTCCTGCGCGGGGTCCTCGACGTCTGTCTGCTGGCCCTCATCGCCGATCGGCCACGCTACGGCTTCGAGTTCACCCAGGCACTCGCCGACAACGGGCTCGATCTGGTGCGGGAAGGCAGCATCTATCCCCTGCTGTCCCGACTGGAGCGGGGTGGACTCATTTCCTCGTACCGCGCCCCGTCGGCCAGCGGCGGCGCCCCGCGTAAGTACTACCGGCTCACGGAGGCGGGCCGCGCCGAGCTGGCCGGCGGCCGGGTCGCCTGGCGCGGCTTTGCCCCGGCCGTGAGCAGGATCCTGACCTGCGCCGCACACGATGCCGGGACCGACGCCCCATCCGGAGCGGCACCCGGAGCCGCCTCCGGCTTCCCGACCGGCGCCGACGTGGGCGCCCGTACCGACACCGCACCCACGGGGGACAGCACATCGTGACGAACGAGCGGATACTCGCGGTCTGCCGCAGCAACTGGGAGTACCGGGGCATCGACGACGCCTCGGTGCGCGAGATGCTGGCCGAACTCTCCGCCCACCTGGAGGACGCGCGGGCCGCCGGGCGTACCGCCCGGGACGTCGTCGGCGACGACGTCACCGCCTTCGCCGCCTCCTGGGCCCGGGCCCGGGCGCCGCTGTCCCGCCGCGTCCCGCGCGTGGCGGCCATGGTGCTGTTCGTGGTCGGCGTGGGGCTGCTCGTACGGCACCTGATCACCTGGAACCCGACCCTGTCGGTCGGCGCGGACGACATCGCCTTCTGGACCGTCCTCGCGACCTTCACGGTGGTGTGGGAGACCCGGCGTGGTGGCCTGGGCCTCGGCATGAGCTGGCTGGTTGCGCTCGCCGTCGGCCTTCCCGCCGCCATCCTCGCCAAGGTTCTGGGCGGCGACGAGCCCCTGTTCCACCTGCCACTGTGGATCTCGCCGCTGCTGCTCCTGCCCGGCCTGCCCTACGCGATCGCCGACGGCCGGGCACGCAAGCCCGAACCCGATGACGCGAGCTGACCGTCCGCCGGCCCGGCCCTTGACGAGCGACAGCCGGGGCCGTGGTACGTCTGCGGTTGTCCTCGTGACCGACCGTCAGGACGACCTTTCCGGTGGTGCGTCCGCCCCCGTACGGCAGGGGCCTTGCCCACGTTCTTCGGCGGAAGGCTCCGCGACTCGACCGCACCAAACGCACCACTCTGGCCGAGTGGTTCCAGCGCAGTCGCCTCGCACCACACCGGCCGGCAGGCCGGCCACCCCCGGGCCGGTCGCGGCGACCGCAGCATCCCGACCATCGGCCCCGCCTCGCCTCGGCCCTGTTCTCCCGAAGCTACGGCGCAGTGACAAGTAGCTCTATGTGATCAGGGTGACGCTCGGTCAGAGGGGGCGAGATGCGGTCCGGGACTTCGCCGGCCTGGAGCACGGCGAAGTCGGCGTGGGCCTGCTCGAC
Organism: Streptomyces sp. STAM6; assembly: GCF_054963715.1. Taxonomy (NCBI): domain Bacteria; kingdom Bacillati; phylum Actinomycetota; class Actinomycetes; order Kitasatosporales; family Streptomycetaceae; genus Streptomyces; species Streptomyces sp. STAM6. Next base: position 134 of record NZ_JBUEFZ010000059.1, on the reverse strand, counting down.
GGCTTCGGTGCATGGCCGAGCCGCGCCATCTGGTACAGGTGAAGATGACCCGGCAGTGCGGGGCGTGCGCCTTGACCTCCCACGCGGTCCGCAGCGCCTCCTCGAACCGTGGAGCACGGCTACCGGGACCGTCA
>NZ_JBUEFZ010000058.1:0-20866 GCF_054963715.1 Streptomyces sp. STAM6 | reverse complement strand
AGGCGTGCGCTCAGCCCAGGGTGTCGGCGGCGAGGGTGCTGGAGTCGCGCAGGAACGTCGAGCAGCGCTCGTACTCCTCCTGTTCGCCGATGGCCTGGGCCGCACGTGCCAGGGCGTGCAGTGCGCGCAGGAAGCCGCGGTTCGGCTCGTGCTCCCACGGGACCGGGCCGTGGCCCTTCCAGCCGTTGCGGCGCAGGGCGTCCAGGCCGCGGTGGTAGCCGGTGCGGGCGTACGCGTACGACTCGACGACCCGGCCGGCCTCGTAGGCGTCGTCGGCGAGCTGGGCCCAGGCGAGCGACGAGGCCGGGTACTTCGCGGCGACCTCGGCGGGCGCGGTGCCGTTCGCGAGGAGTTCGCGCGGCTCGGGGTCGTCGGGCAGGTGGGTGGGGGGCGGTCCCCCCAGGAGGTTTTCGTGGATGGCCATGCCCCAAGTGTCACAGGTCGGGGCGGGTGTCGGCAGCCGAGTCCGGCTCCAGGGGCGGGGATGTCACCCCGCAGTGCATCCGGCACTCGGGATGGCATCGCGCTTCCGCCGGGGTCCGGATCGTCCACCAGGCGAGGGCGGCGCCCGTGACCAGCAGGCCCGCGCACATGGGCATGGCCCGCTGGAACGTCGAGCCGAATTCGTCCGCCGACCGGTAGGCCTCCGGGCCCATGCCGGCCAGCAGGGGCACGGCGGCCACCGCGAGCAGGCCCGCGGCCCGTGCCGCCGCGTTGTTGATGCCGCTGGCCAGTCCCGCCCGGCCGACGTCCACGGAGGCCAGGACGGTGGCGGTCAGCGGGGCGACCAGCACGGTCATGCCGAGGCCGAGGACCACCATCGCGGGCAGCACGTCCGCCGCGTAGGAGGCGTCCTCGCCGACCCGCAGCATGAGCAGCATCCCGGCGGCGCACAGCAGCGGCCCCACCGTCAGGGGGATGCGCGGGCCGAGCCGCTCGCCGACCTCGCCGGCCTTCGCCGAGAGCAGCAGCATCAGCACGGTCGTGGGGAGCAGGGCCGTTCCGGCGGCGAGCGCCGAGTAGCCGGACACCACCTGCAGCTGGAGCGCCGCGAGGAAGAAGAAGCCGCTGAACGCCGCGTAGACGCACAGGGTCACCAGGTTGACCGCGGTGAAGAGCCGTGACGCGAACACCGACGGCGGCATCATCGGGTCGGGGCGCCGCCGCTCCACCCTCACGAACGCCACGCCGGCGACCACTCCGAGCGCTCCGGCCCACGGCGCCTGGTCGATCAGCGCGTAGGTCACCAGGCCCAGACTCAGGGCGCCGAGGACCGCTCCCAGCACGTCGAACCTGCCGTGGGCGCGCTCGTCGCGGGACTCCGGGACGTGCCGGAGCGCGATGGGTACGCACAGCGCCGCGAGCGGCACGTTCAGCAGGAACACCCAGCGCCAGCCGGGTCCGTCGACGAGCCAGCCGCCGACGAACGGCCCCACGGCCGCCCCGACGCCGCCGAATCCGGACCAGAGCCCCACCGCGCGGGCCCGGTCGTCGGGATGGAAACTGGCCTGGATCAGGGCCAGTGACCCAGGGGTGAGCAGGGCCCCGCCGATGCCCTGGAGGGCGCGCGCCAGGACCAGAACGGGGGCGTTCGGGGCCAGCCCGCACAGCAGGGAGGCCGCGGCGAACCACACGGTGCCGAGGACGAAGATCCGCCGCCGCCCGTACCGGTCGCCGAGCGCGCCACCGAGCAGGATCAGCGCGGCGAGCGTCAGCATGTACGCGTTGACGGTCCACTGCAGCGCCGCCATGTCGGCGCCGAGGTCCTCGCCGATGTGGGGCAGGGCGACATTGACGACGGTCGAATCCAGCAGCACCATGCTGGATCCGAGGACGGTGGTGAAGACGACCCACCGCCCGGTTCCGGAGGCCAGCCTGATGTCCATACGGGCATCCTCCTCCCAGGCCGAGAGCCCGGCATCCCCCTCCGACGCCGAGAGCCCGGCACCGCGTACGGTGCCGGGCCCTCGGGGGTGACCGTGCCCTACTTCAGCTTCGTGCCGGTGGAGCGCAGCGCGGCGCAGGCCTCGGCCACGCGCTTGGCCATGCTCGCCTCGGCCAGCTTGCCCCAGGTGCGCGGGTCGTAGGTGGACTTCTTGCCGACCTCGCCGTCGACCTTCAGCACACCGTCGTAGTTCTTGAACATGTGGTCCGCGACCGGACGGGTGAAGGCGTACTGGGTGTCGGTGTCGAGGTTCATCTTCACGACGCCGTTCTCCAGCGCGGTGGCGATCTCCTGCTCCGTGGAGCCGGAGCCGCCGTGGAAGACGAAGTCGAACGGGTCGGCCTTGCCGAACTTGGCGGCGACGCCCTCCTGCAGGTCCTTCAGCAGCTCGGGACGGAGCACGACGTTGCCCGGCTTGTAGACGCCGTGCACATTGCCGAAGGAGGCGGCCAGCAGGTAGCGGCCCTTCTCACCCAGGCCCAGGGCTTCGGCGGTGCGGATCGCGTCCTCGACGGTGGTGTACAGCTCGTCGTTGATCTCGTGGCTGACGCCGTCCTCCTCGCCGCCGGTCGGGGTGATCTCGACCTCGAGGATGATCTTGGCGGCGGCGGCCTTGGCGAGCAGCTCCTGGCCGATGGCCAGGTTGTCGGCGAGGGTCTCGGCCGAGCCGTCCCACATGTGGGACTGGAACAGCGGGTTCTCACCCTTGGCGACACGCTCGGCGGAGATGTCGAGCAGCGGACGGACATAGCCGTCCAGCTTGTCCTTCGGGCAGTGGTCGGTGTGCAGCGCCACGGTGATGTCGTACTTCGCGGCGACGATGTGAGCGAACTCGGCCAGGGCGACCGCGCCGGTCACCATGTCCTTGCTGTGCTGGCCGCCCAGGAACTCCGCGCCACCGGTCGAGATCTGGATGATGCCGTCGCTCTCGGCCTCGGCAAAGCCACGCAGCGCCGCGTGCAGGGTCTGGGACGAGGTCACGTTGATGGCCGGGTAGGCGAACTTGCCTGCCTTCGCCCGGTCGAGCATCTCGGTGTAGACCTCGGGGGTTGCGATGGGCATCTGTCCGCTCCTTGTGATCTGCGGTTGCGTTGCGTTTGCTGATCCCTGACCTGGGGGGCGACGTCATCGTCGCACCTATCTTTCCAGATGGCCCCGTGGGCTCCACAGTGCGGCGCCCCCTGGCATACGCAAGGGGTGGACGGTTTCACGTGAAACCGTCCACCCCTTGGAGAAGCCGCAGGTCAGGCCCGCGTGAGGCGAAGATCAGGCAAGCCCGAGCTCATCCAGCGCAAACGCGTACAGGTACGGGACACCGGCCGTTCCGCTGATCTTCTCGCCCGCGCCGGTCGCCCGGTCGACGATCGTCGCGACCGCCACGACCTCGGCACCGGCCTCCCGGACCGCCTCGACGGCGGTCAGCGGCGAGCCGCCCGTGGTGGAGGTGTCCTCCACGACCAGCACCCGCCGGCCCTTGATGTCCGGGCCCTCGACACGACGCTGCATGCCGTGCGCCTTGGCGGCCTTGCGGACGACGAAGGCGTCGAGCCGCCGGCCACGGGCGGCGGCGGCGTGCAGCATCGCCGTGGCGACGGGGTCGGCGCCCAGGGTCAGGCCGCCCACCGCGTCGAAGTCGAGGTCGGCGGTCAGATCGAGCATGACCTGACCGACGAGCGGCGAGGCGGCGCCGTCGAGCGTGATCCGGCGCAGATCGACGTAGTAGTCCGCCTCGAGACCCGAGGAGAGGGTCACCTTGCCGTGCACCACGGCCTTGTCCTTGATCTGCTGGAGCAGATCGGCTCGTACGTCAGTCATGCCCATGAGCTTAGGGGGTGTCCGGTCAGAGCCGTCGCCACGCGAAGGTCGCCGCGATCTCCAGCGGCTCGATGGGGGTGACGAGCCGGGGCTGGGTGTTGAGCCCGTTGGGCGGGCCGGACTGCGGCTCGACGCACACGGCCGCCTCTTGCTCGTCGTAGATCACCACCCATGCGGCGCGGCTGGTCACCTGGAGCTCCAGCAGGCCGGGCCAGGTGAGGGTGACGTCGACGCCGTCGGGCATGCCGAAGCAGTCGTCCCAGGGGCCCGGTGCGGGGTCGACGCGCCGCCCGGTGGGCAGATGGTCGTCGCCGCGCTCCTCCTGCCACTGGGGGGTGAAGGCGAGCTCCGCGGCGCTGTCGCCGAGGCTCCGGTTGAACCAGGGGTGCCAGCCGGCCTGCGCCGGGAAGGAGTCGCCGGTCGTCTCGATGCCGAGCTGGAGCGTGAGGGAGTCCTCGGTGAGCTCGACGGTCTGGGTGACCCGGCCCGGGTACGGCCAGGGCTCGGCGAGGTCGTAGATGAAGGACGCGTCGCTCTTGCCGGCCACCGCGGTGCGCCAGGCGGTGTCACGGCCGGTGCCGTGGATGGCGTGCGGGGGAGAGTTCAGCGGCATCTGGTGCCGGGTCGCGCCATTGGTGAACCGGCCGTTCGCGATCCGCCCGCACCAGGGCACCATCGGGAAGCAGCCGTATTTCTCGCCCTGCCGCAGCAGCTCGATACCGCCGACCCGCAGGCTTTCCAGGCGGCACCCGTTGTCCGGACGCACCGTCAGCTCGACGTCTCCGGCGGCGAGCCGGACCCTCTCTTCGCTACTCGTCACAGGCCGAGACTACTTGCGGCGGCGCAGCGCGCGCCCCACCACGACGGCGGAGGCGAGCGCGAGTGCGGCGGCCGGGGCGAGCCAGCGCAGCGTGGCCGAGGTGGTACCCGTCTCGGGGCCGGGCATGGGGGCGTAACGCCCCCGCGGCGGGGCGTGGTCCACCTCTTCGGCGCTGCGTCCGATCATGGTGCGCCGGGCGTGCGTGGCCTCGACGGCCGGCTCGGGCAGCGGTCCGTCGGCCACCGGGAACTCCTCGTCGGCGAGCGGGTCCAGGGACGGCGGCGGTACGGGCGCGTCGAAGACGGTTCCGGGGCCTTCGGCCCCCTCGTCGACGCCGTCGTCGTCGAAGACGATCCGGTCGTCCGGCTCCTCGCCGGCGGCGCCGGCCTGCCCGGCAGCCTCGGCGACGGTGGTCGCCAGGGACTCGGCGAAACGGTCCAGCAGGCGGTGGGCCGCGGAGTCCTTGGCATCCTCCGGAAGCTCGGAGAGGCGTCCGTCCGCATGCGTGGTGCCCGAGAAGGCGAGCGTGGTGCCGCCCTCCGCCGGGGTCAGCCGCACGGTCAGGGTGAGCTTCGCCGAGCCGGTGCCCCGCGCCTCGCCCCCCTCGCCCGACACGGCGAAGACGTCGTCCTCCTGCTCGACGACGCTCAGGGCGCCGCGATAGGTGATGGTGTGCCCGCCGACACGGACTTTCAGACGTCCGGACAGGGGGCCGGCCGCCTCGTCGGCGTCCTGCTGGAGCCCCGGGACGCAGCGGGCCACACGCGTGGGGTCCGCCAGCACCTCGCGGAGGGTCTGAACGGCAACCGGAACGAACACCTCATGCTCCATGGAAACCGAGAGTACCCAGCCCCCGGGCCGAAGTCTCCCGTGTCGTACGAAGGAGGCGCTAACCGCCGTACCGCGGGTGCACGAGCGTGGAGGGCGGCAGGGCGTACGACGGCGTGCGTGCCGCCGGTTCGTCGACCCTGGGCACCCGCCCCCGCGCGGCCAGGACGAAGCCCCAGTCGCGGGGGGCACGCTCACCGTGTGTGGCCCGGTCGGGGCCGGCGAAGCCGGCGAGCCGCCCGGTCGCGTAGTACGGCCGGGTCGTGAAACCGGCGGCCCGCAGGGTGGCGTCGACCGTCCAGAACGTGCGCGGGCGGGACGCCATCGGCCCGGCGTGCACGACCAGCCTGCCGCGGTCGGCCAGGGCACGCCCCGCCAGGCCGTAGAACTCCTGTGAGTACAGCTTGGTGCTGGCACTGATGCCCGGGTTCGGAAGGTCGGAGATCACCACGTCGTACGCCCCGGGGCGGGCCTCCTCCCGCAGCCAGGCGAAGGCGTCCGCCTGCACCACCCGGACGCGCTGATCGCCGTAGGCGTGACCGTTGAGCCGGGCGAGCGCCGGGTCCGTGCGCGCCAGCCGCACGACGCCCGCGTCGAGCTCGACGACCGTCACCGTCTCCACACCGCCGAACCGCAGGGTCTCGCGCAGGGCCAGGCCGTCGCCGCCGCCCAGGATCAGCACGCGCGCGTGTGGGCCGCGCATGGCCGGGTGGACCAGCGCCCGGTGGTAGCGGTGTTCGTCGCGTCCGCTGACTCTCAGCCGCCCGTCCAGGAAGAGGTCCGGTGCCTCGTCCCGGCCGCCCGTGAGCACCACTTCCTGCACGTCCGTCTGGACGGCGACCCTCACCCGCTCGCCGTACACCGCCCGCCGGGCCGCCCGCTCGAAGTCGTCGACCAGCACGGCCGCGGCGGCCAGCACGCAGAGGACGGTCAGGTTGGCGACGATCAGCAGGCGGCGCCCGCGTGTCGACAGGTCCCGCCGGAACAGCCACAGCACGAGCGCCCCGCCCGCCACCGTGTTGACGGCCCCCGTGAACAGCGCGCTCTCCAGCTGTCCGAGCCAGGGCAGCAGCAGAAACGGGAAGGCGAGCCCGCCGACGAGCGCCCCCACGTAGTCGGCGGCGAACAGATCGGCGACGGTGCCGCCCGCGTCCTGCTCGGCACGCCGGGAGATCCGCTGGATCAGGGTCATCAGCAGCGGTATCTCGGCGCCGATCAGCACGCCGATGGACAGGGAGAAGGCCACCAGCACATACCGGGACTCGCCCATCCAGGCGAACGCGGCGTACAGCACGAACGCCGAGCAGCCGCCGATCAGCGCGAGAGCCGACTCCACCAGCCCGAAGCCGACCGCGGCGCGGCACCGCAGCCGCTTGGCCAGCAGTGAGCCCACGCCCATCGCGAAGACCATCACCGAGAGGACGACGGACGCCTGGGTGACGGAGTCCCCCATCAGATAGGAGGCGAGCGCGACCAGCTCCAGCTCGTACACCAGACCGCACGCGGCGCAGACGAAGACCGCCGCAAGCACCAGGAACCGTCCCGCCCGCGGACGCACGGTCAGCGGCGCCGCACCGGGACCGGGCGGCGCGGAGACGGAGACGGGCACTTCGATCACCCAAATAACGCTACGTCACGCCACGGTGGCGCCATGTCACCCACAAGGGTGTAACTCCGCTTCCAACGGGTGGACTTACAGGGGTGCGTGCATACGGACGCCCACGCTGGTCCTGGTCACCACCAGCTGCCCCTCCTGCGGGTAGGCGTGCCAGGTGCGCCACCGCACCTGACCCTCATGGCGCTGCGCCAGCATCGCCGTGAAGGCGTGCGGCGAACCGGGGAACGTACCGGCGAGCCCGTTCGGATGGTCCGCCACCAGTGCCAGCAACTCCTGCGCCCGGCCCGCGAACGACCCCTGCGAGAGGGTCTCGACACGGGCGGCGAACTCGTACTCCCACTCCCCGATCCGCTTGGCCACCCCGAGCGGCAGCGGCGTGCTGCTGCCGGGCATACAGGCGACGGTCTCCGAGCATCTGCCTCGCTCCTCTTCGAGCAGGACCTGGTGAGAAGCGCCGAGCAGTCTCAGCTGGAGCGAGGCGCCGGACAGTTCGAGGTCGAGCACGGCGAGGGCGGGCAGCGCCTCACGACCCAGCGCCCAGGCCAGGTCGGCCGCACGCGTGTCGGTATAGGCGGTTTTGAGCGTCGTGAGCATGGGTCGGCTCCGCAAACACGGTTTGACGGGTGGACCGGGGGTCGTCCCGGAAACGTTCAGGGGGACTGGGGGAAATCTCCGTCTCGGGTCCACACGATGGTCCGAGGGCTGGATGTTCTCGTCAGCGAGGGAATCATGAACTGCGGAAGACTCACAGCGTTTTTACCCAACTTGCCGTGGTTTCCATCCCCTCGGGGGCCTGACAGTTCAACTGTTCAACAAAAACCGGGTCGGAGCCCGTGACGAGGCCCCAACAGAAGGGCGTCCGGCGGGAGTTCATCCCGCCGGACACCCCCAGGGGTCGCGGACCAGCTGCCCCGTGTCAGCTGCCTCCGCCACCGCATCCGCCCCCGCCGCCTCCGCCCCCGCACGACGAGCCACCGCCGCACGAGGAGCCGCCGCCGCAGGAGGAGCCGGCCCACCAGCTTCCGCCGCCGGACGAGCCGCTCCGGCCGCGCCGCCTGCGCTTCTTGCCGCCACCGCTCAACACGTTGGCCATCGCGACGAGGAAAACAAACCCACCGACCAAGAAGAAACCGAGTACGTCCATCAGTTTCACCATCCCCCGTGTCGTGCGTGAGAGGGGGATGCCCCCGCCCCCACACCTTCAAATCGGAATTGAGCAAGTCCAGAGGTTCGGCCGGACTTTCAGCTGCAGGAGGAACCGCCTCCGCCGCAGGAGGAGCTCGAACAGGACGAACTGGAACAGGACGAGCTCGAACAGGACGCCGCGACGGAACAGGAAGAGGACGAGGACGAAGAAGAAGAGGACGCCGAGGAAGAGGAGGAGGACGACCGGGACGCGGACGGCGAGTAACCGCTGTCCCCCGCCCACCAGCTGCCTGCGACGGTCTTCCGCGAAGCCCTCGTCACCACCCAGACCACGCCCCCGACGACGACGCCGATTCCCACCAGGAACACGACTACCTCCATGGCCCTCACCTGCCTTTCTCTCTGCCGTTCGTATGTGTGTGGCAGGGAGATCCCCAGGGTGATCACGCCTCAAAGCGCACTTGAGGAAGTCCAGAGCTTCGGCCCAGGATGACGGCCATGACACGACCGCTGCTCAACCGCCGCCTCGCGGAATTCGGCACCACGATCTTCGCGGAGATGTCCGCGCTGGCCGTCCGGACCGGATCCATCAATCTGGGCCAGGGCTTCCCGGACACCGACGGCCCCGACGAGATCAGGGAAGCCGCGGTCCGCGCGCTGCGCGACGGCCGCGGCAACCAGTACCCGCCGGGCCCCGGCGTCCCCGAGCTGCGCCACGCCGTCGCCGGCCACCAGCGGGAGCGGTACGGCCTGGAGTACGACCCCGACACCGAGGTCCTCGTCACCGCCGGGGCCACCGAGGCGATCGCCGCGTCCCTGCTCGCGCTGGTCGAGCCGGGCGACGAGGTGATCGCGCTGGAGCCTTACTACGACTCGTACGCCGCCTGCATCGCGATGGCGGGCGGCACCCGTGTCCCGGTCACCCTGCGCCCCGACGGAGACCGGTTCGTCCTGGACCTGGACGAGCTGCGCGCCGCCGTCACCGACCGCACCCGGCTCATCCTCCTCAACACCCCGCACAACCCGACCGGCACCGTCCTCGACCGCGCGGAACTGGCCGCCGTCGCCGAGCTGGCCGTGGAGCGCGACCTGCTCGTGATCACCGACGAGGTGTACGAGCACCTGGTCTTCGACGGCGCCGCCCACGTCCCGATCGCGACGTTCCCCGGCATGCGCGAGCGCACCGTCTCCATCTCCTCCGCCGGCAAGACCTTCTCCTTCACCGGCTGGAAGGTCGGCTGGGCCACCGGCACGCGGGAACTCGTGACCGCGGTCCGAACCGCCAAGCAGTACCTGACGTACGTGAGCGCGGGCCCCTTCCAGTACGCGATCGCCGAGGCGCTCCGCCTGCCGGACGCGTACTTCGACACCTTCCGCGCCGACCTTCAACGCAAGCGCGACCTGCTCGGCGACGGCCTCCGCTCGGCCGGGTTCGAGGTCTACCGGCCCCAGGGCACGTACTTCATCACCACCGACATCACCCCCTTCGGCGAGAAGGACGCCCACGCCTTCTGCCGCGCCCTCCCCGAGCGCTGCGGCGTCGTCGCCATCCCCAACTCCGTCTTCTACGACGACTCCGGCGCCGGCCGCAGCCAGGTCCGCTTCGCCTTCTGCAAGCGGAAGGAAGTTCTGGGCGAGGCAGTAGCACGCCTCGAGCGACTCGCTCCCTGAGAGCGAGAGGGCCGGTCCGCGGCGACCGGGAACGACCGCTCCCTACGACGGCGGCGCCGAGGGCACGGCCGCACCGGGAGTCCTTCGTCGATCCGGAGGAAGCGCCCTAGCGGCTGGGCGGAGCGCTGTCACGACGACACGCGCGTGCGGGTCCGCTCCGGGGACACACCACCCGGGCGGGCCCTCTGCGCTCGCGTGGTCCCCCCGCGCCACCGAAGGTCTGGGGTGAACGTTCATGCGCGCATGGAGGTGCACCCTGTCCGCCGAGACCCTCGACCGTGTGGCGCCCTCGGCCGGCCGGCCGGTCCCCCGCCGGCTCGCCGCGCTGCACCGGGCCGTGCCCGCCCTCGGTCTGTTCGCCGCCGCCCGCCTCGCCGGGATGACCGTCATGGCCCTGTGGGCCTGGCACGTCGGCCGCTCGCCGCGCGCGCTGCTCGCCACGTCCTGGGACTCCGACTGGTACCTGCGGATCGCCGCCCACGGCTACGGCCGCACGCTGTACTGGCCGGACGGAGCGGTCCAGTCCGACCTGGCGTTCTTCCCGCTCTACCCGGGTCTCGTGCGGGCGGTGAAGACGATCCTCCCGGTGGCGGGCGGCACGGCGGGGCTGCTGATCTCGTGGGCCGCGGCGGCGACCGCCGCCTGGGCGATCTACCTCATCGGCGAGCGGCTCCACGGACGGGCGGTGGCGACCGCCATGGTGCTGCTGTGGGGGCTGATGCCGCACTCGATCGTGCTCTCCATGGCGTACACGGAGCCGCTGCTGACGGCGTTCGCGGCGTGGTCGCTGTACGCGGTGCTGACCCGGCGGTGGCTGTGGGCGGGCGTGCTGGCGGGGCTCGCGGGGGCGTCCCGGCCGAACGGGGTGGCGGTGGCCGCCGCGGTCGTCGCGGCAGCGGGGTACGAGGGGTGGCTGATGCTGCGGCGCCGGCGCCGCAACGACTGGCGGATCTGGACGGGCGCGGCGGTGGCCCCGCTCGGCTGGGCGGGCTACCTGCTCTGGGTGGGGGTGCGCACGGGCGACCCGCTCGGCGGCTACTTCGCCGTGCAGAACGGCTGGACGTCGCGGTTCGACTTCGGCGTGGGCACCCTGCGGTTCGCCCGCACCGTCGCGACCCGGCCCATGGACCTGGGGTTCACAGGCGCGTTGCTCATCACCGCGGCGGGGGTGCTGCTGTTCGCGCTGTACCTGCTCGACCGGCCCCCACTGCCGCTGCTCGTGTACACCGCCGTGCTGGTGCTGATCGCGGTGGGCGGCTCCGGCTTCTTCGAGTCGAAGCCGCGTTTCCTGCTGCCGGCGTTCCCGCTGCTGGTGCCGTTGGCGTGCGCGCTGCGAAAAGCCCGGCCGAAGGCCGCGATCGTGGTGATCGCCGCCCTGGCCGGGCTCTCGTTCGGCTACGGGACCTATGTGCTGACGCTCGCCCCGATGGCGCTGTAGGGCCGCTCAGGCCTCGGCGTCGCCGGGCTCCTCGCCGTCGTCCGCGGACTCGAGGCCGAACTGCTCGACGAGCCACTTGTCGAACTCGATCGAGGCGCGCACCCAGCTGACCGTGGACGACACGAAGTGCTCCAGGCCGACGCCCGTGCCGATCAGCATCTGGGCCTCGCCGATGAGCCGGACGGTGGCGCCGCCCTGCTCGTCCTCGTGGAGGTGCGTGTAGACCTTGGGCCACAGGGTGCGGCGGTTCCAGTCGTCGATCGTCTCCAGGATCTTGGAGCGGTCCTCGACCGGGTGCGGGCGGTCGTAGAAGGTCCGTACCGAGAAGACCTGCTGGTCGCCCTCGCCGCGGAACATGAAGTACGTGCGGAATTCCTCCCACGGCGCCGCGAGGTCACCCTCGTCGTCGACGACGTACTTCAGCTCCATCTGGTCGAGGAGCTGCTTGACCAGGTCCTGGTCGGGGACGACGGGGCCCGCCGGTCCTGAGGCCTGAGGCTTGGGCTGGCCCCCGAAATTCGGAATCGAGGACGGGTCGATGCTCACCGTGAATTTCCCTTCGTACGGATGCCGCCATCCTCTCCCATCCCGGGCGGGGGGTGGCAAGCCCGCACCGCGGTGATCCGCTGCGGGCTGACATGATCTCGTGTCCATGACCGAAAAGAGCCGGAAATCCGGGGACACCGGAAAAGGAAAGACGCGCGGGTGGCGCTGGGGAATATGGGTGACGCTGCTCCTGGTCCTGGGGCTGCCGGCCGGCTGTCTGGCGTGGGGCGCGTACTCACTCAGTGAGTCCGGGCGGGAGCAGGAGGTGCCCTGTGACAAGGTGATGGAATTCGCCCGGGGCACCCTCCCCGAGGGGGCCGCCGACGCCCGGTGCACGGGCATGCACTGGCAGGACACCCTCGTGGAGGCGGACTTCCGGATGCCGCGCGGTCAGGTGGCGGGGTGGCTGGCCGCCGGCTGGCCGACGGCGGAGCCGTCCCGGCCCTGCGACACCGACCTGTGTGTGCACGCGGAGTACCAGGACGCCGACCTCTGGGCGGTCACCGTGAAGGTGACGTACGAGGACGGGGACACCGCCCTCGTACATCTCACGGCCTTCGACATGTGACGGCCGTGGCCCCTACTGCGCCGCGCCCACGATCAGGCCGTCCTCGAACCGGTCCACGCGGACCGTGTCGCCGTCCTTGACCTCTCCGGCCAGGATCTCCTTGGCGAGCCGGTCGCCGATGGCCGTCTGGATCAGGCGGCGCAGCGGCCGCGCGCCGTACGCGGGGTCGTTGCCCTCGTCGGCCAGCCACTCCAGGGCCGCCGGGGTGACGTCGAGCGTGAGCCGGCGTTCGGCCAGGCGCCGGCCGAGCCGGTCGATCTGCAGCCGGGCGATGTGGGCGAGCTCCTCCCGGGTGAGGGCCGAGAAGACCACCAGGTCGTCGAGCCGGTTGAGGAACTCCGGCTTGAAGGAGGCCCGGACGACCTCCAGCACCTGCTCCTTCTTCTGCTCCTCGCTGGTCAGCGGGTCCATCAGGAACTGGCTGCCCAGGTTGGAGGTCAGGACGAGGATGGTGTTGCGGAAGTCGACCGTACGGCCCTGGCCGTCCGTCAGCCGGCCGTCGTCCAGCACCTGGAGCAGGATGTCGAAGACCTCCGGGTGCGCCTTCTCGACCTCGTCGAGCAGGACGACGCTGTACGGGCGGCGGCGGACCGCCTCGGTGAGCTGGCCGCCCTCCTCGTAGCCGATGTAGCCGGGGGGCGCGCCGACGAGCCGGGCGACGCTGTGCTTCTCGCCGTACTCACTCATGTCGATGCGGACCATGGCCCGCTCGTCGTCGAAGAGGAAGTCGGCGAGCGCCTTCGCCAGTTCCGTCTTGCCGACGCCGGTGGGGCCGAGGAAGAGGAAGGAGCCGGTGGGCCGGTCGGGGTCGGCGATGCCCGCGCGGGTGCGCCGGACGGCGTCCGACACGGCGCGGACGGCCTCGCTCTGGCCGATCAGCCGCCGGCCGATCTCGTCCTCCATCCGCAGCAGCTTCTGGGTCTCGCCCTCCAGGAGGCGGCCGGCCGGGATGCCGGTCCAGGAGCCGACGACGTCGGCGATGTCGTCGGGGCCGACCTCCTCCTTGACCATGGTGTCCTTGGCGGCCTCCTGCTCGGCCTCGGTGGCGGCCTCCAGCTCCCGTTCGAGGCCCGGGATCTCTCCGTAGAGCAGCTTGGACGCGGTGTCGAAGTCGCCGTCGCGCTGGGCGCGCTCGGCCTGGCCGCGCAGCTCGTCGAGCTTCTCCTTGAGCTCACCGACGCGGTTGAGGCCCTGCTTCTCCTTCTCCCAGCGGGCGGTGAGGCCGCGCAGCTCCTCCTCCTTGTCGGCGAGGTCGCGGCGCAGCTTCTCCAGGCGCTGCAACGAGCCGGCGTCGGTCTCGTTCTTCAGTGCCAGTTCCTCCATGCGGAGGCGGTCGACGGCGCGCTGGAGCTCGTCGATCTCGACGGGCGAGGAGTCGATCTCCATCCGGAGCCGGGAGGCGGCCTCGTCGACGAGGTCGATGGCCTTGTCGGGGAGGAAGCGGGAGGTGATGTACCGGTCGGAGAGCGTGGCGGCCGCGACGAGCGCGGAGTCGGCGATCTGGACCTTGTGGTGGGCCTCGTATCGGCCCTTGAGTCCGCGCAGGATCGCGATGGTGTCCTCGACGGTCGGCTCGGCGACCAGGACCTGCTGGAAGCGGCGCTCCAGCGCCGGGTCCTTCTCGATGCGCTCGCGGTACTCGTCGAGGGTGGTGGCGCCGACCATGCGCAGTTCGCCGCGGGCGAGCATGGGCTTGAGCATGTTGCCCGCGTCCATGGCCGAATCGCCGCCGGCGCCCGCGCCGACGACCGTGTGCAGCTCGTCGATGAAGGTGATGATCTGTCCGTCGCTGTCCTTGATCTCGGACAGGACGGTCTTGAGGCGCTCCTCGAACTCTCCGCGGTACTTGGCCCCGGCGACCATGGCGCCGAGGTCCAGGGCGACCAGGCGCTTGTTCTTCAGGCTCTCGGGGACGTCCCCCTTGACGATGCGCTGGGCCAGTCCCTCGACGACGGCGGTCTTGCCGACGCCGGGCTCGCCGATGAGGACGGGGTTGTTCTTGGTGCGGCGGGACAGCACCTGGACGACGCGGCGGATCTCCTGGTCCCGGCCGATGACCGGGTCGAGCTTGCCCTCCCTGGCGGCGGCCGTGAAGTCGGTGCCGAACTTCTCCAGGGCCTTGTACTGGCCCTCCGGGTCCGCTGTGGTCACCCGGCGCCCTCCCCTCGCCTTCTCGAACGCGTCGAGCAGCCGCCCGGCGCTCGCGCCCTGCCGGGTGAGCACCTCGCCGGCCTGGCCGCCCTTGGCCGCGATGCCGATGAGCAGGTGCTCGGTCGACAGATACTCGTCGCCCAGTTCCTTGGCCCGCTGCGAGGCGTCGGCGATGACGGCGAGCAGTTCGCGGTTGGGCTGCGGCGGGGCGACGGTGGAGCCGGTGACGCTGGGCTGGGCGGCGAGCAGCCGCTCGGCCGCGGAGCGTACGGCCGCCTGGTCGGCCTCGACGGCGGCGAGCAGGTCGATGATGTTCTCGTTGTCCTGACCGGCCAGCAGCGCGAGCAGCAGGTGCGCGGGCGTCAGATCGGGGTGCCCGTCGGACACGGCGCGGCTGGTGGCGGCGTTGATCGCGTCACGGCTTTTGTTGGTCAGCTCGGCGTCCACGTACCTTCTCTCCTCCGTTTTCGTGGCTCGGCTCACCTCCGGGGCGCCTTCGCGAGTGCCGGCGGTCGGATCGGCGTGGTCCCTCGTCGCTCGGGACCTCCGCGCGTTCTCCCCTTCGGCACCCCGCGCGCCCCTTCGGCTCGCTCACCCAAAGGCACCCTAAGGCTTTGACTTAACCAACGTACACAAAGTTGAGTCCATTCCGCTCAAGGTGGTGGCGGTCGACGCCCGCCGGTAGGTTCCGGCACATGGCCATAGACCTGCGCGACCCCGATGCGTCGTACCTCAGCTTCTGGCGCGAGTACCACATGTGCACCCTCACCACCCCCCGGCCGGACGGCACGCCGCACGTCGTGGCCGTGGGCGTGACCTACGACCCCGAGGGCGGCGAGAAGGGCATCGCCCGGGTGATCACCAACAAGCACAGCCGCAAGGTCGCGAACGTGCTGGCCGCCGGGCCGGAGGGCGCGCCGGTGGCGGTCTGCCAGGTGGACAAGGGCCGGTGGGCGACGCTGGAGGGGCGGGCGGTCGTCCGCACCGAGCCGGAAGTGGTCGCGGACGCCGTGGCGCGCTACGCGCGGCGATACGGCCGGACTCCCGCGCCGAACCCGGACCGCGTGGTCATCGAGATCGCCCTGACCCGGGCGATGGGCCGCGCCTGACCTCCCGTGGGCGCCGATACGGCCGCGCGGGACAGGCGCGCACAGCACAGCGGCGCCATCGTGTTTCAGGTCCACGATGGCGCCGCTGTGTGGGGGAAGCACCTGAGCGATTTACAACGACGGGGGAACCGCTCAGGCGCTGCGGGGGGTGGCGGGGGTGGTCTCGGCCTCGACGAGCTGGTGGTCACGCTGGTCGAGGTTGACGAAAATCATGCCGTACCGGATGGCACAGCGAACGGGCTGCGGGGCACCGCGGGGCCGGCGGAGGCACCGGTAGGCGCGGATGTCCTCGTCGTCTCCGCGCGTGATGACGATCGGCTCCCCGAAGAGGGTGACCATCAACGAATCGCCACTGTGCGGCACGGCCGTGACGAGGTCGATGAAATGCCACCCGGAACGGTAGGCGGACGCCATCTCGCGCCGGAAGCGGGGGTCTTCAGGAACCGTCATGCCCCCACGAACCCCCAACCGGGGTCGTGCTGGTCGGCAGGAGCGACTGCACCCCATCCAGGATCCATGGTCTTGGCGACGATCTGCGCCTCAGCGCCCCAGCCTGGATCCTCGGCTGGCGCCACCGCTCCCACCGCTGCAGCAGCGATGAGCGCAACACCAACTACGGTGCGTATGAGCTTCTTGGCCATGACCGAGCAACCTCACTTGAAGGTGATACATCCCGCTCCCCCGCAGCCACGACGATGGCCCACTCCTCACGTTTTCACCACTGGCTCAATGCATCATGTTCCTGAATCGGAAAAGCCTGGGGGTGTACAGATGCGATCAGATCGGGATGAACAGGGACATCCCCATAGCCACGTTGAGCTCTGCGAAACCGGTTCCCAGATCTACACGGAAGCTCTTCGTGCTGGTCGAATAGCCCGCGACGACGTCGCGGCGGCACCCTGCCTCATCGACCTCGACCTGCTCCGGCCCGATCCCGACGACGCGCGGTGGCTCCGACCGGTCCCGCCCTCCGCCGCTTTGGCGCAACTGATACTGCCCATCGAGAAGGAAATACAGGATCGGCGGCGACTGACCATCGCACTCGCCGACGCGTTTGAGCCATTCATGGCGGTCAGCGCCCAGGATCCCTGCCCGACCCACTCGATCGTCGTGCTGGAAGGCCTGAAACGGATCAACGCGAGCCTCGACCGCGCCGTCGCCGAGTGCTCGGTGGAACTGCTGACGGTGCAGCCGGGCAGCGGCCGCAGCGCGCACACCTTCGGCGAAGCGCTGCGCCGGGTGAGGCCGTTGCTCGGGCGGGGCATCAAGATGCGCACGCTCTACCAGCACACGGCCCGTCACCAGCCCACGACTTTGGCTTATTTGGAGCGCATCGGTCCCGAGGTCGACGTCCGCACGCTGGAAGAGATCATCGACCGGCTCATCATCGTCGACCGCAAGGTGGCGTTCGTTCCCGCGAGCCGCGACCGCCAAGTCGCCCTGGAACTGCGCCACCCCGGCCTCGTGGAGTACCTCGTCGGGGTCTTCGAGCAGTTCTGGCTGCAGGCCGTCCCCCTGGACGACCCGGTCATCTACGAGCCCCACCCGCACGGCATCAGCGGCGTCCAGCGCTCCATCGCCAAGCTCCTGGTCGAGGGCCACGTCGACGAGGCCATCGCCCGCCGGCTCGGGATGAACGTCCGCACCTGCCGCGCCCACATCGCCAAACTCGCCTCCGCGCTGGGCAGCGGCAGCCGCGCCCAGCTCGGCTATCTCATCGCCCAGTCCGGGATCCTGGAGCAGGACCACTGAACATGAACGACCGCGCCGCCGCCGACCCGGCCATGGCCCACCCGCGTATCGCACTCGACCACAAGGCGGGCACGCTCGACGTCTCCGGCTCCGGACTGCCGCCCGTGCGCCTCGTACGGGCGACGAGGACGGAGCCGGAGACGCACATCCCGATCGGGACGCGCGACGCCTCCCTGCTCACCCTGACCGTGGACGGCGCGCCCGCCCGCATAGCACCCGCCCGGGGACGCATCTCCCGCCGCTCCTACCGGGTCGACGCGACGGTCGACGGCACCGCCTACCGGCTGGTGCCCTGCTCGTACGGCGAGAGCCGCTTCCTGAGGAACGGCCGCCGCCTCGGGCTCCTCGAATCCGCCGGCGACGGCAGTGTCACGGCCGACTGGGACGAAGGAGCGGAGCCGAGCGCCCGGGACGTCGCGGTCGCCACGGCACTGGCCGCGGCGTACGGGACGGGCGCCGCACCCTGGTGGGAGACCGCCCTGAACGCCCTGAGCGAACTCATCCCGTGAACCGCGAAGGTCCCCTCCACCCGTGAACGGCGAAGGTCCCCTCCACCCGGGAGGGGACCTTCCTCACAGCCGTGGGCACAGGGCCCGGACGCCGGACCTGCCCTACTCTCCGCGCTTGGGCGGCTTGGGCCGCCAGACCACCAGCGCGCTCGTCTGCTGCACGTCCTGGTACGGCACCAGGTCGCGCCGGTACGAGGCGTGCACCTGGGCCTCGCGCTGCCGCATCGCGGCCGCCGCCCCCTCGACCGCCGCGCTCAGCTCGGCGATCCGGGCCTGCAGCGCCGCGACCTGGTTCTCCAGTTCGATGATCCGCTTGATGCCCGCCAGGTTGATGCCCTCGTCCTGCGACAGCTGCTGCACCTGGCGGAGCAGCTCGATGTCGCGGGCCGAATAGCGCCGGCCCCGGCCGGCCGTACGGTCCGGCGAGACCAGGCCCAGCCGGTCGTACTGCCGCAGCGTCTGCGGGTGCAGACCGCTCAGCTGGGCGGCGATCGAGATGACGTACACCGGCGTGTCGTCGGTCAGTTCGTAGGGATTGCGACTGCGCCCGGGTCGGCTGTCCATAGCGTCATGCTCCCTTCGCGGCCTGGAACAGCTCCGCCCGCGGGTCTTCGCCCGCGGTCGCCTCGCGGTACGACTCCAGCGCCTCACGCGCCTTGTCGTCCAGCTCCTTCGGCACGGCCACCTCGACGGTGACGAGCAGGTCGCCACGCGTGCCGTCCTTGCGGACGGCGCCCTTGCCGCGGGCCCGCATCGTGCGGCCGTTCGGCGTGCCGGCCGGGATCTTCAGCGTGACCGCGGGCCCCCCGAGGGTGGGCACCTTGATCTCGCCGCCCAGCGCGGCCTCGTGGAACGACACCGGCACCGTGACCGTGAGGTTGTCGCCGCGCCGGCCGAACACCGGATGGGCGTCCACGTGCACCACGACGTACAGGTCACCGGCCGGTCCACCGCGCTCGCCGGGCGCGCCCTTGCCGCGCAGCCGGATCCGCTGCCCGTCGGAGACGCCCGCCGGGATACGGACCTGCATGGTGCGCGACGACTTGGCCCGTCCGCTGCCGTGGCAGACGTCGCAGGGGTTCTCGGCGATCAGGCCGCGCCCCTTGCAGTCCACACACGGGTCGGTGAGCGAGAAGGAGCCGCTGCCGCCGCGCGACACCTGACCGGTGCCGACGCAGGTCGGGCACACGCGCGGCGTGCCGTTCTTGTCACCCGTGCCCGAACAGGCCTTGCAGGGCTGCTGGCTGGACATCCGCAGCGGGACCGTGGCCCCGTCGACGGCCTCGGTGAAGCTGAGCGTCACCTCGGACTCGATGTCCTGGCCGCGCCGCGGCTGCGTACGCGTCCCGGCTCCGGCGGCACCCCGGTTGAACAGACCGCCGAACACGTCCCCGAGGCCGCCGCCGAAGCCGCCGGCGCCCGCGCCGCCCTGGGCGCCGCCTCCGAAGAGGTCGCCCAGGTCGAAGTTGAACGTGCCGCCGGCTCCGCCGGGACCGGCGCGGAAGCCGCCGTTGCCGAAGAGGGCGCGCGCCTCGTCGTACTCCTTGCGCTTCTTGGGGTCACCGAGGATGTCGTTCGCCTCGGAGATCTCCTTGAAGCGCTCCTCCGCCTTGGCGTCGCCCTTGTTGGCGTCCGGGTGGTTCTCCCGGGCGAGCTTCCGGTACGCCTTCTTGATCTCGGCCTCGGTGGCGTCCTTGGGGACGCCGAGAACCTTGTAGTAGTCCTTCTCGACGAAGTCCTTCGTGCTCATCGACGTCCCTCCTTCCGGACGATCACCGCGTCACCCGCAGGGTGCCGTGCCCCGGTCCCACGCGGGACCAGGTCACGCACCCTCCTCGGGCCCACCGCTCTCCTCGTCGGCCGACTTGTCTTCCCCGGACGCGTCCTTGGCGTCCTTGGTGTCCTTGGGCGCCGTCCCCGGCTGGGGCTCGGCGACCGCGACACGCGCGGGCCGGATGGTCCGCTCGCCGATCCGGTACCCCGGCTGCAGGATCGCGACGCACGTCGTCTCGGTGACGTCCGGTGCGTAGCTGTGCATCAGGGCTTCGTGGATCGTCGGGTCGAAGGGCTCGCCCTCCTTGCCGAACTGCTGCAGGCCCATCTTGGCGGCGACCGTCTCCAGCGATTCGGCCACCGACTTGAACCCGCCCACGAGCTCGCCGTGGTCCCGGGCGCGACCGATGTCGTCGAGCACGGGCAGCAGCTCGGTCAGGAGGTTCGCGACGGCGATCTCCTTGACCGTGACCCGGTCCCGCTCGACCCGGCGCCGGTAGTTCTGGTACTCGGCCTGCAGCCGCTGGAGGTCCCCGGTGCGCTCGGCGAGCGCGCTGCGGGCCTGGTCCAGCTGGGCCGTCAGGCCGGCCGTCTGGTTCGCGTCCCCGGCCGGGGCCGCCGAGCCCTCCTCCGTGGAGGGGGTCCCGGCGGTCTCGGCGGCGTCGTCAGGGGTGGCGCCGGAGGGGACGTCGGGCTTCTCCTCGAAGCCCGGGGTCTCCTCCGTCATGCGGCCCCACCCTTCGGCTTCTCGTCGTCGACGATCTCGGCGTCGATCACGTCGTCGTCGGCCTTGGCGCCCGCGGCACCCGCGTCACCGGCACCGCCGGCGGCCTGCTGGCCGGCCTGGGCGTCGGCGTACATGGCCTGGCCGAGCTTCTGGGAGACGGCCGCGACCTTCTCGGTGGCGGTGCGGATCTCCGCGGTGTCGTCGCCCTTCAGCTTCTCCTTGAGCTCGTTCACCGCCGTCTCGACCTCGGTCTTGACGTCACCGGGGACCTTGTCCTCGTTGTCCTTGAGGAACTTCTCGGTCTGGTAGACGAGCTGCTCGGCCTGGTTGCGGGTCTCGGCGGTCTCGCGGCGCTTGTGGTCCTCCTCCGCGTACTGCTCGGCCTCGCGCATCATGCGGTCGATGTCGTCCTTCGGCAGCGCGGAGCCACCGGTGACGGTCATCTTCTGC
>NZ_JBUEFZ010000057.1:0-25834 GCF_054963715.1 Streptomyces sp. STAM6 | reverse complement strand
CCTCAAGCCGGGCAATGTGCTGCTGGCCCAGGACGGGCCGAGGGTCATCGACTTCGGGATCTCCCGTGTCGGCGCGGCCAGCGTGCTGACCGAGGTCGGCACCACCATGGGCTCCCCCGGATACATCTCGCCCGAGCAGATCCAGGGCGGGCGGGTGGGACCCCCCACGGACGTGTTCTCCCTCGGCGCCGTACTGGCGTTCGCCGCGACCGGCAACGGACCGTTCGGCGTGGGGTCGGTGCCCGTGATCCTTTACCGCATCGTGCACGAGCCGCCGGACCTCGGCGATGTGCCGCCGGGGCTCCGGCAGGTCATCGACTCGTGTCTGGACAAGGATCCCGAGTGCCGGCCCACTCTCGGTGAGCTCGCTCACGCGCTCGGCGAAGGCCGCGCGGTCACCGAGCTGTTCGTGCCGGGCTGGCTGCCCCGTACGGTGCCGCCGGGCACCATGGATCCCCGGGCCATCCTCTCCCGCGGGCCCGCGGCCGCCGCCTCGGCCGCCTCGTCGGTGCCGCACGCCTCCGTCCTGGAAGCACCCGCGCCGCCCCCCGCCGAACCGGACCTCGTCGACGCGGTCCCCGAGAGGCCGCGTGCCGGGCCGAGCCGCAGGCAGCTCCTCCTCGCCTCCGGCGGTCTGGCCGCCTCCGCGGCCCTGGGATACGCCGGGCTGCGGTTCCTGCGCACCGAGAACGAGCCGTCGGGTACCCGGCTGTGGCGATTCCCCACCACGGGGACACTCGTCAACTACCCGCGGGTGGCCGGTGACCTGGTGTACGCGGCGAGCAACGACGGCACCTTGTACGCCGTGGACGTCGGCTCGGGCAAGCAGCGGTGGGCGTACACCACGGACGCGGCACTCGGCTCGGCTCCCTTCATCCTCGGTGGTGTGGCGTACCTGGGAAGCGACGACGGCAAGCTGTACGCGCTCGACGCGGAGAGCGGCCGCCGCCGGTGGACGTTCGCGACCGGCGGCATCGTGCACTCCCCTGTGGTGACGGGAGGGGTCGCGTACATCGGCAGCGCGGACGGGTATCTGTACGCCGTCAAGGTGGACGACGGTGGTCGCCTGTGGCGGTTCAGGACGGGCAACGACACCCACTCCCCCGTCGTCGCGGGCGAGACGGTCTACGTCGGCTGCAGCGACACCAATCTGTACGCCGTGGACGCCCACGCGGGCACGGTCCGCTGGAAATTCACCACCGCGGGCGCCGTCTCGTGGTTCCCCGCGGTGGACGCCGGTCTGGTGTTCTTCACCAGCACGGACGGAAAGCTGTACGCCGTGGAGGCCACATCCGGAAAGCTCGTCTGGAAGGCTGACGGCGTGGGGGCGCAGGCCGGTCCGGTGGCCGCCCGGGGCATGGTGTTCGCCGGTGGCGGGCGCCGGCTGCATGCCTGGGACGCGGCCGGCGGCGAGCACCGCTGGGCTCTCGGCACCGAGGGTGACGTGTCCGCCCCCGCGGTGTCGGACGGGGTGGTGTACGTGGGCAGCAGCGACCAGTTCCTGTACGCCGTGGACGCCGGGAGCGGCAGGGCGCGCTGGAAGCACACCGCCGCGGCCTCGGTGCATCCGCCCACGGTGACCACGGGCGCCGTCTATTTCGGGGGCTCCGACAACAACCTCTACTCCGTCCGGATCTGATCGGAGTTGTCGTGCGGGCGGGCTCTTTCCATGAGGAGGTCGCTGAAGGTCTCGATGGGGCGGTGGGCGAGGGACGCGGCGTGCCGCCGCAGCTGTTCCAGTCCGTGGTCGATGGGGTGGCGGATGGATTCGACCAGGCCGTCGGTGTAGAGCACGAGCGTGGACAGCGGCGGCAGCGTGACCGTCGCGTCGGTGCGGCCGAGTGCGGCTCCGGTCCCGAGGAGGATGCCGTGGCCGTCGGTGAGGTAGCTGGCCCGGCCGTCGTGGGTGATGAGCAGCGGTGGGGGGTGGCCTGCGTTCGTCCACTGGAGCTGCCACCGGCCCTCGTCGTCGGTGTCCAGCCGGGCGAGGATCATGGTGGCCATGGGGACCTGGGCGATGTGCGGAGCGGCCTCGTCGACCCGGCTGACGATCACGCTGGGTGCGTCGGGCTGGAACCAGGCGTAGGCGCGCAGGATGTTGCGCAGCTGTGCCATGTCGGCGGCGGCGTCCAGGTCGTGCCCGACGACGTCCCCGATGACCAGGGCGAGTGCCCGGTCGGGCAGGTGGAAGGCGTCGTACCAGTCGCCGCCGACCTGGGAGGCGTGCGGCGCGGGCTGGTAGCGGGTGGTCATCTGCAGGCCCGGCACCCTGGGCATCTGCGGCAGGAGGTGGCGCTGCATCGTTTCGGCGACCTTGCGCTGACGCTGGTAGAGGCGCGCGTTGTCCAGGGCCAGGCCGGCGCGGCGGGTGATGTCCTCCAGGAGCGGGATGTCCGTGGTGACGAAGGCGTCGGGCCGTTGGGATCTGCCGAGGGTCAGGGCGCCGAGGACCTCACGCAGGCCGCGGATGGGGGCGATGAGCGCCGAGTGCATGCCGGTGTGCTCGAAGAGCCGTTGCTGTTCGACGGCGATGCCGGAATCGGGTGGCCCCTGATAGGTCTGCGGTGTCGCCAGCGTGCTGCCCGCGCCGCGCAGCGCCCGGGAGAGCGGCATCGGAGAGCCTTGCGGCACCGGCGGCATGGCTCCTTGCAGGTCCTCCTCGTGAACGATGGCGCCCTTCTCCTCGTGCGCGACCACGGTGCGCCAGACCTCGTCGTTCTCGGTGAGGAGATCGATCACGACCCAGTCCGCGAGGAGCGGGACGACCAGCCGTACCAGCCGGTCCAGTGCCTCGTCGACGTCCAGGGTGGAGGTGAGCTGGGAGGTGGTCTCGGCCAGCAGTGCCAGGCGCTCCAGCTCCGGCAGCGCCGTCACGGGGTGCGACGGTCTCTCCTCGGCAGCCGGGGCGTGGTCGTGCTCGTGGAACACCACCAGGGCGCCCGTCTCCTCGTCGGAAAGGTGGAGCGGTGCCACGAGCCAGGACATGGCGAGCAACGATCCGTCCCCGCGTTCGAAATAGTCCACCTCTTCCTGCCGGGTGCGCCCGCTGACGAAGGCCTGCATCATCGAGCAGCGGCTCCTGGGGACCGGGAGTCCGTGGCGATCCCGGTGGAGCAGGTCGTGTGCGTCCTGGCCGAGCAGGTCGACGGCGGGGCGCCGCAACATGTCCTCGGCCCGGCCGTTGACGGCGAGGACGAGGCCGTCGGTGTCCACCGCGTACGCCGCCGCGCCGAGCAGTGCGAGCAGCTTGCCCAGTTCGCGCCGCAGCGCGGAGAGGCGCTCCTGGTCTGCCCCACGGTCCTGCGGATCGCTCACTTTCCCCACCTCCGCTCGACTCCCCGCCACGCGGCCTCCGCGCGTGCGTGTGGAGCCGGATTGCACCGGAATCACGACGAGGCAGTTCAGGAGGCCAAGAGAATGTAACCGTCCGCGGAGGGTGGCGTCTCCTCTCCCCACGATCACACCGGCTCCCGCACCGCCGCGTCATGCGCTGCCGTACCCCCGACATGATCATGTATTCCTGGGCCACGTCTCTTGCGATCGTCATACGATCCCTGGGCCGTCCGGAGTCACTGCGGTCCGGGCCGCGGCGGCCTCCAGAACCAGCGCCCGGTTCGAGCCATGCGGGGCCCACGCCGCCGGGCCGGCCCAAGGGCGAATCTGATGATCGCCCCGGCGGGCAGACTCACCGGGCGTTGTACCGACCGGACAGGGCGGTCGCGGGCCGCGACCTGCCCGCCCCGGTCCACGCACGCGGACCGCCCATGGCAAGGGGCTTGTATGACCGCGCTCGAGGGTCTCGCCGTCAACCCGGCGGCACCGGCCGGCGTACTGCTGAGGCTGCTCGAGCCGGGGTACGAGAACGCCTGGCGCGTGCCGGCGTCCCGGCGCGCCGCCTTCCCCGAGGAGGTGACCGCCGCCATCGTCGCGCACCCGGATCCTCGGGTCCGCGGAGCACTGGCCCGCAACCCGTTCACCGACCCCGGGATACGGGGCCTCGTCGTGGACGATCCCGAGTGGGTGGTCCGCGGCCGCCTCGCCCGCGCTCCCGGTCGGACCCGGCCCGTTCGCCCACTGCCGGACTGGGTGATCGACCGGATGCTCACGACGTACGACGGCGAACTGCAGCAGGAACTGTTCTTCTCCCGTCAGATCCCCTTCCGGGTCCGGCGAGGCGCCCGGCGAACGGCGCCTCGCCGTGCTCGACCCCGGTCTCTCCCCTGAAACCGCCGACCGGCTCACCCGCGACCCCCATGCGGGCGTGCGCGCGGGAGCGGCCCGCCATCCCCGGCGCCCGGCCGACCGGTTGCTCGCCCTCCTCGACGACGAGGAGCTCGCCGGGCACGCCGCCGCCAACCCGGCACTCCCTGTCCCCGTCATGCGTGGACTGCTCACGTAGGGACACGACCTCGCGGCGGCCGACGCCCGGGGATCTTCTACCGTGTCGCCTCATGGACAAGGCACAGCAGTTCGAGGAACATCGGCGCCGGCTGTTCTCGTTGGCGTACCGGATGCTCGGGTCGGCGGCGGAGGCCGAGGATGCCGTGCAGGACGCGTACCTTCGCTGGCACGGAGCCGCGCCCGGGCAGGTGGCGGCGCCGGGGCCGTGGCTCGCGAGGGTGCTCACGAATCTGTGCCTGAACCGGCTGACCTCGGCACGCGTACAGCGCGTGGATTACGTGGGGCCGTGGCTGCCGGAGCCCGTGCGGACCGATGACGGGACCCTCGGGCCGATGGAGACGGCGGAGCAGCGCGAGGCGGTGTCGCTGGCGATGCTGGTACTGATGGAGCGTCTGACGCCCCCGGAGCGCGCGGCGCTGGTGCTGCGTGACGCGTTCGGCTACAGCCACCGGGACGTCGCCGGTGTGATCGACTGCTCGGAGGCGAACGCGCGGCAGCTGTACCACAGGGCCAAGCAGCATGTGACGGACGGCCGGCGGCGGTTCAGGACGTCCCAGGAGTCGAGCGGCGTCCTGCTGACCGGCTTCCTGGAGGCCGCCGCGCAGGGCTCGCTGGAGCGGTTGGAGGCGCTGCTCGCCGAGGACGTGGTGGCGTGGTCGGACGGCGGCGGCAAGGTGACGGCGGCACGCAACCCGGTCGTCGGCCGGGAGAAGGTGATCCGGTACCTGACGGGCACGTTCACCCGGTGGGGAAGCGGTGTGCAGCTGGAAATCGTCGAGGCGAACGGCGCCGCGGTGGCGCTCGGCCGGGAGGACGGCGAGCTGACCTCGATGGGGGCGCTGGAGATCGGCGAGGCGGGAATCATCGGGATCCGGATCGTGAGGAACCCCGACAAACTGGCCTTTTTGGCGGGTCAGCTTCGGGAGTCGTCACAGAACGCGTGAGTCGCCGGTTCTTCATCGGTGACAGCGACAGGAAAGGACTGACCGATGGAGAACGACGTGATCATGGTGACCGGCGCGACGGGCGTGCTCGGCCGCGAGGTCGTGGAACGGGCGTGCCGCACCGGGTCGCCGGTGCGGGCGCTCACCCGCGGAGCCGGGTTGCCGGGCACCGCGGGCGTGACCTGGCACACCGGCGATCTGGCGACCGGCGCGGGTCTGGACGAGGCGTTCCGCGGAGTGCGTACGGTCATTCACTGCGCCACGGACATCCGCCACTACAAGAACGACGTCCCGGCCTTCCACCACCTGCTGGACGTCGCGAAGCGGGCCGGGGTCGAGCATGTCGTCAATGTCTCCATCATCGGCATCGACCGGATTCCGTTCCCCTACTACCGGATCAAGCTGGAAGGGGAGCGGCTGCTGGCGGCCTCCGGGATCGGCTGGACCAATCTGCGGGCCAGCCAGTTCCACCAGCTGCTGGACAGGACGTTCACCTCCATGTCCAGGTTGCCCGCCGTCATCGTGCCGGCCCGCACCGTCCTGCAGCCCGTCGACCCGCGGGAAGTGGCCGGTCACCTGGTCGAACTGGCCCTCGCCGGACCGGCCGGCCGGGTACCGGACATGGCCGGTCCCGTGGTGCACACGGCTGACCGACTGGCCCGGGACTGGCTGCGGGCGGCGGGCAAGCGCCGCCCCGTCCTGCCGGTGTTCCTCCCGGGCAAGGTCGGTGCGGCCCTCCGCGCCGGCTCGCTGACCGCCCCGGCCCGCGCCGTGGGTACACGAAGCTGGGAGGCCTATCTGGCGGAGAGGTTCACCCACTGACACCGTCGACCGTTCGCCCGGCCGGTCCGACGCCCCGTGGGCCGTGGCGTCGGACCGGCCCGGGTGGTGCCCACCCGCGGCCGACCGAACCCGGCGAGGGCGGGCGGATCGGTGTCAGCCCTCGTCCGAGGCTTCCGCCTGCAGGAAGCGCTCCACCTCATTGGCGACGCTCGGTTCCGCCGTCGACGCGCGACGGCCCAGCCGTGTGGAACCCTCGTGCACACCGAGCCCGCCGACCCAGACGTATCCGAACGACGGCTCGCCGTCGATGCCGGGACTGACCTGAATGTCCAGCTGCTTGAGCCTGGCGGCCGGTGCCGCGACATAGAGGCTCGCGGTCACGCGCCGCTGGGGGTACAGGTTGAAGCCGCTGATGTGGTCCGCGCCCCTCTCGTCGACGAACACCCCGTGCCCGTCCCGCCCCGCGCGTACGTCGTAGTGGTACGGGTGCGCGTTCATCTCGATCGCGAAGCACTCGGACCCACGGTTCTCGAACGTGACCTGGAAGCCGACGTACGTCAGCCCCTTGGCGTCGTCGTCGCGCCCTCGCGGCGGCACCGCTCTTTTGAGGCTGTGTACCCGCACGCGCAGGCCGGCCCACTCTTCCGACTGGTACTCCTGCCAGTCCCCGATGACGTTCGGCACGTCCATGCCCACCCCCCTTGTCGACGACAGCCTAGAGCGAGAAGGGGGGCGCCCAGGAGGGCGGTTCTGCCAGGATGAGGAAATGTTCGATTTCGGTGTCGCGGGCTACCGGCCTCTGTGGTTGAACGGCCGACGCGATGTCCTGCGCGCACACGGAGCCCGCCTGCGTGGCCTTGCCGGGCGGCCTCTGACGAGGGTCTGGATGGTGTGGGACCTGCGGGACGACGAGTGGTTCGGCGACTGCCCGGTACTGCTGGACTTCGACGGCGAGCAGATCGAGATCACCCATCACAAGCTCGACGATCTCTCCCTGACCTGGAACACGATCGACCCGCTTCACCCGGTCCGGTGGCCCGGGTTCGATCTGCGGTGGCGCCCCGAGCCCGTTCACGGCCTGGACGCCCTGCAAGGCACACCCCTGATACGGGCCGAGCTCCTGGAATGGACGGGAAAGGACGCGGCCGAGGGAAACGTCGACGTCAGCTTCGTCTTCGAGACGGGTCGGCTCTCCGTCTTCAACGCCCTCGACGAGAACGGGCTGAGCTTCGACCCTCCCGGGGACAACCAGTGCTCCCGGCCGCCGGACCGACGCCGGACCGGCACGGCGGCGCCGACGCGCCTGTGCGGTGAGTGAGAGTGTCGCCTGCGCAGGCCACGCCGGTGCGGCCGGAGGGGTGAGCGGTCTCTCGTGAGCCGGGGCCACAAGATCACGGGGCGTGAACCGAGTCAGCCACGATTCGCGCTCCGGTCAGGCCGCCGCCTCGGCGTGCACCTCCTCGATCAACCGAGCGATGGTCTGCGGCACGCGCAGTGTCGGGTAGTGGTCGGAGGCGGCCAGCCGGACCAAGCGGCAGCCGGGAATCCGGTGCGCGGTCTTCTCGTTGCAGCGGACCACCTCCGGCTGGTCCAGCTCGCCCAGTGCAAGCAGCGCGGGGACGGAGATTTCGGAGAGCCGGTCGAAGGCCGGGGCGTCGGTCTGCTGGTGCCCGACGTTGCTGAACCATCCCGGCACCGCTCCTCGCAGCTGAGCGGCCGCGAGCGGGTCGGTCTCGGGCGTGCCGCCGCCGGCCTTCCCCCAGAGACGCAGCCCGAGCCGGACGATGCCTTCCATGTCTCCGGCCGTGGCGAGTTTCCCCACCTCTTCGTAGAACCCGGCCGGGGCCAGGTCCTCGTACCCCGTGACCCCGGGCACGAAGAGCGCGAGGCCCGCGACCCGGTCCGGGGCGTCCAGAGTCAGGTTGATCGCGGCGGACCCGCCCATACTTGAACCCACCAGCACCGCACGGGGGACCTTGAAGTGGTCGAGGACCGCGGAGAGGTCCCCCACGGGGCTGAACGCGGCGGTGGTCGCGGGAGAGCGGCCGTACCCTCGCGCGTCGTAGCGGATGATTCTCGGCCGCGTGGTGAGCGCCGCGAGGACCGGGTCCCACACCGTCGAGTCGCCGACACCGGGATGGAGCATGACCAGCGGCAGCCCGTCCCCTCCCGAATCGTCCGCCCAGAGTTCGCCGTTGCTGACAGGCACGATGGTTTCCACGTTCTCCAGTCTGGCCGATCGGGCCTTGAACCCGTCGGCGGAAACCCGGCCGTGTCACATCGTCGCCAAGCAGGTGAGCCGGGTCCGAGCGGGTGAAGCGCCGGCGGACGACGGGGCTGGTCCCGTCGACACGGCGGTCTTCGGCTTCCCGTCGGAAGCGGGGCGAACGCCTCGCCCTCCCCGGCAACCAGGGCGAACCCCGCGCGCCCTCCGGGGTGACCGCTGTTGTGCCCGTCCCCTTCCACGAGGTCACCAGGGACTCCGCCCAGGCCGCGGGCAAGGGTTACGCAGACCTCGCACGTCGGCGCGCGTCCCATCTCCCCGGCACGGGGAAAATCCCGGGAGATGCTCGTCACCGCCGTGGAAGACTGGGCCGCATGGAAGACGTGCGGCATTTCAGAGCGGCGGTTGTCGAGTGGGCGGCCGGGGGCAGCGGCGCCCACAGGGCCGCGGCGGCCGCACGGGCGCTCAGCGACGACATCGCCCTGCGCACAGTGATCCTCGTCGAGGGCCACAGCGACCAGGTGGCGATAGAGCAGGCGGCGGCGATGATGGGGCGTGATCTCGACGCGGAGGGCACGCCCGTGGTCCCGCTCGGCGGTGTGACCAGTATCGGACGGTTCCTGCGCGTCCTTGGCCCGCAGGGTCTGGACCTCGGGGTGGCGGGGCTGTGCGACGCCCGCGAGGAGCGGTTCTTCCAGCGTGCTCTGGAACAGGCCGGGCTGGGGCGGGATCTCGGCCGTGACGTGATGGAGCGGCGCGGCTTCCATGTGTGCGTCGCCGATCTGGAGGACGAGTTGATACGGGCCCTGGGGGCCGACGTGGTCCAGGACGTCCTCGACTCCCAGGGCGAAGGGCGTCCCTTCCGCACCTTCCAGAAGCAGCCCGCGCAGCGCGAGCGGACGGTCGAGCAGCAGTTGCACCGATTCATGGGCACACACAGCGGCCGCAAGGCGCAGTACGCGCGCCACCTCGTGCGCCGCCTGGACCCGGCCGACGTGCCGACGCCGTTGACCCGCCTCCTCGCCCACGTCGGCGGCTGAGGTCAGGCACGCAGGCGGTTGTCGGGGGATACCCACGTCTTGCTCCGGCCGGGCATGAGCTCATCGTGCACGGCTTCAGGGCGCGGTGCGGCCTCTTGCCCGCTGCTCCGGCACCGGCCTCGGCCCGGCGCGCTCAGCCCGTCGCCCGGGACCCGCGATCCGGCTGACAGGGTCCGGCGGCATGGGCGGGAGCAGTCATCCGCCACCCCAACCGCCGGGAACGGCGCAAGCTGCACAGCGACCAGACGCATGGCTGGACACCTCACGTTGCTACGCCGTCAAGCCGGTCGGCTGTGAGGGCCGGGGTCTTCGAACCGTTCCGACCGGACTCGGAGAGAATCCCGGCATGGTGATGGCACGGCACTGGTACTCCTCTTCGCCCATCGTGGACGGGCATCGCTCGTGGACGAACCGGGCTTCTGGCCTGCGTACTTGGCGGAACTGGCTGAGGGGTTCGCGCCGGATGCCTTCGGATCGGACGCGCGCGACGCGGACGCCATGCTGGACAGGCTCCACGACCCGTCGGCGTGGCCCATGCCGTGTGAGGCCCCGACGGCGAGCGTCTCGTCGTGGGTCCTGCCCTGCTTCGGGCAGTGGTAGAGCCGGCCGTTCATGCTATTGAAGAGGTTGCGTTGAGCGGCGGCGTGCCAGTCGCCTTGTTCGCGGCGGCGCCGGTAGTGGGCGTTGGCCCCGGTGGATGCCCGTGGCCGACGCCCACGCGACCACCACCACTCGCACCAGACCGCGCACCGGTCTACGTGGAGCCTCCGCGGCCCGGCTGCACCTGGATGTCGGAGTCTGGTACTCGAACGCATCGAGAAGCACCCGCTCCTACGGAACGCTCGTAACTATGGATGGGGACGCATGCCGAGATGATCCGCCGCTCCGTCAGTCACCAGCAGCGAGCGCGGACGGTGACAGTGCTGCGCGGTCGCTTACACCAAGCTCTTTCGATCAGGTCAGCCGTGGACGGGGAGCTGTCGGGCGAAGCGGCGGACGGCGTCGGTGAAGGCGTCCGGGTCGTCGAAGTTCGCCAGGTGCCTCGCGCGCGGGATCAGTTCCACACGGGCCTGCGGATGCGCGCGGGCGAAGTCCTTCTCCCCCGCGCGGAATACCGTGTCCTTCTCCCCGTTGAGGATGAGCACGGGCGCCGGTACATGGCGCATCGCGTCCGCGTCGAATCGGCCGAGCACCTCTCCCCAGGCCGCCGGCAGCGAGTGGAAGGCGTAGCCCCCGCGGATGGTCGGGTCCACGATGTCCGGCGCGTACATCCGGCGCAGAAGCCAGTCGTTCCAGCGGGTCAGACGGGCGGCCGGCACACGGGGTACGAGCCCGGCGACCCACCGGTACGGCGCTGCCCACGCGCCTCGGGTGGAGGCGCTGGCCCCGGCGAGGACCAGCCCGCGCAGGTGCTGGGGGAAACGCCGGGCGAACTCCAGCGAGGCGTATCCGCCGAGTGAGTGCCCGACGACCAGAGCGGGCCCGGAGGCCAGCGACTCCACCGCCGAGGCGATGACCTCCGTCGCGGCCGCGAGGCTCCAGGGCTGCGCGGACCGGGCACCGTGACCGGGGAGATCGATCGCTGCTACCGCGAACTCCTCCTGCAACGCGGCGACTTGAGGACTCCACTGCCCCGCGCTGAACCTGGTCCCGTGAACGAAGACAATGGGCGGCGCATCAGTCGGCATCGTCACTCCCCCGGATCAGGCTCCCTCGCTCCGACCTTACAGGGAGGCCCGTGAGGGGGTGCCGCCCGGAAGACCTCCGTGCCTCGAGGTGGAGAGCAGCCGCAATACGCCGGGAACGGCGACAGGGGCCGTGACAGCGGTGAGCGGCGCTCTTGAGCGGCTTCTGCTGAAGTGGGTGACGGTCGAGGCGAATGGCTGTGACCGCCCGGAAATCCGTTGGCTTCACCATGCCGCACGAGCGATGCTCGCCCGCATGACCACAGGTTTCATCGTGCGTCCGGCCCGGCCCGCCGACGCCCGGACGCTGGCCGAACTGCGGTGGATGTTCAAGCAGGAGGACCGCGAAGGGCAGTCGCCGGGTCCTGCCCGGTCCCGGGAAGAGGCCGAGCAGTGGATCCGCGACCGGCTCAGCAGTGGTCGCTGGTTGGCCTGGGTCGCTGAGACCGAAGGCGCAATCTGCGGTCACGTCTTCCTCTGTCTGGTGGAGAGGATGCCGGAGCCCTACAACGACAACAACCCGGTCGGCTATGTCACGAACTTCTTCGTCGTGCCGTCACAACGAAACGAAGGAGCCGGCTCGGCGCTCCTTGGGGCGCTGAAGCAACACTCACGCAGCGCCGGCCTGGAGGGCTTGATCGTCTGGCCGTCGGACCGCAGCACCCCGCTCTATCGGCGCTTCGGTTTCCAGCCTCCGGAGGAGCTGTTGGAACTGCCGCTCGAGACCTGATGAGCCACTTCCGACACACGCCCTTGGCATACCCCGGCACGGACAGGTCGTACAGCTGCGCGTCGCAGGCGCCGCCCGCCGTGATGACCTTGGCAAAGATGGTGAGCCGGCTCAGGTCGTCGAGCCACACCGTCGTGTGCGCAGGGCCAGAAAGGCCTGACACGCGGGGTCGGAGAGTGCTGCCCGCCGCCAGGTGGCGGCCGGGTCGGAGATGGATGGGTCATGCCCTGCTACTTCTATCGATAACCTCTTTCAACGGTAGAACCGGCACTCATTCTTCCGTCAATGACGGTGGGTTTTACAATGGAGCGTGGACCAGTTCGA
Organism: Streptomyces sp. STAM6; assembly: GCF_054963715.1. NCBI lineage: Bacteria > Bacillati > Actinomycetota > Actinomycetes > Kitasatosporales > Streptomycetaceae > Streptomyces > Streptomyces sp. STAM6. The sequence continues at coordinate 13,703 of NZ_JBUEFZ010000057.1, read as the reverse complement.
TGACGCCAACATCTCCGCCGTCGCCGCTCTCGGTGAGCCCACCCGCCGACGGCTGTACGACCACGTCGTACGCCAGGCGGACCCGGTCAGCCGCGACGAGGCTGCCGAAGCGCTGGGGCTCGCCCGGCAGACCGCCGCCTTCCATCTGGACCGTCTCGCCGACGAATCCCTGCTCGATGTCGTCTACGAACGGCGCAGCGGACGCAGCGGCCCCGGCGCGGGCCGGCCCGCCAAGCTCTACAAGCGTTCGTCGAAGCAGGTCACCGTCAGCCTTCCGGGTCGCCGCTACGACCTCGCCGGGCTGCTGCTCGCGCAGGCCCTGGAAGAGTCAGAGGCCACCGGCGAGCCGTCGCGGACGGTCCTGCACCGCAAGGCGCAGGAACGGGGCAAGGAGTGGGGCACGCAGGACGATGCCGGGCTGCTCGACCTCCTGCGGGGGTACGGGTTCGAACCGCGCCGTGAGGGTGCTGCCATCGTTCTCGCGAACTGCCCTTTCCACACGCTGGCTCGCGAGCACACCGAGACGGTGTGCGGCATGAACCTCCACCTGCTGCGCGGTGTGGTCGAAGGGCTGCACGAGACCGGTCTTCAGGCGTGCCTCGCTCCCGCCCCCGGCCGGTGCTGCGTCCGCCTGGAACCGGCCGCCTGAGGCGAAGGGCGGCGAACGCACCCCCGGTCGGCTGTCGCTTGCCAGGTCAGGGCGAGGTCGGCCGGCGCACTCCCGCTGCCCTCGGTGCTGGGCTTCCCGCTCTGCCGACGGCCGGGTCAATGCGCGTCTGGCGGGGCTTCCGGGTCGGCCTCTCTGCCCGTCGGTATCCCTGGCTGAACCGCACCGGTTGGCGAAAAGCCGCGTCAACTCCTGGTTGAGGGAATGTCAACTCATGGGTTGACGACGGTTCGATCCGCCGGTGGATAGCTTCTCGTACTGCGCCCAGGGGCAGGCCCGGCAAGGGGCTCTGATCGCTTCTGCGCCGCGCGACCAGAAGAGGGTGCCATCAGCGCGACCGGTGACGACCACGCCGATCGCGCGAGGTGCCGCTCTGCCACCAGAAGGGGGAACACATGCGACCCGATGTCTGGAAGAAGACCCTCGTCAGTGTCACGACCGCAGCCGCGGTCGCCGCCGGAACCCTGGCGGGTGCCGGCGCGAGTTTCGCGGCGTCCGCGCCCGCCGAGAAGCCGACGGTGAGCGCCGAGGCCGTCGCCCCGCTCGCGGTGAACAACCTCGGCCTGACTGCCACGGAGGCCAGAAACGTCCAGCGCTGGCTGACGACGTACTGGGCCTACTCGGGCGAGATCGACGGACAGCTGGGCACGAACAGCTGGAAGGCGTTCCAGCGCAACCTCAAGGAGCACTGGGGCTACACCGGAGCAATCGACGGGATCGTCGGAAGCGGCACGATCAAGGCGCTGCAGCGCCTGCTGCAGCACTGGGGCTACACCGGCGCGATCGACGGCATCGCCGGGTCGGGCACCAAGGCCGCGTTCAAGCGGTTCGCGAACGGCATCTGACCGAGACGAGCGCAGCAGGGCTGCGCGCCCCGGACGGCACGCAGCCCTGCGTCACGGTTAGTTTCATCTGTTGTGCTGAGACCCCAGTTCGCTCAGCACCACAGCCAACCCTCCTCAGGCTCGTCGGCGGGCAGCTCTGCCCGTACGGGAAGGCCGGACGGACCCGTCTGACCCGTCGGACCCGTGCGCCACGGAGCTCGCCCTGCGACGGACGAACCGCTCACGCGCGGGGGACCAGGGCCACCGGCCTGTCAGAGGCGGGTGCTTGGCTGTCACCCATGGGCCATGAACGACTTCTCACGGCCGTGGCCGGGCTGGTGTGGCCCGACGTCGGCGACCTCACGTGTGCACAACCCGGCCACCCAGCGGGCCACGTATGCCTTCCGGTCAACGAGGAAACAGACACGGACGGCCTTGTCGAGGAGCTCAGCAGCCGCGACGGGGACCCGGTCAGGGGGCCCGGCGCTCCGCCGCCACTGCCCGACGAGCAGCTGGACCGGGCCCGCGCCTGGGCGTTCGGCGGACGGTGGGTCACGCTCGGACCGTCCTCGCGCTCCGACGACGACCGCGGGCTCGTCCTGATCGTCTCGCCGCGGACCACACCGAGCATGGACCAGCCGCCCGCCGGGGCGACCTGGCTCGACAAGCTGCTCGTCGTGACGGGGTGGACGCCGACGCGCATTCATGGGGTCGACTGGGCGGCAGCCGAGTCCCGGCTCGGCACGCGTCTGCCGAACGACTACAAGCGGCTTGTCGAGACCTTCGGCAGGGGCCAATTCGACGGCTTCTCCCATGTCTTCCTGCCCGGCGAACTCATCCGGCACACCGAGTACGCCGCCTGGACTCCGGGCGGCATGCTGCCCTGGGCGAGCACCGAGCACGAGCAGTCGTTCTACTGGATCACCGACGGTCCTGACCCCGACGTGTGGCCCGTGTTCGCCACCGGTGTCGACCCCGAGGACGGACGACGCTTCGACTGCACGGCGACAGAGTTCCTCTTCCATCACCTCACCGACCGGCAGCACCCCTTCCGTGTCCCCGTCGACTTCCGCGCCCCCTGGTTCCAGGGCAGCAACGGGTAAGCCGAGGCGGGAGTGTGGGTGGCGGCGGGTGGTCACGTCCTCGACCTGCCGCGGGGACGGGCGGAACGGCCGGCAGACGGTCCCGCGGCCGCCCTTCACCGTACTCGGGTGACGATTCGATTGCGGTCCCGCACCGACCGGTTGCCGGAGCAGCACCCGCCCGTTGAATGAGGCATGGACGACCAGAGAAACGATTCTGGGTGCTGCTCGATGTGTGAGGACCTCTTCCACTCCCCCACGCGCGCCGCTCCCCTGGAGCTGGGGCCACTGGGGCCCGTCTGGTGGGTGCACGCGGGGGGCACGGTGATCGCCGCCGCCCTGGTCCTGGCCCTGCTCATCAGCGGATGACACCGGGCCTGAGCGCCACGCGCGGACGCCGGGTGCGAGTTGGTGCGGTACACCGAGGGCCACACCACCACTGGCCGCTGTGGTCCTTCGCCATGCTCGCCGCAGGTCTCTTGCCTGCCCGGGCGCGCGGACAGCGAGACCGGCTGATCCACCCCTGGATCGCCCCGCGCCCCTTCAACGCCCCCGGTGACACCGCCTTCACCAGGGCTTTGCAGCCCGGCATCATGCCGGAGTCCTCACCGCGCATCTGCGGGAGAACACCTCCGAGACGGGCCGGCGACCTGGTCGTTGACGGAATCGAGCCGGGTCACACCGCGCTGGGAGCAGTACTACTTGGGCGAGGGACCGGCGTTGACGCTTCGGGCGGGGACGACGAAGGGCAGGTCCTCGACGGAGGCGAGCAGCCCACCGCCCCGCATCTGGGCCGGCTCGACGCGGGGCTGCGCGCCGATCAGCGCGGCGTTCGCCGCGGCTCCGGTGTCCGCAGGATGTCTCGCCAGCACACCCTCTTCGCCGACGGCCACGGCACGACCGCCCCCGAGCAGCGGCAGGCCCACTGCGGCAGATGCTCCGGAACACCGGCAGCCGTGCGGCCGTGCAGGCGGCCTCCTGACGCACGAACGCCCCCGACCGGAACCGGCCGGGGGCCTTCGCGACGACCTGACCGGCGTCAGCCGCCCATGCCTTCAGCGGCCTTCTTGATGTCCGCGGCGAAGGCGCTCACCTCGGTGTAGATGCCGGGCTTGCCGGGGCGCGCGCAGCCTTCGCCCCAGCTGACGATGCCGACCTGGATCCAGGCCCCCGCTTCGTCCTTGCGGAACATGGGGCCGCCGGAGTCACCCTGGCAGGTGTCGACACCGCCGGTGTCCAGCTTGCCGGCGCAGAGCTCCTCGCCGGGGGTCAGCTGGTCGCCGTACGCCTTCTCGCAGGTCGCGTCGTCGATGAACGGGACCTTGGCCTTGAGCAGGTAGCGCTGCTGGTCGCCGCCCTCCTTGTCGGCGCCCCAGCCGGCGATGTCGAAGTCGCCGTTGTTGAACTTGTCGTCCGTGACGATCGGCAGGGTGGGCAGGTCGATCGGCTTCTCCAGCTTGATCAGTGCCCAGTCCTTGCCCTTGCCGTTGTAGCCGGGGGCCTGGAGGACCTCGGTGGACTTCACGCTTATCGCCTTGGAATCCTCGAGGTCGACGACGCCCGCCGTGGCGGTGATGCCGGTGTTCGGGCCACTGGCGTCGACGCAGTGAGCGGCGGTGAGCACGATGTCCTTGGCGTACAGCGAACCGCCACAGCCCATGGACAGGCGAACCATGAACGGGAATTCGCCCTCAGTGGCCTTGGTGCCGCCGACGACCTTGGTGCCGAGCTCACCGCGTGGGGTCGGTGAGGCGGCGTTGGCGGCGCCGGGCTGCAGGCTGAGGCCTGCGAGGGCGACGGCACCGATCGCGGTGGCCGTCCTGATGTGCTTCAGGTAGCTCTTCAACGGGTTTCCTCTCGTGGGGGGATACACGCGTCGACGAGCTCATGCCGACCACATCCGGAAGCGCGCCGTAGACATCGAAGAACGGCAGCGCACGCCGCAGGGCGTCCGGGCTCAGTGGGGGATGAGTCCGTGGAGCGCCCTGCGATTATGTGGAACTTACGGTCGGCGGACAAGGGAGCCCCGTACCACCAACTCGTTTGCGGCCAACCCGGGTTGGGTGGCATACCGGACGATTCCCGCCGGTAACGACCCGGCCTGTTACACGAGTGAGACGCAATCTCCGGGCAGCCGTGCTGTTGGCTCGATCGGGCCGATTCACAACAGGGCCCGGGGAGTTGATGGTTCAACGGTCCGGCGTATGCCGTCCGTGTGGTCGGGGTGTGAGTAGTTGAGGCACAGAAAGTGCCACTGAGATTGATCTTGGTGTGATCTGCCTACTGTGTGGGGGCGTCGAGCCGGCGGGGCACTGCGCAGGCGCGCAGCTCGCGCAGGTCCGGGATGTGCTTGTCGAGCGTGCCCGGCGAGACGCCGAGCAGCTTGGCGATCGAGGTGATCGAGCGGCCCGGGTCGGGCAGCGGCTCACGGGCGGCCCGGATGATCTCCTCGGTGGCGACGGTGGGGCGTCCGCCGACCCGGCCGCGGGCGCGGGCGGCGGCGAGGCCCTCCTTGGTGTCAGTGACGATGAGTTCGCGGATGAACCCCGCGAGCGCGGCGAAGACATGGAAGACAAGTCGGCCGCCGGGGGGTGGTGGTGTCCAGGTTCTCGTGCAGCGAGGTGAAGCCGATGCCGCGCTCGCGCAGCTCGGCGACCATGTTGATGAGGTCTTGGAGGCTGCGGCCGTAGCGGTCGAGCGAGGGGACGACAAGCGTGTCGCCGGCGTCGAGGAACGCGTGGCACGCCTTCAGCTCGGGACGGAGCGCGTCCTTCCCGGACTTCTTGTCCGCGAAGATCTTCCGGCATCCGGCGGCGGTGAGCGCGTCGAGCTGCCGCTCCAGTTTCTGCCGGCCGGTAGGCACCCGGGCGTACCCGATTTTGATCTCGGCGCGAAGGTCTCGCGCGCCGGACAGCGGCTTCTGAAAGTCCGTGCGAAATCCCCTTGCTCAATGGTCAAGGATCGTTGACCATTGCTCCCATGCCTACCGACGATCTTCCCGAGACGTTTTACGTCACCACTGACGAGCAGCTGCGCGCCGTCTCCAATCTCACGCGCCACCGGATCATGGCCGTGCTCCGCTTCGAGCCGGCGACGATTACGCAGATCGCGGAGCGGGTGGGCCTTGCGAAGGGGAGTTCCAGCTATCACGTGCGGCTGCTGGAGCGGGCCGGCCTGGTGAAGGTGGTACGGACACGGAAGGTGCGGGGGGTCACCGAGCGCTACTACGCGATGGCCGCGCGGGCGATCGCGCTGCCGGATCCGGGCGAGGGAGGGCCGGATGTACTGATGCGGCATGCGGTGGCTGATCTGGAGGCGTCGCCGGCGGACGGCGAGCGGCACGTGCGGATGGCGCATCTGCGGCTCACCGAGGAGCAGTTCGCGGAGCTGGGGGCGCGGCTGCAGGCACTGGCGGACGAGTACCGGGAGCTGTCCGATCCGTCGCTGCCGGACGCGTCACTCGTCTTCGCACTGTTCCACCCGGCATCGCACAAGCAGGCCGAAGGGGGCACCAAGTGACCTCAGGTATACGGAAGTTGCCGACCGGGTTCGGACGGCTGTGGACTGCGCAGACGGTGTCCTCGCTCGGTGACGGGGTGTCGCATGCTGCGCTGCCGCTGCTCGCGTTGACGTTGACGCGGGACCCGATGGCGCTCGCCGCCGTCACGGCCGCCGGGACGCTGCCGTGGCTGCTCTTCGGGGTGCTCGGCGGTGCGCTGGTGGATCGCTGGGACCGTCGGCGCACGATGTGGGTCGCGGACGCGGCACGTGCGGTGCTGCTCGCGATACCGGCGGCAGCGGCCGCACTCGACGTGCTGAGCATTTCGCTGCTCGCGGCCGTCGCCTTCCTGCTCGGCCTCGGTGGACTCTTCTTCGACACGGCCGCCACGGCCTATCTGCCGGATCTGCTCGGCCGCGACCCCGCACTCTTGGAGCGAGCCAACTCGCGCCTGCGCGGAGCCCAGACGGCCATGTCCGGCTTCGCGGGGCCGCCTGCGGGCAGTGCGCTGCTCGCACTCGGGCGCACCGTTCCGCTGCTCGCCGACGCGGTGTCGTTCCTGTTCTCCGCGCTGCTCGTCCGTACGCTGCCCGCCATGCCCCGGCCCGTTCCGAAGGTCCGCGAGTCGCTGCTTCGGCAGGCGCGGGCCGGGGCCTCGTACGTCTTCCGGGACCGGGTGCTGCTCGGGCTGGCGCTCCGCCCGGCGGTCGGGAACGTCGCCTTCCTCGCTGTGGAGACCGTCCTCGCCCTCTTCGCGCATGACCGCCTGGGCATCGACACCTACGGCTTCGGCCTGCTCCTCACAGCGGAGGCCACCGGCGGCCTGCTCGGTGCGGGCATCGCTTCCTACCTTGGCCGACGACTCGGCACCGGCACCGCACTGACCTGCACAGCCGCCGTCGAAGGGCTTGCCATCCTGGGCCTGGCCGCGTCCCCGAACCCGTACGTCGCCGGGCTGGCGCTCGCCGTCTGCGGGGCCGGCATGGGCGCCACGATGGTGCTCGCGCCCTCCCTCCGACAGGCGATCGTCCCTGCCCACCTGATGGGCCGGGTCGCCTCCACCTCCCGCATGCTGGCCATGTGTGCCGCCCCCATCGGGGCCTTTCTCGGCGGCTGGCTGGCCACCACCTACGACATCCGCACCCCGCTCTACGCCGCCGCCGGTCTCCTCCTCGCGATGACCGCCGTCACAGCATCCATGACCAGCAACCGCCGGGTCGAAGCGGCGCTGCGTGCCGCCGCCCCGGCCGGCGGTCCAGATCACCCGGCATCCAAGGATCCCGCCGAGGAGAGTGCACCCGACTTGTTGTGACGCCGGTCAGAAGCCGTTGCCTTCCGATCATGGAGTCTGTCGATCGAACGGGAGTCTCGATCGGGTGATCGCGGGCACTGCCCGGCATGAGAGCCGGTCCTGGCGGTATACGGGCAAAATCCAAAGGAACGGAGGGCCGCGCGCTGCTACGGTCGGGCGTCATGAGCTGGCTCCCCGACAACTTCGTCCATCCCGTCCTGGTACCGCTGCCGGGCAGTGGTCATCACCTGCGGCCGATCCGGGAGGCGGACACCCCGCTCGACTATCCGGCTGTGATGGGTTCGCGCGAGCGGCTGTGGACCATCTTCGGCCCAGCCTGGGGCTGGCCTGCGGCCACCATGACCTACGAGGCCGACCAGGCCGACCTGTTGCGGCACGAGAAGGAGATCGCCGCACACCAGTCTTTCAACTACGCGCTGTTCGACGCGGCGGAGACAGCTCTGCTCGGCTGCGTCTACATCGACCCACCGGAGAGGGCCGGCGCGGACGGCGAGATCTCCTGGTGGGTGGTGGACGAGCTGGTGGACAGCAAGGTCGAGCAGGCCCTCGATGAGCTGGTGCCGCAGTGGATCGCCGCCGACTGGCCGTTCGAGCAGCCGCGCTTCCTCGGCCGAGAGATCTCCTGGTCGGACTGGCTCGCCCTGCCGAAGCACTCCGACGCGTAAGTAGCTTTTGTCGTACCGAGAGGTTCGGTTGCGGGTCGAACTCGGGTGCTCGGTTGGGTGATCGGCTGGTGGCCGGTGAATGAAGCGGGGCCTCCCACACAGCTCATGGGTGTTGAAGTTCATTCGAGCGTCAGGAGGCCCTGTGCCTCAGTCTTCCGTGCCGGTGCCCGTGGAGTCCAACCTTGATATCCCGTCGTGTGTCTGTCTCGCCCACGGCCTGGTCAGGAGTTCCACGACCGGTTGCGTGGGAAGACCCGTGCCGCGGCCGGCCGGGGCCCGGAACCGACCGCAGGCATCATCGACTCCCGGTCGGTCAAGGCCGCCGCGTCCGTGCCCGCCTCCTCACGCGGCTTCGACGGTGGGAAGAAGATCAACGGCCGCAAGCGGCACATCGTGGTCGACACGACAGGGCTGCTGTTGACGGTCATGGTCACCGCGGCGAACGTGACCGACCGGGAGGCGGCCCAGGTTCTACTCGCCCGGCTGACCAGGAGGTTCTTCCTACACGTCCGCGGCGATGGTGCTGTGGTCAATGACCATGGTCATGAGCCGCCGCCTTGCGAAACAGCGACGCTGAAGGAGCCCGGGGTGTCCTCGACGAGCCAGCCTCGCGCGGCCAGACGCTTCGCCTTGGACCGCACCCCTTCGATCTTCGCCGGAACGAGCTCGAGGTCCAACGAGCCGGCGAGTTGCCGGCAGATCGCAGACCCTTCGCCGGCCCGCTCACGATCGGCCAGGACGTGAATGATCCGCTGGTAGTCCGGCGGCAGCACCGTCACGTCCAGCCCTTCCCGCCACACCGGCAGCCATTCCCTCACCGTTGGAACGCTGTCCAGAAGACGGCTGACCCGCACGCCTTCCTCGCGGGACGTCACCTTCGCCAGTGGTGCGAAATCGTCAGGGAGCAGATCCAGCAGGCTCATCACCCGCTCTCCCGTTCCGAGCGCGATCAGCAGCTCGCACCGGATCTGGGGTGGCAGGGTCGGGCGATGGGGCAGTGTGTTCCAGACGGCCGGCCACAGGTAGTGGCTCCCCTCGGGGGCCGCCGTCGCCCGCACCCATTCCGGCTCCAACCGTTGGTTCAGGCCGAGCTCGGCCGCGCGCTGTTCCAGTCTGAGCAGCGAAACCGTGTCGATGACCTTCACCTGACGGGGAAGTGGCGGATGCGCCGTGACGTGCCTCGTCACCGCGGTAGTTCCTGCATGTTCCGTTCGCCTCCCCCTCGGTGGCCGTAAGGATTCAACGTATCGCGCCGTCACACTTCCGCCGCCGGTTGCGCGGGCGTTGGCGGCAGGCCGCCCGGCTCCCCGGCCATCACTCCAACCTCCTTGCGTGCCGCGGCAGATGGAAGACGTCGCACGCCCGGAGCACCCGTCCGGGGTGAGGTTGATCTCAGAGTCGGCGAGACGCACCCCCCGCGGACCCGGTCACACGTGGCCGGTGCCATGATGGGTCTCGCAGGAGCCCGATCCTGCGTCGTCGGACGATGCCAACGCCCAGCAGCAAGGAACCCGACATGGCCGCCACCAATTCCACGGACAGTCCCGCAACGCTCTACGGACCCGTCTCGCTCGTTCTCGGCACGATCGCCCTGATCACCGCGGTGTTCGCCGGCTTCATCGGCATCGCGGTCTCGCTCCTGGCGGGCAGCCTGGCCGTCACCTTCGGCCTTCTCGGCCTCGCTCAGCGGCTCAACCGAGGACAGTGCGCCATCGGCCTCGCCACGGGGGCGCTCGGCCTGCTCCACCCGCTCGTCCTCGTCGCGGTCGGCGGCGTCGCCTGACGTCCTCGCCGCCCGACGGTGCGGCGCCGGCGAACCGGCTGAAGGACCGGCCGGCGAGTCGACGCGGACGATCGCACCGGTCTCGTCGCGGGTGAAGAACCCGCGGTACGGGGACCGGCTCCGGATCGCGGTACACCACGCCGAGCCAGGTCTCCACTGCCCGGCGCGCGACCGCCCCCTGATGGGCATTCCCTCATGCCCCGCGCCGGCGGGCAACACGACGCCGAAGCCGGCTCGGGGGAGGATGGGAAGACACCTTCGCCGGCGGCCCGCGGGGCCCTTCTGCGCGAACGCGCAGGGCCTCGTGGTGTGGGCCCTGGCACTCGGCATCGGCGTCCTCGGCTCGCCGGCCGAGGACGACCTGGCTCGTGTCCGGCCCGCGCTGCCGGCCGTTCCGGCGGTCGCCCTCTCGACGGCCGTGGTACTCGCCGTCCACGCGTCCGCCGTCGACTGGGCGTCGGGCCCCGGAGTCTCCCTCGTCGTGCTGGTCGTCGGGCTGCCGGCCACGGGCATCACCGGCCGCCGGCTGTGGACCCGCCACCAGGCCGCACGCTTCTGGGGGAAGCCGGGGAGGTGGGGATCCGCGTCCTGCCGGCGTGCCCTCAGGCGCCGGGACCTCGCTTCTCCGTCACACCCCGCCAGGCCGCGGTGAACAGCTCCGGCAGTGTGTGCAGCGGCGGCGGCAGTTCGGTGATCCGAGTGCCGTCGGAGGTGAGGCGGGCTCCATGGAGTTCCGCCTTCCACCGTTCCATGGGCGTCATCGGCTTGGTCGCGTGAGCCCACGGGCCGGGCAGGAAGACGCCGCGGCCGGCCCGGGGCCGCTTGCCCTCGACGACGAGGCCGCGCTCCAGCAGGGCGGAGACGGCCGCCCGGTGGCGAGCCGGCGACCAGCCGTTCCAGCGGCGCACGTTGCGGTCCGTCGGCGCGGCGAGGGCCGAGAGCTGCAGATACAGCGCCGCAGCGTCCTCGTCGAGTCCGAGCGTGTCCGCGGCCTCGGTGACCAGGTCGGGGGCGGAGGCACGGGGATCGGACTCGTAGCGGCCCGGGGGCAGGACGCCGTCGGCGATACGGGCCATGACGCGGTCGCAGGTGTCGCCGCGGAGCCAGTCGATCCGGATGACGCCCGCCTGGGCGCGGCCGAGTTCGCCGGAGAGTATGCGTGACGGTGAGTCGCGCCGCCGCAGCACTTCCCGGATCACCCGCACCAGTTCGGGCGCGCCGTTCCTGACCGGGTCGCCGGCCGGGAGGTCGGCGTAGGCCCAGGGGAGGGCGGTGAAGAGCGTGTCGATCAGCCGGTCGGTGTCCCAGCGGCTCATCACGTCCCACGTGGTGAACAGCCGTGTGTCGCGCGTGGGGCGCGGCCAGATATGCAGGTCGGCGCCGCCGGGCAGCGGGGCGGATGCCGGCTGGAGGAAGAGGCTGCAGACGTCGGCTGCGGCGAAGGGGGTGCCCAGAGCGAGGGCGGCGTCGTGGGTGCGGGGCGGCGCCGGAATCCGGCCGCCGCGCTGTTCGAGCCAGGCGTCGGCCGTGCGGGCCGCGACCCGGCGCAGGCCGCCGGGTTCCCACAGGTCGGCGGGGTCGTCGGGAAGGACGTCGGCGAGCAGGGCGAGCCGGTCCTGGTCCTGGAGCGGGCCGAGCTCCCTGTAGGCGTCGTCGGCTTCAGCGACCTTCATCGCGAGCACGCGGCGCTCGTGGTCGTCGAGGAAAGGCACGTAGTAGCCGCTGGAGGACGGGTTCGCCGCGAGGGTGAGGGCGGCGGCGCCGCGGCCCATGCCGATGGCGCCGCTCAGTTCGTCCACGGCCGCCGTGTCCCAGGGGAACGGGCCGCGCTCCCGGACCAGTGCGACCAGCCGCCGGAGCTGGTCGGCCGTGCCCCAGCCGCGCGGGGCCCCGGTCGCCGGCCCGCTGTCGGCGGGTGGCTGCGGGGCGGTGTCCCCGGTCCAGGCCTGGAGGTAACGGCGGGTTTCGTGGATGGCCCAGGCCGTGGCCACCACACTGCCGTGCTGGTCGCGCGTGCCCCAGGGCAGGTCGGACCGGGCGACGACACCGGTACGGAAGCGGAACGCCGGGTCGACGAAAGGGCTCTCCGCCCACATGTCGAGAAAGTTGAGGAGCACTTCGCGGCGGGCGGGCCGGGTCGAGGGCGCCGCCGCGCGCAGGGCGATGAGCCCTATTCGGCCGATGAAGCCCGTCCACGAGCCTTCGCCGGCCGGCTTCGGTCCTTCTTCGCCGACGGCCGGTTCCCATGTTCCGGCGATGAACCGGCCGGTGCGTTCGATCGCTCGCAGCGCGTCGTGGTGCCACATGCCGGTGCCGGCGACGAGCCCCTGGAACGCGGCGGTGATCTGGTGGCCCGAAGCGGGCGTGCCCCATTCGTCCGCGATCCAGGCGCTGTTGCGGTCGTTCTCGATCATGCCGGTCATCCTGACGCATGCCACTGACAGCGGCGCCGGGGGCCCTTGCGGGAAGGGCGGCCGGCTCGACGCGAACCCTGCGCTCTTGGGCCGGGTCTCAGGCTCCCGGGTCCTCCGGCACCGTGCCGCGGCAGTCGGGGTGCCCCCAGCGCGTGCCGACCTTGGTGATCGGGTCGCCTGTGGCGTACGGCTTCCCGCACGGGCAGGTGCCGCGGTACTTGGCCTTGATGGTGGGTGCCGCGCCCCCCGATGTGCTGCCGGCGGTCCGTTTTCCGGCCGGGGCACCGGACTTGCCGCCGGTGGCGCCGGACTTCCGGCGGGACGGAGCGCTGCGCTGCGGCGCCGGTACGGGCATCTCGGCGGCGCCGAACGCCGTGCCGGCGGCCTGCTGGGTGGCCGCCGCGTCACTCGCGGCCTGGTCGGCGATGGCGTTCAGGTGGTCGCCGTCCTCGCGGTGGGCGGGGACGTAGCGGAACTCCACGTCCCGGTCGGCCAGCAGTACGTCGATGCGCTGTACCAGTTCCTGGTTGGCGACGGGTTTGCCGGCCGCCGTCCGCCAGCCGTTGCGCTTCCAGTTGGGCAGCCACTGCGTCACGGCCTTCATGGCGTACTGGGAGTCCATACGGACCTCGAGGGACGTGCCCGGGGCGACGGCCTCCAACAGGCAGCGGAGAGCCGTGAGTTCGCCCACGTTGTTGGTGGCGCGGCCGAGCGGGCCGGACTCCCAGCGCTCCGGCCGCCCCTCGGTGTCGGCGATGACCCAGGCCCAGCCGGCCGGGCCGGGATTCCCCTTGGCCGCCCCGTCACAGGCGGCGATGATGCGATCGGACATCCCCCGATCATGCCTTACCCACGGCCGGGGCATCCCCCGGACCCTGGTGACGGCGGGGGCCTCAGTCGTGCGGCGCCGAGCCACTGACGCGGTGGTCGGCGTGGCTGAGTGCCTCCAGCACGAGACGGCGCAGATGTCCGTCACGCAGGCTGTAGAAGACGTGACGCCCTTCCCTGCGGGTGGTCACGAGTCCGGCGAGTCGCAGTTTCGCCAGGTGCTGGCTCACCGCCGTCCTCGATGCCGTGCAGCGCTCGGCCAGGGAGCCGACGTCGGACTCCCCTCGGGCGATGAGCCACAGCAGATGCAGCCGAGTCGGCTCGGCCAGCATGGCGAACACCTCGGTCGCCTCGGCCAGGCGCGCGCTGTCCGGTGCGCGCAGATGCGTATGGGGCGCAGCTGGGAGTGATTCGCGGACGGCCATGCACTCAGCGTAGAGCCATGGGCCCGACTTGCGCCCGGCGCAGCGAGACCGAATCGACATATGCACGGATGCGCACATGAGCCTATAATCGGTGTTGTTCGGTCGGCCGTCGTGGCAGGGGGACGCCGCATGATTTCCGTACTGCGTCATCGCGCCTACCGCCATCTGTTCGCGGCGCAGGTCATCGCCCTGGTGGGTACGGGG
>NZ_JBUEFZ010000056.1:0-26970 GCF_054963715.1 Streptomyces sp. STAM6 | reverse complement strand
CTCCCAGGGTCGGGACGACCTCCGGGTTCGCGCAGTGCAGGAGCGGCTCGCCGCGCAGGAACCGGCCCGCCTCGCCCGCCACGATCCGCGCCGCCTTGTGGGCGACCTGGCGGCTGGCGCCGGCGATGTGCGGGGTGAGGACCACTCCGGGGGTGCTCAGCAGGCGGGCGCCGGCCGGGACGGGCTCCACGGGGAATACGTCGAACCCGGCTCCCGCGAGCTGTCCCGCGTCCAGGGCGTCGCAGACGGCCTCGTAGTCCAGCAGCGCCCCGCGGGCGCAGTTGACCAGCACCGAGCCTCGCGGCATGGCGGCGATCTGTGCCCGGCCGATCATGCCCTTGGTCTCGCCCGTGACACGGGCGTGCAGCGAGACGATGCGGGAGCGGCTCAGCAGCTCGTCCAGGGTGACGAGTTCGGCGATGCCCTCCACGGCCTCGGGCTTCACGTAGGGGTCGTGGACCAGGACGGTGGCGCCCATGGCGACCAGGACGCTCGCCACGCGGGAACCGATCGCGCCGAAGCCCACCAGGCCGACGACCGATCCGTCGATCTCGATGCCGCAGTTGTCGTAGTCGTAGTAGTCGCCCCGCCAAGTGCCGTGCCGGAGGTCGGTGTGGACGTCGCCGAGGCCCCGGGCCGCGGCGAGCAGCAGGGCGAGGGTGTGCTCCGCCGTGGCGACGGCGTTGCGGCCGGGGGCGTAGCAGACGGCGACCTTGTGCCGGGTCGCGGCGGCGAGGTCGGCGTTGACGGGACCGCCGCGGCTGACGCAGTACAGCTCCAGTTCGGGGCAGGCCTCCAGCACACGCTCGGTCAGCGGGGCCAGCTGGGTGACACAGATCCGGGCGCCGCGCAGCGCCTCGATCATCTCGTCCTCGGTGCCGGAGGCCTCGTCGACCTCGGCGACCGGGCCGAAGGGCGTGTGCGGCCAGGGAAGTCGCAGCTCCCGTACGTCGAGGTCGGCGTCGGGGGCGGCGGCGCGCAGTTCCTGGCCGAGCAGGCCGGGCAGGACGAAGTGGTCGCCGGCGGCGAGGACGGTGGTGGTCACGGTGGTGCTCCAGTCGGTGGGGGTCAGTGTGCGGGCAGGGCGGTGGCGGGGGCGTTGAGCCTGAGCAGGGAGGCCCGGCCCGCCCGTAGGCGCAGTTCGGTGAGGGCGCCGTTCTCCAGGGCGGGGAAGACCTGGCGGTAGCGGGACAGGGGGATGCCGAGGAGCTCGCACAGCACCAGCCGTACGAGGGTGGAGTGGGCGACGACGAGGACGCGCCCGTCGGGCAGTTCCCGCTCGGTCTCCTCCAGGCAGGCGATGCCGCGGGCGGCCGCCTCGGCGGGGTCCTCCCCGCCGGGCAGGTGGTGGGCCACCGGGTCGTCGAGGAAGGCGGCCAGCTCGTCGGGGAACTCCTCGGCCATCTCGGCGCGGGTCAGCCCGTCGCCGCGGCCGAAGTCCACCTCGTACAGCCGTTCGTCGACGCGTGGGAGGAGGCCCAGCGCGGTGGCGGCGGGTTCGGCGGTGAGGCGGGCCCGGGACAGGGGCGAGCAGAGCACCGCGTCGAGCCGCTGTCCGGCGGCCCAGGCGCCGAGGGTGGCCGCCTGTTTGTGGCCGAGTTCGGTCAGCGGCACGTCGGTGCGGCCGGCGTAGCGGTTCTCCGCGTGCCATGCGGTCTCGCCGTGGCGTACGAGGACGAAGTCGGTCACTGCTCGGCCTTTCCGCGGGCGTGCTCCGCCACGGCCGCGTCGAGCAGGCCGCGCCGGGTGAGTTCGTCGACGAAGTCGAGGTAGACGGGGGTGTACCGGGCCGTGTGCGCCGGGTCGGGACGGATCTCCTCGCGGACGCGCACCATGGCGGCCGCGGCGTCCTCCAGGGGGGTGCCGGCGGCGGTCGCGGCGAGCACGGCCATGCCGGTGGCGCTCTCGGCGTGTTCGGGGAGGGCCGCCGTGCGGCCGAGGACGCCGGCGCGCAGCCGGTTCCAGTAGGGGTTGCGGGCGCCTCCGCCGGTGAGGGTGAGCGGGCCGTCGACGGGTGCGCCGATGTGGTCGAGGTAGTCGAAGCAGAGCCGTTCGACGCAGGCGACGCCGAGCAGCAGGGCGTGGAACTCCTCGGCGGCGCCCGCGGGGTCGCCGAGGGTGAAGGGGGCGGCGTCGGGGGCGCGGAAGGGGAAGCGTTCACCGCCCGGCCCGGCGAGGGGGTAGATGACTGCGGTGGATCCGGTCGCGGCGGCCGCGGCGGTCAGGGCGTCGAGGTCGGCTCCGGGGAAGCGTCCGGCGAGGGCTCCGGCGCCGCTGCTGGAGGCGCCGCCGGGGAGCCAGGTGCCGCCGGGGCCGCGGTGGCAGTAGACCACTCCCCCGGGGTCCCGTACGAGGTGGGGGCTGGCTCCCTTGAGGACGAGGGTGGTGCCGAGGACGGAGTTCCAGGCGCCGGGGGTCAGGGCTCCGGCGCCGATCTGGGCCGCGCAGCCGTCGGTCATGCCCGCGACGATCGGGGTGCCGGCGGGGATGCCGGTGGCTGTGGCCGCCGCGGCGCAGACGGTGCCGATGACCGTGCCGGGCGGTACGACGTCCGGGAGGAGGCCGGCCGGTACCCCGAGCGTGCCGAGTTCGGCGTCGGGCCAGCGGTCGTCGATCAGGTGGTAGCCCGTCTTGAGGGCGTGGCTGGCGTCGCTCGCGAGCTGTTCCCCGGCCAGCCGCCAGGTGATCAGGTCGGCCTGGTGCAGCAGCCGGGCGTCCGGGAAGTCGGTGTTGTCGAGCAGCCAGAGCAGTTTCGGCAGGGCCCAGGACGGCTGCATGGAGCGGTAGCCGAGCTCCCGCCAGACCGGCTCCCCCAGGGTGTTGACGCGCCCGGTGTACGCGCGGGCGCGGACGTCGTCGTACATGAGGCCGGGGGTGAGGGGCCGGCCGTCGGGGTCGGCGAGGAGGATCGTGCCGGAGGTGGCGTCGACGGCCAGGCCCCGGACGCGTTCGGGGGCGATGCCGGTGAGGGCTTCGCGGCAGGCGGCCGCGAGGGCGGACCACCACTGCTCGGGGTCCTGTTCGTGGCGTGGGCCGTCGCGGTGGCCGGTGAGCGGGCGGGACGCGGCGGCCAGCAGCCGGCCGGTGCTGTCCAGGGCGACGGCCCGGGCGCTCTGGGTGCCGAGGTCGAGGCCGAGGTGGACGGCGTCCGTGGAGTCAGACATGCGGGGCTTTCTGTGCGGAGGTGGGGGCGGGCGCCCAGCCGAGGGAGCGGGCGGCGCCGCGCCAGGTGAGGAAGGAGTCGTAGAGCTCGTCGTAGAGGGCGCGGCGCTCCGGGTCGGGTTCCCAGCGCGAGCGCATGCGGACATATGTGTCGGCCGCGGTCCGCATGCTGCTCTCGGCACCGCTGAGGACGAGCCCGGTGAGGAAGGCGCCCTTGGCCCCGAGTTCGGTGTCGGAACTGCGGGCGGTGGGGACGCCGGTGACGTCGGCGATCAGCCGGCACCACTCGTCGCTGGCGGACCCGCCGCCGCACAGACGCAGTTCGTGGACGTCGGTGCCGGAGGCTCCGAGGCAGTCGCGCACGACGAGCGACAGACCTTCGAAGACGGCGCGGGCGAGGTGGGCGGGCGAGTGGTCCAGGGAGAGCCCCCAGAAGCTGCCGCGTGCGCGGGGGTCGAGGAAGGGGGCGCGCTCCCCGGCGGGTGAGAGATAGGGGAGGAAGGCCAGCCCGCCGGCTCCCGGTTCGGCCCCGAAGGCGAGCCGGCCGAGGCCGGCCGGGCCGTCGGTGCCGAGCGTGCGGGAGGCCCAGTCCAGGACTTCGGTGCCGGAGAGGGTGGGGAAGGCGCGCAGGATGCGGCCCCGGCCCCGGTAGGCGATGTTGATGCCGCACGGCTCGCCGGTGGTGTCCACCTCGCCGGTCACGATCTCGGTGCAGAGCGTGGTGCCGAGGATGCCGCAGGCCTGGCCGGGCTCGACGGCTCCGGCGCCGCGCGCGGTGGCGGCGATGTCGTACGGGGCCATGACCACGGGCAGCCCGGCGGGCAGCCCCAGCTCACCGGCGGTGCGTGAGGTGATCTCGGCGATCCGCTCGTTCTCGCCCAGGACGTCGGGAAGCAGGCGGCGGGCCCACGCCAGTCCGAACAGGTCGAGCACGGCGGGGTCGTAGTCCCCGGTCGTGTGATCGAGGAAGGGCGCCGACGCGTCCGACTCGTCGATGGCCGTGACGCCGGTGAGCTTGAGGAACAGCCAGCCGGCCGCGGTCAGTGCCGTGCGGGAGCGCTCCAGGCGTCCGGGGTCGTGCTCGGCGAGCCAACCGATCACGGCGTTCGGCATTCCGCTGCAGGTCAGGGAGCCGTTGCGGCGATAGGCCTCCTCCAGGACGCCGTCGGCGGCCCAGCGAGTCAGCAGGTCCCCGGCCCGCCCGTCGGACCAGAGGATCGCCGGGCCGGTGGGGCGGCCGTCGCCGTCCACGAGCCAGCAGCCGTCCCCCTGGGCCGTGAAACTCACGAGCCAGACCCGGTCGTGGTCCGGACCCAGCTGGGAGAGGGCGCTGCGCACGGTGAACACGACGCCGTTCCACACGGCGTCCATGTCCTGCTCGGCCCAGCCGGGTCGGGGCCGCAGCACTTCCGTACCGATGCGGGAAAGCGCTGTTTCCCGGCCCTGGTCGTCGAATACGACGGCTTTGATGACCGATGTGCCGACGTCGATGGTGAGAACCGACATGACTCGAATTACCTGCCCCTTCGCAAAGGCCGTGCCACCGGACCGGACGCATGGCCGGCTCGCGGACGACAGCGAAACGCGCCACCCGGCGGAGCGTCAATCGGCCCGGGAATTATCCCGCGGCCCGGCGCGACCGCCGTGTGAGATCGGCCCGTGCGGTGGCTCCGCCCGGCGGCGACGTGCCGCTGTCGTGTTAAGTTCACGTGAGGTTCACATCACACGTTCCCGCCCCGCCCCCGCGCCTGTCCACCCCGCGCGGGGGAGTGAACCGGAAAGGAGAGGCGGCATGACCCGTATGGACGCCCAGGAGGAACGCCGGCGCAGGCTGCGCGACCTGGTGACCGACAAGGGGTTCGTGCGCACCTCGGAGCTGGCGGAGGAGTTCGGCGTCAGTGTGATGACGATCCACCGCGACCTCGACGCGCTGCAGTCGCAAGGGTGGCTGCGCAAGGTGCGCGGCGGGGCGAGCTCGCTGCCGTCGACGCAGTTCCACGGCAGCGTCAGCGAGCGCATGACCACGATGGCGCAGACCAAGCACCGGCTGGCGCGGGCCGCCGCCGAGCTCCTGGCGCCGGGCCAGATCGTGATGCTGGACGACTCCACGACGTGCCTGAGCCTCGCGCAGCAGATGACCGATCACACACCGCTCACCGTGATCACGAACTCGCTGCCCGCGGTGTCGGCGCTGGCCAGGGAGCCCGGGGTGTCGCTGATCGCGCTGGGCGGCACGTACTTCCCGGCGTACGACGCCTTCATGGGGCTGCACACGGCGCACAGCGTCGAGTCGTTCCGGGCGGATGTGCTGTTCATGTCGACGACGGCGGTGACCGGGGGCCGCTGCTACCACATGTCTCCGGAGACGGTGCAGGTCAAGCGGGCGATGATGGCTTCGGCGGCGCGCCGGGTGCTGCTCATCGACCATACGAAGTTCGCCAATCAGGGCCTGTACGCGCTGGCGCCGCTGACCGACTTCGACCTGGTGCTCGTGGACGACGCGGCACCGGCGGGCGAGGTGCGGCGGCTGCGTGACACGGGTGTCGACGTCCGCACGGTCGACACCGGGCAGTGAGCACGGACCGCCGTCCCGCGCGCGGATCACACGTGAACGTCACACTCTCTTAACTCGGGCTTCGTCGGCCAGTCGGCCACGGGCAATCCACTGACCTGCGCCGATCTCACCGTCACAGCGGCGGGGCGAGGCGCTTCAAGGTCGATTTCACGCCACGGCCGGCTCTCACCGCGGGGTATTTCTCCCGCGCATTGACGCCCATGTCACACGGCCGTTTCATCGTGACGCCTTGGCGCTCCACTTCCCGACCTGACGAAAAAGGTGGTTCTCGTGGCCGTCGTTCTGGACCCGTCGTCCTCCGCCGCGGAAAAGCCCGGCGAGCACTGGCTCGATCGGATCGGCATTCCCAAAACACTCGCCTGGGGTTTTCTCGGTGTCCTGATCTTCATGATCGGTGACGGTGTCGAGTCCGGCTATCTGTCGCCGTATCTGCTGGACGAGGGAATGTCCAAGGAGCGGGTGGCGCTGCTGTTCAGCGTCTACGGCGTCACCGCGAGCATCGCCGCCTGGTTCTCCGGGGCGCTGTCGGACCTGTGGGGTCCGCGCCGCGTGATGATGCTCGGCCTGGGCCTCTGGGCGGCGTTCCAGGTGGTCTGCCTGGTCTTCGCGGTACCGGCGGTCGACTTCGGCCTGCTGCTGATCAGCTACGGTCTGCGCGGGTTCGGCTATCCGCTGTTCGCGTACGGCTTCCTGGTGTGGGTGACGGCCGTGACGCCGAAGCGCCGGCTCGGCTCGGCGGTGGGGTGGTTCTGGTTCGCGTTCACCGGTGGCCTGCCGACGCTGGGTTCACTGGTCGCCAGCTTCGCGGTGCCGCGGTTCGGCGCGTACAGCACGCTGTGGCTCTCGCTCGGCCTGGTGGTGGCGGGCGGTCTGATCGCGTTGCTGCTCGTACGCGAGGAGACCGGCCGCAAGCGGCTCGCCCCCGCCGGGGAACGCCCGGTCGCCACCCTGCTCGGCTCGCTGGCCATCATCTGGCGGAACCCCCGGATCGGCGCGGGAGCGCTGGTGCGCACCATCAACACGGCGCCGCAGTTCGGCTTTCTGGTCTTCCTCCCGGTCTTCTTCACCGACACGCTCGGCTTCTCGCTCAGCGAGTGGCTGCAACTGCTGTCGGCGATGTTCGCGACCAACATCTTCTTCAATCTGATCTTCGGGGTGGTGGGCGATCGGATCGGCTGGCAGCGGACCGTCGCCTGGTTCGGCGGTGTGGGCTGCGCGGTGACCACCCTGCTGCTGTATTACGGCACGGTGTCGGCCGGGGACAACTACGCCCTCGCCCTGGTGCTGGTGAGCCTCTTCGGCGCGACGCTCGCGGGCTACGTTCCGCTGTCCGCGCTGATGCCGTCGCTGGACCCGGCGCACAAGGGGCAGGCGATGTCGGCACTGAACCTGGGCGCGGGGGCCAGCACCTTCGTGGGCCCGGCACTGGTGGGTCTCTTCCTCGGTCCGCTCGGTGTCCCGGGCGTGATGTGGATCTTCGCCGTGCTGTATCTGGCGAGTGCGGTGATGGCGTTCTTCCTCAAGCTCCCCGGGTACTCGTCGGACCCCGGCCCGGCACGGCGGGCGGAGAGCGATTCCCCGGAGGCGTGAGATGAGCGAGCAGACTCCCTCCCAGGCGGAGGGCGGACGGGACCCGGGCAGGGACCGGCGCGCCAGGTCCGGCCGGCCCGAGGGCCGTGGCCGCGACGAGCCGGCCCGAGAGGCTCCGGCCCGGCCGGAGGACGGACGCCGGCAGGTCCCCAAGCCGGGACCGGGGCCGGTGCGCCGCAAGGACCTGGGCTGACATCGGACACGACGCGGGGGAAGGCCCCCGTACGCGAACGGCGTACGGGGGCCTTCCTGTGTTGCCGCCGTGCGTCAGTCCTGCTGGGCGCCGGCCGGCAGGGACCGCAGCTGCATGCTGCGCGCGGTGGTCGAGCCGAAGCCGAAGTCGAGCAGCTTCGCCGCGTCGTTGTAGCGGTCGGTGCCGTTGAGCACCACACCGACGTACGTCTTCGTGCCGCGCGTGGCGGCGAAGACGAGGCAGGGGCCCGCGGCGGTGCCGGTGCCGGTCTTGATGCCGACGGCACCGCTGTAGGAACCCAGCAGCTTGTTGGTGTTGTACCAGGTGTACGTGCGGGTGCCGCCCGTGCTGGTCGTCGCGGTCGTCTTGTACGAGGTGGCCTTGACGACGTTGCGGAAGGCCGCGGAGCTGAAGGCGTGGCGCGCCAGCTTCGCGAGGTCCCACGGGGTGGTGTAGTTGTTCCCGGTCGTCGAGATGCCGTCGAACGAGTCGAACTTGGTGTTCTTCAGGCCGAGCTGCGTCGCCTTCGCGTTCATCTTGCCGATGAACGACTTGGTGCGGGCGGCGCTGGTGGTACCGGTGCCGAACGCGTCGGCGAGGGCGTACGAGGCGTCGCAGCCGGACGGCAGCATCGTCGCGTACAGCAGCTGGCCGACGGTCAGCTTGTCACCGGTCCGCAGGTCGGCGGTGCTGGCGCCGTTGCGGACCACGTAGTCGCGGTACTCCTGCTTGACCGTCACCTTGCGGTTGAGGTCCACACCGGGCGTGGTGAGCACGACGATGGCCGTGACCAGCTTGGTGGTGCTGGCCATCTGGCGGCGTGTGTCGTTGGCCTTGCCGTAGATGGGCTTGGCGTCGGCCTGGTCGAGCAGGAACCCGCCCTTGGCGCTGATGCTCGGGATCGGCACGGCCGCCTGGGCGGGCGCCGCAAGCGGCGACGCCGTCAGGAGCAGACCGCTCGCGGCAACCAGCGTGGCGGCTCTGCGCACGCCTCTCTTGGTTGATATCAAAGAAAACGCTCCGAGTTCGCAAATGCGTCGAAACGGGACCGCCAGAAGAGGCGGCCCCGATACGAGACTCGTGAGACGGCCGCAAGGATGTACGGCCGGGGAACCCAATTGCGTCCCGAGGCGCTCCGGTCCGCGGCGGTGTCCCGCCTCCGCCGGCGGCCGTATGCCCCGGTTCCCGAAGTGGCCCAGCCCCAAGGAACTCAAGTGTCCCAGGGCATGGGCCACTGGGGGCTCTAGGTTGAGGTCGTCCCCCTCCCCTCGCCTGAGGAGCCGTCATGTCCCCGAGGTTCTTCCCCGCCGCCGGGCCGACCCGGCGCCTCGCGCTCGCCCAGCTGGTCAACTCCGTGGGCGACGGCGCCTATTACGTCTGCTCGGCGCTGTACTTCGCACGGGTCGTGGGCCTGTCGGCGGCCCAGATCGGACTCGGCCTGACCGCCGCCTGGGCCATCGGCGCGGTCGCCGGTGTGCCGCTCGGGCACGTGGCGGACCGGCGCGGGCCGCGCGGTACCGCGGTGCTGCTGGCGGCGGCCACGGCGGTCTCGGTCGCCGCCCTTCTCCTCGTCCGGTCCTTCGGGCTCTTCCTGTTGGTCGTCTGTGTCTACGCGACAGCCCAGTGCGGGCTCGCCGCGGCCCGCCAGTCGCTCCTCGCGGCGCTGGTGCCGCCGGGCGAGCGCACCGGCGTTCTGGCGCACCTGCAGTCGACGGCGAACGCCGGTCTGGCGGTGGGCGCGGCCCTCGGCGCGGTGGCGCTGCACTTCGGCACGGCCGGCGCGTACCTCGCGGTGCTCGGGGTGGACGCCGTGGCGTTCGGACTGTGCGCGCTGCTGCTGTGGTGGCTGCCGGCCGCGCCGGCCGTCACCGTGGATCCGCCCGGCGGCGGCGTGGCCGGGCGGCGCGGCAGGAAGCTCGCCGTGCTGCGGGACCGCCCCTACGCCCTGGTCACGTTCCTCAACATGGTGATGCTGCTGCGCATGCCGCTGATCAGCCTGGCGATCCCGCTGTGGGTGGTCCAGCGCACGGCGGCACCGGGCTGGACGGTGTCGGCGCTGCTGATCCTCAACACCGCCGCGGTGATGCTCTTCCAGGTGCGTGCGGCGTCGGCGGTGACCGGTCTGCCGAGCGCGGTGCGCACGGTGCGGTCGGGCGGCGCGATGATGCTGGCCTCGTGCGCCGTGTTCGCGCTGTCCGGGGTGGTGGGCGGTCCGGCGTGGACGGCGGTGGCGGTGCTCCTGGCGGCAGCGGCACTCCAGGTGTGGGGCGAGATGCGGCAGTCGGCAGGGGCCTGGCAGATCGCCTTCGACCTCGCGCCGGCCGGGCGGCAGGGGCAGTACCAGGGCTTCTTCGGCACCGGTGTGCCGGTGGCGCGGATGCTGGGGCCGGTCCTGCTCACCGCGCTGGTCCTCACCTGGGGCGTGCCGGGCTGGCTGCTGCTGGGCGGTCTGTTCCTCGGGGCGGGCCTCGCCGTGGGACCTGCGGTGCGCTGGGCGGAACGTTCCGGGTCCAGGCCGCTGACCTGCGACGATGCCCCGCCCGTCGAAGCCGTGCGGACCGCGCGGGCTTAGTCCGGGATCAACGGGGAACCCGGCGGACCAGCGCGGGCCCCCACGCCGGAGAGCGGCGCAGGGAAGCGCCCCGCTCTGATGTCTGCGAGGAGTAGCCGTGAACGTGACCAGAGCTCGCGAGGAGGAGGCCGGGGAGGCGCCGGCGCCGCTGGGGGGTGAGCCGGATGTGCGGGCTGAGTGGTGAGATCCGGTTCGACGACAGGCGGCCCGATCTGGCGGCGGTCGAGCGGATGACCGATCGGCTTGCGGCCCGCGGGCCCGACGGCCGGGGCATGTGGTCGCAGGGCCCGGTGGCACTGGGCCACCGCCGACTGAAGATCATCGACCTGTCCGAGCGCGGCGCCCAGCCGATGGCCGACCCGGAGACCCGGCTGACCGGGGTCTTCAACGGGTGCGTGTACAACTACCAGGCGCTGAGGGAGGAGCTGCGGGCCCGCGGGTACCGCTTCTTCTCCACGTCGGACACCGAGGTGCTGTTGAAGGCGTACCGGGAGTGGGGCACCGACTGCGTGAACCACCTGATCGGGATGTTCGCCTTCGTGATCGTGGAGAACGACTCCGGTCGTGTGGTGCTGGGCCGCGACCGGCTGGGCATCAAGCCGCTCTATCTGGCCCACTCCCCCGGCAGGCTGCGCTTCGCGTCGACGCTGCCCGCGCTGCTGGCCGGCGGCGGCGTGGACACCTCCCTGGACCCGGTGGCGCTGCACCAGTACCTCAGCTGGCACGCCACGGTGGCGGCCCCGCGCACGGTGCTGAACGGGGTCCGCAAGCTGCCCCCCGCGACGGTGCGGGTGATCGAGCCGGACGGCAGACACCAGGACCACCGCTACTGGCGGCCGGAATACACGCGCCGCCCCGAACACGCGGGAATGGACGCGGCCGACTGGCGCGACGCCGTGCTGGACGCGCTGCGGACCGCGGTGCGCCGCCGCATGGTGGCCGACGTGCCCGTCGGGGTGCTGCTCTCCGGCGGCCTGGACTCCAGCCTGATCGTGGCGCTGCTCGCCGAGGAGGGCCAACGGGATCTGGCGACGTTCAGTGTGGGCTTCGAGGCCGAGGGCGGCGAGGAGGGCGACGAGTTCGCGTACTCCGACCTGGTGGCCCGGCTGTACGGCACCGAGCACCATCAGCTCATGGTCCCCTCCGACCGGGTGTCGACCGCCCTGGACGGCGCGATCGCGGCCATGAGCGAGCCGATGATCAGCCATGACGTGGTGGCGTTCCATCTGTTGTCCGAGCTCGTCTCCAAGGAGGTGAGCGTCGTGCAGAGCGGCCAGGGCGCGGACGAGGTGTTCGCGGGCTACCACTGGTACCCCGCCATGGCCGCCGTGCCGCGGGAGCGGGAGCCGGAGACGTACGCGGAGGTGTACTTCGACCGGCCGCACGCCGATCTGGCGCGGATCCTGCAGCCGCACGCGCTCCACGGCGACGACGTGTCGGGCCGG
The DNA here is from genome assembly GCF_054963715.1 of Streptomyces sp. STAM6. Classification (NCBI taxonomy): domain Bacteria; kingdom Bacillati; phylum Actinomycetota; class Actinomycetes; order Kitasatosporales; family Streptomycetaceae; genus Streptomyces; species Streptomyces sp. STAM6. The sequence continues at coordinate 15,433 of NZ_JBUEFZ010000056.1, read as the reverse complement.
TTCGTCGCCGAGCACATGGCGGAGCCGGGCGCCGAAACGGCCCTGGACGCCGCGCTGCGGCTGGACGCCGAGGTGATGCTGGTCGACGACCCGGTCAAGCGGGTCGACAACATGACCATGGACTGGGGCCTGGAGGCCCGGGTCCCGTTCCTCGACCACGAGCTGGTGGAGCTCGCCGCCGCCTGCCCTCCGGAGCTGAAGCTCGCACAGGGCGGCAAGGGCGTGCTCAAGGACGCCGGGCGGACCGTACTGCCCCGTGACGTGGTCGACCGGCCCAAGGGCTACTTCCCCGTGCCGGCCATCCGCCACATGGCGGGTCCCGTCCTCGAACGGGTGCGCCAGGCCGTGACCGCACCCGAGGCCAGGGCGCGCGGGATCTTCCGGGAGGAGTACATCGCCGAGCTGCTCGCGGCCCCCGACGAACACCGTACGAAGCGCGGGGCGAACGCCCTGTGGCACGTAGCGTTGCTGGAGATATGGCTGCAGACGCACGGAATCAGCTGACCGAGGCCGCGGCGGCGGCCCCCGTACCCGTTGTGCTCGCCGACGCGGCGGGTCTGCGGGACACGCCCCAGCCGCTGATCTCGCACGGGTGCTGGTACCCGTCGGCGGATCCGGCGGGCGAGTACGTGGCCTTCATCTGCGACCGCACCGGGGTGCCGCAGCTCTGGACGGGCCGGTCCGGCGGCGGTGATCTGCACCTGCTGGACACCGACCCCGATCCGGTGACCGAGGTGTCCTGGTCGCCCGACGGCCGCTGGATCGCGTACACCGTGGCCCCGGGCGGCGGCGAGCACAGCCGGGTGCTGTGCGTACGGCCGGACGGCACGGGACGGCGGATCGTGGCGGGCGCGGACTCCGGCACGTCGGCGTACCTCGGCTGCTGGGCTCGCGACGGCTCCACGGTCGCCGTGACGGTCGCCGAACCCCCCTCCCCCCACCGGGACCCCGAGCCCGGTCTGGTGGAGCTGCCCCCCGGCTGGGCGGACCGGGACGGCACCGCCACGCTGCTGGGCGGTGCGCACCACGGTGTCGTGGGGCGGCCCACGCCGGAGGGACCGGCCGGGGCGAGCGACCGGCTGGCGGCCTATCTCGTCGATCCGGAGGGTGCCGCCTCGCCCGTGCTGCTGGCCAGGGAGACGGGAGCGGCGACACTGCGGGTGTGCGACCTGAGCGAGGACGGCGGCCTCGCTCTCCTGCGCCGGGGCCCCCGGGGCCGGCGCGAGGCCGTGGTGCTGCGGACGGCGGACCTGGGGACGGCCAGTGTGCTGCGGGTCGCGGACGGGGATCCCTGGATCGGCCGGTTCTCCCCCGACGGCCGTCTGCTGTGGCTGCGCAGCGATCACGACCGTGAGTTCGCCGCCCTGCTGGTGGCCGCGCTGGACGCGGACGGCGACCGCACGGCCCTGTGGGTCGCGGCCGAACGGGAGGGCTGCGACCTGGAGTTGCTGTCGTTCGCGGAGGGCGGCCGGACGGCCGCGCTGGCCTGGAACGTGCGCGGCGCGAGCGAGCTGGAGACGGTCCCCCTGCCCACGCCGGAGCAGGAACCGGAGCCGGTGGCCCGTGCGGACGGGGCCGCTCCCATGGACGGCACTCCGGTGAGTCTCCCGGTCGCGTCCCACCGATCCCCGGGTGACCTGGCCCAGGGGCTGGCGGTGCACCCCGGTCCCCCCGCGGGGACGGCCGCTCTCGCGACGGCCGTGCGGGAAGACGCGGACACGGCGGCCGCTGCCCCTCTCGACGGAGCGCCCGGCCTCACGCTCACGTCCGCGGCAAGCGCGCCGGTGACCGGCCCGGTGACGGCCGGGGCTCCCCTGCCCGAGTGGTGGGAGGCCACCCTGACGGAGGTGGAGCCCCCGCCCGTGCTCGGGCCGGCGCGGCGTGTGGAGCTGCCGCACGAGGTGGTCACCCGGATCGCCCGGTCCGGGCCGGCCGGCCTGGTGCTGGCCCTCTCGGGTTCGCAGCGGCGGCCCGGGGTGTGGTGGCTGCCGGGCGCGTCGTCGCCCGCACGTACGCCGTGGTCGTCCCGCGACGAGGACGCCGTGCCACCCGGACGGCCGCCGGTGCGGCCGGTTCCGCTGCGACCGCCGGCCCGCGACGGGCTGCGGCTCGGCGGCTGGTACTACCGGGCCCCCCGGCCCGGCCCCGATCTTCCCGCGCCGTGCGTGATCCATCTGCACGGCGGTCCCGAGGAACAGGAGCGGCCCGTGTTCGAGCCGCTGTACCACGAGCTGCTGGGCCGCGGTCTGGACGTGTTCGCCCCGGACGTGCGGGGCTCGTCGGGGTGGGGACGGTCGTTCGTGGACTCCGATCTCGGCACGGGGCGGTTCGCGGCCATCCAGGACGTCGCCGACTGCGCGGCCTACGCGGTCCAGACGGGGCGGGCCGATCCCGGGCGGCTCGCGGTGATGGGCCGTTCGTACGGCGGGTACCTGACGATGGCTTCGCTGGTGTGGCACCCGTTCGTCTTCCGGACCGGCGTGGCGGTCTGCGGGATGTCGGACTTCGCGACGTTCTTCGCGGAGACCGAGCCCTGGATCGCGGAGTCGGCCGCGTACAAGTACGGCCATCCGGAGCGCGACCGGGAGCTGCTGCGGACGCTGTCCCCGATGAGCCGCATCGACGAGTTGCGGGTGCCGCTCCTCGCGGTGCACGGCGAGCACGACACGAACGTGCCGCCGGGCGAGTCGGAGCAGTTCGTGCGCGCGGCGCGGGAGCGGGGGTACGAGGCGGAGCTGCTGACGCTGCGGGACGAGGGGCACGAGTTCCGGCGGGCGGACAACCGGCGGCTGTTCCGGCGGACGGCCGCGGACTGGATGGAGCGGCATCTGCTCGGCTGACCAACTGCACACCCCGGCTATATATGCATAAAGTGACATCAGTTGAGCATTCCGTACCCAAGGGGCCGGAACCGGTGCCCGGAGGATCTGGAGGCGTGGTCACATGATCCCTTCGCTCGCCTCGTACGCCGTGGTGGTTCCCACCATCGGCCGGCCCTGTCTCGTGGACTGTCTCTCCGCCCTCGCCGCCAGTCAGGGGCCCGAGCCGCACCGCATCGTGCTCGTCGACGACCGCCCCGGACGGCGGGGCGAGGAGCTGCCGGTCGCGGCGCTGGGCGAGCTCGCGGACCGGGCGATCGTGCTGCGCAGCGGCGGGCGCGGACCCGCGGCGGCCCGCAACACCGGGCTGCGTGCGGTGGACGACCCGTGGACGGTCCTTCTCGACGACGACGTGCGGGTGAGTGCCTTCTGGCGCGAGCAGCTGGTGCGGGACCTGGCGGAGGCCTCCCCCGACACCGGAGGTGTGCAGGGCGTCCTGGAGGTGCCGCTCCCGGCCGACCGGCGGCCCACGGACTGGGAACGGAACACCGCCGGGCTCCAGGACGCCCTGTGGGCGACGGCCGACATGGCGTACCGGACGGTGGCGCTCAGGGCGGTCGGCGGGTTCGACGAACGCTTCCCCCGGGCGTTCCGGGAGGACGCGGACCTGGCTCTGCGGATCATGGACGCGGGATGGCGGATCGGGCGCGGCGAACGGCGCACGCAGCATCCGGTACGGCCCGCCGACCGCTGGGTGTCGCTGCGGGTGCAGCGGGGCAACGCCGACGACGCGCTCATGCTCCGGTTGCACGGCCCCGGCTGGTGGGAACGGGCTGCCGCCCCGCGCGGGCGCATCCGCCGGCACGCGGCGATCACCGCGGCGGGGTTCGCCGCGCTGGCGCTGACCGCGGCCGGGCGCAGAAGGGCGGCGGCGGTCGCCGCGGCCGGCTGGGCGCTGGGGACGGCCGAGTTCGCCCGGGCGCGGATCGCGCCCGGCCCCCGCACGGCGGACGAGCTCCTCACCATGGCCGTGACCAGCGCGCTGATCCCGGCCGTCGCCACCTGGCACCGGGTCAGCGGCGAGCTGCGTCACCGAAGTGCCGGACGCTGGGAGGGCAGTGGCGTATGACCCGCCCGGCGGCTGTGCTCTTCGACCGGGACGACACGCTCGTCGAGGACGTCCCGTACAACGGCGACCCGGACCGGGTCCGGCCGATGCCGGGGGCCCGCGAGGCGCTGCGGCTGCTGCGGGCGCACGGCGTGGCCGCCGGTGTGGTGTCCAACCAGTCGGGCATCGGCCGGGGGCTGCTGAGCGAGGCGGAGGTGCGCGGGGTCAACGCCCGGGTCGAGGCGCTGCTGGGGCCGCTGGACGTGTGGGTCCACTGCCCCCATCTGCCGGACGACGGCTGCGGGTGCCGCAAGCCGGCCCCGGGACTGGTCCTGGAGGCGGCGCGCCGGCTCGGCGTGCGGCCGGAGGCGTGCGTGGTGATCGGCGACATCGGCGCGGACATGGGTGCCGCCCGGGCGGCCGGCGCGCGCGGGCTGATGGTGCCCACGGAGCGGACCCTGGCGGACGAGGTGGCGGCCGCGCCGCGGGTCTTCCCGGACCTGCTGGCGGCGGTGCGCCACGCGCTGGACGAGCCCGGCCCGCGGAAGCGGCCCCGATGAGGGCGCTGGTCGTCCGCCTGGACTCGTTCGGGGACGTGCTGCTGGCCGGGCCCGCCGTGCGGGCGGTCGCGCACCGGGCCGACCGCGTGACGCTGCTGTGCGGTCCGCGCGGGGCCCCGGCGGCCGGTCTGCTGCCCGGCGTCGACGAGGTGCTGGTGTGGGAGGCGCCGTGGGTGGGCTTCGACCCGCCGCCGGTGGACCGGGCCGGGGTCGACCGGCTGGTGGACCGGGTGGCGGATCTCCGTCCGGACGCGGCGCTCGTCCTGACGTCCTTCCACCAGAGCCCGCTGCCCGCCGCGCTGTTGCTGCGCATGGCGGGCGTCCGGCACATCGCCGCCGACAGCGTGGACTTCCCGGGGGCCCTGCTGGACGTGCGGCACCGGCGCGCTCCGCGCGCCCACGAGGCGGAGGCGGCCCTGGATCTCGCGGAGGCGGCCGGATTCCCCCGGCCGCCGGGCGACGACGGGCGGCTGCGGGTGCGGCACGCCCCGGACGCCCCCGAGCTGACCGGGCGCGGGCCCTATGTGGTGGTGCACCCCGGTGCCACGGTGGCCGCCCGCCGCTGGAGTCCCGAGCGGTGCGCCCAGGCGGTACGGCTGCTGGCCGGTGCGGGCCACCGGGTCGTGGTGACGGGCGGCCCGGACGAGCGGGAGCTGACCGCGCTCGTCGCGGGCCGTGACGGGCTGGACCTGGGAGGCGGGACGGAGCCCCCGCAACTCGCGGCGGTGCTGGCGGGAGCGGGCGCCGTCGTCACCGGCAACACCGGCCCGGCACACCTCGCCGCCGCCGTGGGCACACCGATCGTCTCTCTGTTCTCCCCGGTCGTCCCGGCCGAGCGCTGGGGCCCGTACGGTGTGCCGCACGTACTCCTCGGTGATCAGCGGGCCCCGTGCGCGGGCTCCCGCGCCCGGGTCTGCCCGGTGCCCGGCCATCCGTGCCTCGACGAGGTGACCGCCGAGGACGTGCTGGCAGCGGTGGAGAAGCTGCTGGAGGAGCCGTCGTGACGTCGCGGCTGCTGGTGCTGCGGGCGCTCGGCCTGGGCGACCTGCTGGCCGGGGTGCCCGCGCTGCGGGCGCTGCGGCGAGCCTTCCCGGCGTACGAGATCGTGCTGGCCGCGCCGGGGGAACTGGCCCGGGCGGCGGCCGCCACGGGCGCCGTCGACCGGCTGCTGCCCGCGTCGGCACCCGGCCGGGCGGTGCCGCGCACACTCGACTGGACGGGGCCGCCGCCCGAGGTGGCCGTCGACCTGCACGGCAACGGACCGCCCAGCCACCAGTTGCTGCAGCGGCTGCGCCCCGGGCGGCTGATGGCGTTCGCACACCCGGACACGCCGGAGGTCGACGGGCCGGAGTGGACCGCCGCCGAGCACGAGCGGGACCGCTGGTGCCGGCTGCTGGAGTGGTACGGCGTTCCCGCGGACCCGTCCGATCTCCGCCTGGCCGCGCCCCTGCAGGCCTCCCCGGCGCCGGGTGCGGTCGTCGTGCACCCCGGCGCCGACTCGGGCGCGCGCCGCTGGCCCGCCGAGCGGTACGCCGCGGTCGTACGGGGTCTCCTGCGGCGGGGTTACCGCGTGGCCGTCACCGGTGGGCCCGGTGAGGACGCGCTCCTGGCCCGCGTGGCCGGGACCGGGACGGCGGAGCCGGACGGCCCGGACGTCTTCCGCGGCGGGCTGCCGTTCGACGAGCTCGGCGCGCTGATCGCGGGCTCCTCGGCCGTGGTCAGCGGCGACACGGGCATCGCCCATCTCGCGGTCGCCCACGGCAGACCGTCCGTCACGCTCTTCGGACCCGTCGCCCCACGCCTGTGGGGACCTCCGCCGGGCACCCGGCACGTGGCGCTGTGGCATCCCGGCCCGCCCGGCGATCCGCACGGCGCGGAACCGGACCCGCTTCTGCTGCGCATCCAGCCGGACGACGTACTGAAGGCCGTCACCGGCCATCCCGGAGTACCGCGCCCCGCCCCCGGGCACGGCGCCGTCCTCGGCGCCACACGGGATCGGCCGACCGGATGATTACGGTGGTCAGCGCGTCCTTCGCCGGTTCGTACCGACTGTCGGGGGTACTCGCCGGCACATGATCACCGTTGGGGTCGAGGAAGAGTACCTGCTGCTCGATCCGGTCACCTGCCTGCCCGTGCCGCTCGCGGATCCGGTGCGCGCGGCGGCCGGTCTGGAACCGATCGTCGACGACCAGGAGGTCCAGAGCGAGCTGCTCCAGGCCCAGGTCGAGGTGGCCACGCCCGTGTGCACGGACCTCGACGAGGTCGGCGGCCACCTCCTGCGCCTGCGCCACGCTCTGGGCAGCGCCGCCGAGAAGAACGGCTGCCGCATCGCCGCCTGCGCCACCGCCCCCTTCCGGGAGACGGCGCCGGTACCGGTGACCCAATCGGCCCGCTATCTGGCGATGCGCTCCCAGGCTCCGCAGCTGGTCGCCGAACAGCTGGTCAACGGCATGCACGTGCACGTGGCCGTGCCCGACCGGGAGGCCGGTGTCGCCGTGCTGAACCGGATCCGCGTCTGGCTGCCCACGCTGGTGGCCATGTCGGCGAACTCCCCCCTGTGGGACGGCCACGACACCGGCTTCGCCAGCTGGCGGACCGTGATCTTCGGCCGCTGGCCGGTGAGCGGGCCACCACCGCGGTTCTACGGCCTCGACGACCACCAGCGGCGCATCGGGACGCTGGTGGACTCCGGGATCATCAGCGACACGGGCCAGCTCTACTGGGAGGCCCGGCTCTCCGAGCGGTTCCCCACGGTCGAGGTGCGCTGTCTCGACGTACAGCTGCGGGCCGACAACGCGGTGATGTTCGCCGGCCTCGTCCGGGCCATGGTCGACACGGCCCTGCGGGACGAGAAGGCGGGCGCCCCGGTGCCGGAGTGCACCCCGGAGCTGCTCCAGGCCTCGAACTGGCACGCCGCCCGGTTCGGCCTGAGCGGTCTGCTCGTGGACCCGGACGGCCGTTCCCGCCGGGCCGGCGACGTCCTGGCCCAGCTGATCGACCACCTGACCCCGGCTCTGGAGGACTCCGGCGACACCCGGGAGGTCACCTCCCTGGTGCACCGGCTGCTGCAGCAGGGAACGGCGGCCGATCTGCAGCGGCGCGCGCTGGAGGAGGGCGGCATGCCCGCGCTCGCCGAGCTGCTGATCACGGAGACGGTAGCGCCCTGAAGGCGCCGCCCTCACCGTCCGTGACCACTCCAACGGCGTACACCACCGCGCCCTCCGCCCCCGTTCGGCCCAGTCTGGACGAGGGCTCGTAGGGGCTCCAGGGGGGCGAGGTCACGTCGTTCGCGATCCGCACCGTCACGAGGAGCTCCGATGAACAACGCCTTCCCGCGCAGCTGGGAACACGCCGTCGTCACCGGCGGCGCCGGCTTCGTCGGTTCCCATCTGTGCGCCGCGCTGCTGGACGCGGGCGCGGCGGTCACCTGCGTCGACGACTTCAGCACGGGCCGCCCGGAGAACGTGTCCGCGCTGCGGGACCGTCCGGGGTTCGCCCTGCTGGAGGCCAACGTCGCGGAACCGTTCACGGTCGGCCGCCCGCCCGATCTGGTACTGCACTTCGCCTCCCCGGCGTCGCCCGCCGACTACCTGCGGCTGCCGCTGCACACGCTGGAGACCGGCAGCCTCGGCACCCGGAACGCGCTGGCGCTCGCGCACCGCTCCGGTGCCCGCTTCCTGCTCGCCTCGACGTCCGAGGTGTACGGCGACCCGCAGCAGCACCCGCAGAACGAGCGCTACTGGGGCAATGTGAACCCGGTCGGGCCGCGCAGCGTGTACGACGAGGCCAAGCGGTTCGGCGAGGCGCTGACGACCGCGCAGGCGGAGGCGCACGGCACCGACGCCGGGATCGTCCGGCTGTTCAACACCTACGGCCCGAGGATGCGCGGCCACGACGGCCGGGCGGTGCCCACCTTCGTCCGGCAGGCGCTGGCCGGTGAGCCCCTCACGGTCACGGGCGACGGCCGGCAGACCCGGTCCCTGTGCTACGTCGACGACACCGTCCGCGGCGTTCTCGCGGCGGCGGCCCACGGGCTGCGCGGTCCGGTGAACATCGGCAACCCGGACGAGATCACCATGCTCGACCTGGCCCGGCTGGTCATCGAACTGACCGGCTCCCGTTCCGAGATCCGCTTCATCGAGCGGCCGACGGACGACCCGGCGGTGCGCTGCCCGGACATCACCCTGGCGCGCGACAAGCTCGGGTGGGAGCCGCGCGTGGCCGCCGAGGAGGGCCTGCGCCGGACCATCGCCTGGTTCCGCGCCCACCTGGACGGCACGTCCTGAGCCTCCGGCTCCCGAGCGGCCGGCGCCCGGCCGGCGCCTCCTGAGCACCGCCCTCTCCCCCACTCGCCGAAAGGCCAGGACCCCATGCGCATTCTCGGAATCAACGCACTCTTCCACGATCCGGCCGCCGCGCTGGTGATTGACGGACGGACCGTCGCCGCCGCGGAGGAGGAACGTTTCTCCAGGCGCAAGCACGGGAAACGGCCCGTGCCGTTCTCCGCCTGGGAACTGCCCGAGATGGCCGCCGCGTGGTGTCTGAAGCGGGCGGGGCTGCGCCCGCAGGACCTCGACGCCGTGGCGTACTCCTACGACCCCGAGCTGGCCCGTCCCGCCGACACGATGGGGCTGGACGACCCGTGGGACCCCCTGCGGCAGACGTACGCGCGTGAGGCACCCGGCTTCCTCAAGGCGGCTCTCCCGGGCCTCGACCCCGCCGTCGTGCGGTTCGTGCCCCACCACATGGCGCACGCCGCGTCCGGGGCCTTCGCAGCGGAGGGCGCCGACACCTCCTCGGTGCTCGTCCTCGACGGGCGCGGCGAGCGCGCCTCGCACCTCGCGGCGCGCCGGGTCCACGACCGTCTGGAGGCGCTCCACGCCCAGGAGCTGCCGCACTCGCTGGGCCTCGTCTACGAGGAGCTCACCGAGCACCTCGGATTCCTGCGCTCATCGGACGAGTTCAAGGTGATGGCGCTGGCCTCCCACGGCCGGCCGCGCATGCGGGACGAGCTGCGCCGGTACGTGTACCCGACGGGCGACGGCGGCTTCCACGCCACCGGGGTGCCGTGGCACGAACTGTGCCCGCCCCGGGGCGCCGACGAGGCATGGACCCAGGACCACGCGGACGTGGCCGCCAGCGCGCAGGCCGTCCTGGAGGAGACACTGCTCGATCTGGTGCGCTGGGTGCACGGCCAGACCCACGACACGCTGCTCACCATGGCGGGTGGTGTGGCCCTCAACTGCGTGGCCAACTCCCGGATCGCCCGCGAGGGGCCCTTCTCCCGCGTGTGGGTGCAGCCCGCTGCCGGTGACGCGGGCACCGCGCTGGGCGGCGCGCTGCTGCTGGCGGCCGGCGGCGGGGACGGTCCGGAGCCGATGAACGGTGCCGACCTGGGCCGGGACTGGACCGACGCGGAGCTGGGGGCCTGGCTCAAGACGGCCGCCGTGCCCTTCGACCGGCCGGCGGACATCGCCGCGACCGTCGCAAAGGCACTGGCCGGCAACCAGATCGTCGCGTGGTTCCAGGGGCGGGCGGAGTACGGGCCGAGGGCGCTCGGCCACCGCTCGCTGCTGGCACACCCGGGCCACGCGGGCAATCTGGAACGCCTCAACGACGTCAAGGGCCGGGAGCAGTTCCGGCCGGTCGCGCCGATGGTGCTCGCCGACCGGGCCCGGGAGATCTTCGACGGCCCGCTGCCCAGCCCGTACATGCTGTTCGTGCACGACGTGGCGCCGGAGTGGCGGGAGCGCATCCCGGCCGTCGTCCATGTCGACGGCACCGCGCGCATCCAGACCGTGGACCGGGCGGCCGAGCCGCTCGTGGCGCGCATGCTGGGCGAGTTCGAGCGGCTGACGGGCCTCCCCGTGGTGGTCAACACCAGTCTGAACACGGCCGGACGCCCCATGGTGGACGACCCGCGCGACGCCCTGGAGTGCTTCGGGTCGTCGCCCGTCGACCTGCTGGCCATCGGCCCGTACGCGATCCGGCGCGGAGACTTCTTCCGCTCCGACGACACCGACGACGCCGCCCGCTGACGCCCCCGGAGGCAGCCCCGCCCGACGCGGCGGCCGCCTCCGGACAACGCCGAGTCCACCGGGCCACCGGCCCCGCCGACCCGACATCCAGCCGAACCGCCGAACCGCCGGACCGCCGGACCGCCGGACCGCCGAACGCCGACCGCCGACCGCCGACCGCCGACCGCCGACTCCATCGACGCCGCTGACGCGAGGAGCGACCCATGAACATCCTGCTGTGGCACGTGCACGGCTCCTGGACGACCGCCTTCGTCCAGGGCCCGCACACCTACCTCGTGCCGGTCACACCCACCCGGGACGCGGACGGACTGGGCCGCGCCCGGACCTTCTCCTGGCCGGACTCGGTGCGCGAGGTCTCCCCCGGACAATTGCGGGAGGAGCCGGTCGACCTGGTCGTGCTCCAGCGCCCCCACGAGCAGGAGCTCGCCGAGCGATGGCTGGGCGGGCGGCGCCCCGGCCGCGATGTGCCGGCCGTCTACCTGGAGCACAACGCACCGGACGGGAACGTGCCGGACACACGCCACCCGTGCGCCGACCGCACCGACCTGACGCTGGTGCACGTCACCCACTTCAACCGGCTGTTCTGGGACAACGGCGGGGTCCGCACCGCAGTGGTCGAGCACGGCATCGTCGACCCCGGTCACCAGTACACCGGACAGATCGCGCGTGCCGCCGTGGTGGTCAACGAGCCGGTCCGGCGGGGACGCCACACCGGCACCGATCTGCTGCCCGCGCTGAGCGAGGCGGTGCCCCTGGACGTGTTCGGGATGCGCACGGCGGGCCTCGCCGCACATCTCGGTCTGCCCGAGGACCGGTGCCGCACCGCCGACCTTCCGCAGCGCGAACTGCACACCGCGATGGCCCGGCGACGGCTGTACCTGCACCCGGTGCGCTGGACGTCGCTGGGGCTCTCCCTGCTGGAGGCGATGCACCTCGGCATGCCGGTCGTGGCGCTGGCCACGACCGAGGCGATCGAGGCCGTGCCGCCCGGCGCGGGAACGCTGTCCACCCGGCCCGAGGTACTGGCGCGCGCCGCACAGCGGTACCTGCACGAGCCCGAGGCGGCCGCCGAGGACGGCGCCCGGGCCCGCCAGGCCGCACTCGAACGGTACGGGCTCAAGCGCTTCCTGAACGACTGGGAGCGCGTGATGACGGAGGTGCGCTCATGACATCCCTCGGCCCCATCGACCCCCGCGACGGCCACGGCACCGGCTCGCTCGGCATCGCGCTCGTCTCGGAGCACGCGAGCCCGCTCGCCGCCCTGGGCGGCGTGGACGCGGGCGGCCAGAACGTCCATGTCGCGCGCCTGGCCGGCGCCCTCGCCGACCGGGGCCACCGGGTCACGGTCTACACCCGGCGCGACGCCCGCGACCTGCCGGAGCTCATACCCCTGCGGCCGGGGGTCGAGGTGCACCATGTGCCGGCCGGCCCTCCCGGGCCCGTCCCCAAGGACGAACTGCTGCCGTACATGCCCGCGTTCGGCCGCTGGCTGGCCCACGCCTGGCGGGCACGCCCTCCCGACGTGGTGCACTCCCACTTCTGGATGTCGGGACTGGCGTCCCTGCCGGCGGCCCGGGAGCTGGGTCTTCCGCTGGTGCACACGTACCACGCGCTGGGCACGGTGAAGCGGCGGCACCAGCGGCACGCCGACACCAGCCCCCCCGCCCGGATCGCCTGCGAGACCGAAGTGGGCATGGGCTGCGACCGGGTGATCGCGACCTGCCACGACGAGGTCTACGAGCTGAGCCGGATGCACATCAGCCCCGACAAGGTGAGCGTCGTGCCGTGCGGTGTGGACACCGAGCAGTTCTCCCCCGACGGCCCCGCGGCCGAGCGCGACGGCGACCGGCGCCACCGGCTGGTCCAGCTGGGCCGGCTCGTGCCCCGCAAGGGCGCCGCCGTCTCCATCACGGCGTTGCGCCGGCTGCCCGGCGCGGAACTCCTCCTGGTCGGCGGCCCCCCGGCGGAACTGATCGCGCACGACCCCGAAGTACGCCGGCTGCGCGACATCGCCCGGATGGCCGGGGTCACCGAACGCGTCCGGTTCACCGGCGGGGTGCCCAGTGACGCGGTCGCGCCGCTGCTGCGCAGTGCCGACGTGGTGCTCTGCCCGGCGGACTACGAGCCGTTCGGCATCGTGCCGCTGGAGGCCATGGCCTGCGGCCGGCCGGTGGTGGCCAGCGCGGTGGGCGGCCAGCTCGACACGGTCGTCGACCCGCTCACCGGACGGCTGGTGCCGCCCCGCGACCCGGACGGGCTCGCCGTCGCGGTGGGCGAACTCCTGGCGGACCCGGAGCAGCGGGCGGCGTGCGGAGCGGCGGGCCGCCGCCGGGTGCTCAGCCGCTACGACTGGACGAGAGTCGCCGCGGCCACCGAAGCGGTGTACGCGGCGGTGCTCGCCGCCCGGCCCGCGGCCGCCGAGGCCCTCTGATCCCGCTGCCCCGGCCCGTCAGCCCCCGGCCCCCGGCCCCGGACCCGCCCGGTCGTCCCCGACACCCGAAGGAGGTGCGGGCCCCGCCCGTTCCGACGTCCCGTCGTCCCCTCGGACCCGGTCGAACGCGGCACGCCCGAACGCCATGACGGATTCCACAGTTCCCCTCGCACTCGACGCGGCGCGGCGGCACTGCCAGTCGCTGCAGGACGCCCTCGGCCGGTTCCGGCGGCAGAGCCTGGAACAGGTCGTACAGTGGGGCGCCGAGCTGGCCGCCGTGCTCCCCGTGGGCGGACGGCTGCTGGCGGCAGGCAACGGCGGCAGCGCCGCCCAGGCCCAGCACCTCACGGCCGAACTCGTCGGCCGCTACCAGCGGGAGCGTCCCGCCCACTCGGCCATCGCGCTGCACGCGGAGACGTCCAGCATGACCGCCATCGCCAACGACTACGGATTCGACCAGGTGTACGCACGCCAGGTGTCGGCCCACGGCCGCCCCGGCGACGTACTCGTCCTGCTGTCCACATCAGGCCGCAGCGTCAACCTCATCGCCGCCGCCGCGACCGGCCGGGCGGCAGGACTGCGGGTGTGGGCGATGACCGGCCCCGGTCCGAACCCCCTGGCCGAGGCCGCCGACGAGGCCCTGTGCGTGGACGCCGACTCGACGGCGACCGTGCAGGAAGCCCATCTGGTCGCCGTGCACCTGCTCTGCGAGTGCTTCGACCTGGCCGCCGCGCGGCCCGCCCGGGCCCCCGGGGCGACGCGCGCCGTCGCCGCCGCACCCCGGAGGATGTCATGACCGCCGAGCATGTCATGACGACCCGTCAGCCGCTGGTGGTGGTCGGCGACGTCCTGCTGGACGAGGACGTCGAGGGCGTCTCCACCCGGCTCGCCCCGGACGCTCCCGCACCCGTCGTCGACGTCACCGGCGACCGGCGCCGGCCCGGCGGCGCGGGGCTGGCCGCCACACTGGCGGCGCGCGACGGGCGGGACGTGGTGCTCGTGACCGCGCTCGGCGACGACCCCGCCAGCGAGGCGGTACGCCGCTCCCTCAGCGGCCGGGTCCGGCTGGTGGAGCTTCCCCTGCACGGCACACTCCCGGTCAAGACCCGGGTACTGGCGAGCGGCCGCCCCCTCGTACGGATCGACCGCGGAGGCGGCGACCCCGGCGAACCGGACGACCTCGTGCGCGACACCCTCGCCCGGGCCCACGCCGTACTCGTCGCCGACTACGGGCGGCACACCGCACGCGCGGTCCGCGATCAGCTGGCTGCGGTCGCCCCCCGGGTGCCGGTCGTGTGGGACCCCCATCCCCGAGGCGACCCACCCGTGCCCGGCACCCGGATCGTCACCCCCAACGCCCGGGAAACCCTCGCCCTGAGCCCCGGCGACGGCGACGGCCCCGGCGGCGGCGGCGGCGAATCACTGCGCGCGTACGCCGAGCGGGGCGCCGAACTCGCCGAACGCTGGCGAGCGGCGGCCGTGGCCGTGACGCTCGGCGAGCGCGGAGTCCTGCTGACCCGGCCCGGCGCGGGAACACCGATGCTCGTCCCGGCGCCGTACCGGGCGGACGGCGACCCCTGCGGAGCCGGCGACTGCCTCGCCGCCGCGACCGCCGCTGCGCTGGCGGACGGCGCCCTGCCCGAAGAAGCGGTACAGCGGGCCGTGGCCGAAGCCGCCGCGTTCGTCGCCGCCGGCGGCGCGGGGAACCCCGCGCTGTGGCGCACACCGCGGCTGTCCCCGGCACGGGTCGAGTCCCGGACGTCCCGGACCGTCCCCGCGTCGGACGCCTTCGCGCTCGCGGAACGGATCCGGGCACGCGGAGGCACCGTCGTGGCCACCGGCGGCTGCTTCGACCTGCTGCACGCGGGCCACGTCGGCCTGCTGGAGAGCGCCCGCCGCATCGGCGACTGCCTGATCGTGTGCGTCAACTCCGACGCGTCGGTCGCCCGCCTCAAGGGCCCGGGCCGCCCGCTCAACCCGGTCGCCGACCGCACCCGCGTCCTCGCCGGGCTCGGCAGCGTCGACGCCGTGGCCGTCTTCGACGGCGACACCCCGGCGGAACTGCTGAACCGGCTGCGGCCGGACGTGTGGGTGAAGGGCGGCGACTACTCCGCGGAGGACCTCCCGGAGGCGGAGGTGCTGCGCGCGTGGGGTGGCCAGGCGGTCGTCCTCCCCTACCTCGACGGCCGCTCCACCACGCTCCTGGCCCGCCGCGCCGCCCAGTCCACGCCCGGCCCCGGCGCCTGAGCCCCGCGGGTGCGGTGCCTGCCGGCGGGTGGGCCTGCCCCTCACGGTGCGCGTTCGGTGCCTGCCGGCAGGTGGGGGTGCCCCTTCCGGGTGCGGGTGCGGTGCCTGCCGGCGGGTAGAGCCGCCGCCTTCCGGGCGCGTGTCCGGTGCCTGCCGGTGAGTCCCCTGCCCCTTCCGGGCGCGCGTGCCGTGCCTGCCGGCGGGTGGGGGTGTGGCCCCTCCGGGCTCGG